>NZ_APNG01000009.1:0-169055 GCF_040361255.1 Salinisphaera sp. T5B8 | reverse complement strand
CAGCACACTCGGCATCGGCGTGAACAACCTGGTGGGTTTACACAGCTAGGCCCGCATAACGCGGTCGTCGCTGGCTGTCACCACCAGGCGGCGCGGCCGAGCAGCTGATAGGCGAACAGTTTCATCGCTTCGCTGCGCCGGCGTTGCGCAGTCAGCGGCACGGGTGCGGCGGCCGAGCAGATCTCGGGCTGGGCGCATTGGGCACGGGCGGTCAGATAGGCGCGATAACTATGGTGCTGGTCGGTCACGATCGCCAGCCGCTGGGCATCGCGCACAGCGGCCAGGGCACAGCTGTTGGCCAGATTTTCATAGGTCGAACGCGCCGCGCGCTCCACGAGGATGCGTTTTTGCGGCACGCCAAGTCGCGCCGCTTCGCGGGCCAGACGGACCGCCGAATCACCCCCGTGCCCGGCGCCCGAGAACACGATGCGATCCACCTGTCCGGCCTTGAACAGGCCCACCGCGCGGCGAGTGCGGCGATAGTCCGGCCCGCCGCTAAGCACGATCGCCGTGGTCGCGGGCGTTTTCACGCGCTCGCAGGGTGCCGGCACGCTACCGATCCAGACATAGTCCAGTGTCGCGCGGGTAAGCAGCACGATAACGAGCGCCAGCGCGAGTGCCATGCCCAGGTGTCGAGGTCGCAGAATGCCGATTGCTCTGTCTCTTTAGCCAGCTAAATGAAAGCGCTTGTGCTACCGAATCATGGTGGCATGTCACGGTCGCTGTATTGTCTAGTAAAGTACCGATAAATACATGCCCCGGGGCCTATCTATGTCGTCACGTTTGCTTATGCCCATGCGCGCCGTTGTGTTGGCGCTTGTGCTGTCGTTCATCGCCACCGCGGCTTTCGCCCAGGATTCGGGCAAGGTGGAGACCTTCCAGGATTGGGAAGTGCGCTGTCCGGAGCAGGGCGACGGGGCCTGTGAAATGACCCAGCTGGTGAACAGCCCGGACAATGGCAAACCGATTCTGCGGGTCGTGATGGGCTATCCGCCGGAAGTCGATACGGCGGCGATGGTGTTCATTCTGCCGCTGGGTACGCGTCTGGCGCCCGGCGTACAGTTCCAGGTCGATGGCGATCAGCCCCGGCGTTTTCCGTTCCAGATCTGTCTGGAGCAGGGCTGCCGGGCCGACTTTCCTGTAGACGACGCACTACGCAACAAATTGCGTAGCGGCAGCAAGGCCACCGTGAGCCTGATCGGCCCGCGCGGCGACCGGATCGATCTGAAGGTGTCACTGCAGGGCTTTACCAACGCGGACAACCGTATCCGCAAGTAGTCTGAGTCGTTTCGCGCCTAACCAAAAAAAACAAGAAGGTCTCGATATGGCGGAGCATTCGAATTCCAGCGCGCAAACACGCGAGGACTATTCCTACGAAGCCTTCGGGCGAGACTTCTTCGAACATGCGGTCACGGTCGAACGCGTCGAACAGGCGTTGTCGAATCTGACCGGCAACGCCGTGGATTTCGGCCCGCGCAACGTGGGTCCGGGCGGACTGGCGCGTATCCAGGCCGAGGGAAATATCGGCGAACCGTCGGTGATGCGACGCGAGGGTGAACTCATCGAGTTCGCCTTGATGATTCCGATCGATCTCGATCTGACGGTACGCCTGGCCGGCCACGATCACCGCTTCGAAACCGAGCTGCGCGCGCATCTCAAGCTTACGGCCCGTGCCCAGGCGCCGCTGCATATCTTCATCGATATCCCCGCGCCCGGCGAGAAGGATATCGATGTCGAACTCAACGCCCGTGGCCTGCGGGCATCCGTGCTGGATGTGGTGGCCGACGTCGAAGGCGAGCTCAAGCGCTATGTGGTGCGCTATGTGGCCAAGCAGATCGACAAACCCGAAATCCGGCGTATGCGCGAAATCGACGTACGTCGGCGCCTGGAAAAGAACGCGCCGGAACAACAGCTCGAAGACGTTTGAGCGGCGTCTGTTACGCGTCGGTCCGCGGCGTGCGGTCGATACAGCTGATCACATCGTAAAGATCGCGCATGATTAGCGCGATTTCCTGGTCGAAGGCTGATTGCTGAGCTTCTAACGCCGGCAGTGCCGCAGCTACGGGATTGTCACGGCGCAGCCGCCGGGCCACCGAGTCGAGCGCGCGTTGAATGCCCTGTGGTGCGCGATAGCCCACCAGGATCGTTTCCAGGCCCTGTAGCCGAGTCGCTGCGAATGGCGCCTGCGCGGGCCATTCGTCGATCACGCGGCGCTGCGCGTCGCGGGCGAAGGCCTCGAGGGGGCGGTCGTGGAATTGCGGCCAGGCACGGGCGAGTGCGTGATCGAGGCCGATATCCACTAGGATACCGGCATAGCGGCGCAGGGGCGCATCGAAACGGTTGCGTAGCCGTCGATGCGCGCTGTGTGCATCGCTGTGGCCGTCGATCGCACGATGCAGGCGGATGCCATGGCGAATGGTCGGGGCAAAGCGATCGTCCAGGCGGCCCTTGATCTCGTCGCCGAGAATCTGGCCGGCAAAAGAGGTATGCGTATATTCGGCAATCAGCAGATGAGCCAGCAGGTTCACAACGATATCCAGCACGCATGCCGCAGCGCATGCGTTCGGCAAATGAGTGTGCCTAGAATACCCTTCGATCGGCCGGTTTTTGCGGTTCGTTTTATGCGACAGTAGCGGCCACAAGGCAGTAAAAACAGGATATTCGCCATGACGCAGGCGCGCTCAACCGTCGACCCCGATGGCTTGCTGGAATATTCGGTCGTGTATACCGACCGTGCCCTCAATCATATGTCGGCGCGCTTCAAGCAGGTGCTTACCGGCGTGTCCGGGGTGCTCAAGCAGGTATACAACGCCCATTCGGCGGTGATCGTGCCCGGCAGCGGTACCTTCGGTATGGAGGCCGTGGCACGCCAGTTTGCCCATGGCGCGCATTGTCTGGTCATCCGCAACGGCTGGTTCAGCTATCGCTGGAGCCAGATCCTGGATATGGGCGTGATTCCCGAATCCACGACCGTGCTCAGCGCGGTACGGGAATACGACGCGCCGCAGGCACCGTTTGCTCCCGCGGCGATCGCCGACGTGGTGGCGACCATCGAGGCCGAGCGCCCGGCCGTGGTCTTCGCGCCCCATGTCGAAACCTCGGCGGGCATGCTGTTGCCCGACGATTATCTGCAGGCCGTCGGCGAGGCGGTGCATGCCTACGGCGGGCTGTTCGTGCTCGATTGTATTGCCTCGGGTACGCACTGGGTCGATATGCAGGCCTGTGGTATAGATATTCTCATCAGCGCACCACAAAAAGGCTGGAGTGCCTCGCCGTGCTGCGCCATGGTCATGCTCAGTGAACATGCCCGCGAACGGATCGAGAACACGACCAGCAGCAGCTATGCCTGCGATTTGCGCAAGTGGCTCCAGATCATGGAAACCTACGAGGGCGGCGGTCATGCCTATCATGCAACCATGCCAACCGACGGTCTCACGCGTTTGTTAGCGATGATGGAAGAAACGCGGGCGCTGGGTTTCGAAACCGCGCGCGAGCGCCAGTTCGCGCTCGGCCGTGGCATACGCGATGCCTTGCAGACACATGGCTTCGACAGCGTCGCCGCGCCGGGTTTTCAGGCCTCCGGCGTCGTGGTGAGCTATACCCGCGATGCCCGGATCCAGTCCGGGGCGCGCTTCGCCGAAGCGGGCGTACAGATCGCGGCTGGGGTGCCGTTGATGTGCGGCGAGGGCGAGGATTTCCAGTCGTTTCGGATCGGCCTGTTCGGCCTCGACAAGCTCTACGACGTCGATGCCTGTGTTTCGCGCTTCGTAGCCGCGCTGGAAACGTTGAACGACTGATCGCTTGAGTGGCCCGCTCGTGGTCAGGCGCATCGCCGGCGCGGCGCCGTATGCCGCGCTAGGGCGACTCGACATCCTCCAGGAATCGAACTTCGCCGGTTTCGACGGCATATTCGGCGCCGACGATTTCCAGGCGCCTGTCCGCAATGAGTTGTTCGAGAATGTCCGAGCCATGCGACAGACGCTTAACCGAGCGCGCGACATTGGCCCGCACAGCCGCATGAATGAGCGCATGTCGGTCCTCGGCGAGCTCGCTGTCGAGCAGTTTTGCCACCGATGGCCGCACGCGATCGACGATCGAACGCAGGTTGCGCGACTGGTTTTCGGTGGGCCGCTGCAGTTCGTCGAGCGTGGCGGTGATCGCGCCGCACTGGGTGTGGCCGAGTACCACCACGAGCGGCGTGCCGAACTTTCCGGCCGCGAATTCGATACTGCCGATCTGTGAGGGCGCCACGATATTGCCGGCCACGCGAATCACGAACAGATCGCCCAGACCCTGGTTGAACACGATCTCGGCCGGCACACGCGCATCCGAACAGCCGAGCACGATCGCAAACGGGCTTTGCCTGAGCACGAGTTCGGCAGGCCGGGCGTGTCGGCTCAAGGTGTCCGAATTCTGGATGTTGTCGACGAATTGCCGGTTACCCAGTTTCAGTCGTTCACGGGCTTCGGCGGCGCTAATCATTAAGAGGACGAGGTCGTGCCTGGGCCGCTCACTGTACACCGTGCGGCGGGCGCCGGTGCCGGTACGCGCGCCTGGGCCGTGTCGATACCGTCGTTGGCGGCCCGCCATCGGTGAGCGCGTATTCGGTCTTGGGGCCCGGGCATGGCGAATATGACGCGCTATGCATGTTCGGGATTGGCACTAGGCAATTGCAGATATATTTGCGTGCGCCGATAGCCACCCCGAAAGGCCGTTCGAGACTTGCGCCGGGTCATCGACACGCGCCGGTTTTCAATTTATAACGAGAGCGGGCGGTTGATACGAAACGCGCACGATCGCGAAAGATCAAACACCGGAAATTTCCAAGCGAAGGGGCGTGCGCACATGCGGTGCGCGTAATTTCGTAGCGCCGCACGGCGGCTGGGTACACGACAAGCGTATGAATAACGGGTTCTCGGGGGAAGGCGCGCTGGCGGATGTGGGGTTGGCCATAGCGGGGCCGCGGCACATTCCATGAAAAGTCTTTTTCCCAAGCGCGATCATTTTCCCGATGTTCGCCCGTATCAGCAGACGGTGTTGACGGCGCTGCTGTGGTTTACCTGCACGGCGGTATTCGGCTATGCCTTGCTGCACTTCTATCTGGATGCGCGCTGGTTGGCCGTGGCCGAACTGTGCCTGGTGGCCTATGCCGCGTTGCTGCTTTATGTGATCCACGAAACCGGCCGCGCACCGATCAACAACCTGATCTTCGTGGTGCCGTTTTTCTTTGTCATGATGCTTTCGCTGCTGGCCAAGCAGAACGGCATCGCGGTTTTCGTATGGGTTTTTCTGGTACCGCTACTGTCGCATCTGCTGTTGGGCCGATGGCAGGGGCTCTGGGTGGCGTTGCTGTTTATCAGCTGCGCCGGGGGAATCTTTGTCTATCGTTACGGCTTGTGGGATGGCTGGCCGGGTTATCTGAGCGTCGTCAATATCGTGCTGTGTACCGCCTCCACGCTCGGGTTTTCGTATATCTACGAGGCCAGTCGCGAAAAGACGGAGTCCGAACTGCGTGCATTGGCGCTGGCCGATCCTTTGACCGGGCTGGCTAACCGCTCGCGTTTTCGTGATGTGTTCGCGCGCGAGCGCCAGCGCTATCTGCGCCAGAAAATACCGCTGGCGATGCTCGTCGTCGATCTCGACCATTTCAAGCGCGTCAACGACGACTACGGCCACGACGCGGGTGATATGGCGCTATGTTTCGTGGCAGAGCTGCTTGCCAGCCGTATTCGCCAGACCGATATCGCGGGCCGTCTTGGCGGCGAGGAATTCGGCATCCTGTTATCGGGGGCGGATATCGCGCACGCCCGACAGATCGCCCAGGACCTGTGCGATCTGGTTCATGACCGGCCGTTTCGCTATCGCGGCAAGGATATTCCGTTATCAGCCAGTATCGGCATTGCCGAACTCGGGCGCGATGGCATGGACTTCAGAAGCCTGTTCGCAAAGGCCGATCGGCGCCTCTATCAAGCCAAGGCCGAAGGCCGCAATCGGGTGGTCGGCTGAATCAGTAC
Source organism: Salinisphaera sp. T5B8 (assembly GCF_040361255.1). Taxonomy (NCBI): domain Bacteria; kingdom Pseudomonadati; phylum Pseudomonadota; class Gammaproteobacteria; order Salinisphaerales; family Salinisphaeraceae; genus Salinisphaera; species Salinisphaera sp. T5B8. Next base: position 163,041 of record NZ_APNG01000009.1, on the reverse strand, counting down.
TCACGCGGTGGGCGCGCTAGAGTGCTTCGTAGCAGTCTGGCGTAAAACGCGGCGTACAGATGGCATAGAAGATCAGATCGCAATCGCCGTTGTTGTGAATCCGCTGGGCGGTGTCCGGCGCGATCGACACCACGTCGCCGGCCGCCACGGTTTCGCGCAGGCGCTCGCCGACTTCCACCACGCCCTGGCCGGAAACGATCAGATAGCGTTCGGCGGTGTCTCGCAGACGATGCCAGGCCGTGGTCACGCCGGGCGCCACCCGGGCCCGGGCGATGGAGAGGGCCGGATCATCCGGCGTATTGGAGATTTCGCGTATCGCGCAGCGCTCGGCGGTTTCGAATTCGACCGTATCGCGGGCGCGGCGCAGGGTCGACGGTATTGGCATGGCGATTGCTCATGGTATCTTGGACAAAACATCGGCATCGATCACGCACAGAGGCTGGGCGTTGGCGTGCCGATACCGGATTCGACACCTATTCATACATTCACGCAATAGCGGGAGAGACCGGCGTAAAGCCGGCGCCGAAGGAGCAACCGCCCCGGAAACTCTCAGGCATCAGGGACCGTTATCGCGCCCATATCCGAAGAGTCGCGCAGCCGTAACCGGCCGGCGTGCACCGAAGGAGCAAGCCCGCGGGCCATCGACGCGCGGGTGAATCTCTCAGGTTCAGTGACGGAAGGGGCGGCGCCTGCCACGCGGCAGGTTTTCACGCACGACGCTATCGGATAGACGCTCATGAATCATATTGCAATTATCGGCGGGGGCATCACCGGGGTCACCACGGCCTACGCACTCGTTCAGCGCGGTTACGAGGTCACGCTGTTCGACCGCAATCGCTATGCGGCGATGGAGACCTCCTTCGCCAATGGCGGTCAGCTTTCTGCTTCCAACGCCGAGGTCTGGAACCACTGGCCCATGGTCTTCAAGGGCATGAAGTGGATGTTTCGCAACGATGCCCCGTTGCTGGTCAACCCGAAACCGTCCTGGCACAAATTGTCGTGGTTTCTGGAGTTCATCGCCGCGATCCCGCAGTACGGCCGCAACACCACCGAAACCGCGCGCATGGCGATCGAGGCGCGTGAGTTTCTGTTTTCCTGGGCCGAGCGCGAGAACATCGATTTCGATGTCAAGCGCAAGGGCATTCTGCATATCTATCGCAATCGCGCCGGCTATCGCCATGCCGAGAAGGTGTCGCGCCTGCTCGCCGAAGGCGGCCTGGAGCGCCAGCCGGTCACCCCGGAAGAAATGCGGGCGATCGAACCCGCGCTGGCGGGCGAGTATTACGGCGGCTTCTTTACCGAAAGCGATTCCAGCGGCGATATTCACAAATTCACCCAGGGCCTGGCGCGGGCCGCACAGGCACAGGGCGTACGCTTTCACTACAACCACAGTGTCGAAAGCGTTCAATCCGATGGGCAGCAGGTCACCATCGCGGCCTGCGACAACGACACGCCCGAGGACCGGGTCACGCTCGAGTTCGACGGCGTGGTGGTGTGTGCGGGTACCGGCAGCCGCGACATTGCTGCGCAGCTGGGCGATCGCGTGAACGTGTATCCGGTCAAGGGCTATTCGATTACCGTCGATCTGGAAGACGAGGCCTCGCAACAGGCCGCGCCCGAAGTCAGTCTGCTCGACGATGAAACCAAGCTCGTGTGTGCGCGCCTGGGCGCAGATCGTCTGCGCGTGGCCGGCACCGCCGAGTTCAACGGGTTCAACCGCGATATCCGGGCGGATCGGATCGAGCCGCTGGTGGATTGGGTCAAGCAGTGCTTTCCCGACGTGAAAACGCGCCAGGTCATCCCCTGGGCCGGTCTGCGCCCGATGATGCCGAACATGATGCCGCGCGTGGGCGGCGGAAAGGCGCCGAACGTGTTCTACAACACCGGGCACGGCCATTTGGGCTGGACGCTGTCGGCGCTGACCGCGGACTCCGTTGCCGCCATCATCGACGATACCGCGTCGGAAAAACGGGGACCGACGACTGTGAATAACGGGTAGAATGAGCGTCCGCGCCATTCCGGCGCAGTGTTTTTTCGGGCGCAGCTGAGCGCCCGTGCCTGCCAGGCTGTGCATGTCCACCCCTAATGAAAACGAATCCGCCCAGGTCGCCTTCAGCGATCTGGCGCTCTCCGATGCCGTCATGGCGGCCCTCGCCGATGTCGGCTACGAGACGCCGTCGCCCATTCAGGCGGCGACCATTCCGCCGTTGCTGGCCGGCAAGGACGTGCTGGGCCAGGCTCAGACCGGCACCGGCAAGACGGCGGCCTTCGCGCTGCCCATTCTCTCCGGGCTGACCGGGCGGGCCGGCAAGGCACCGCAGGCGCTGGTACTCACGCCCACGCGTGAGCTCACCATCCAGGTGGCCGAGGCCTTTCAGCGCTATGCCGCGCATATCCCGGGTTTTCATGTGCTGCCGATCTATGGTGGCCAGGGCTATGGCCCACAGCTGGCTGCGCTCAAGCGCGGCGTGCATGTGGTGGTAGGCACGCCGGGTCGGGTGATGGATCATCTCAAGCGCGGTACGCTCAAGCTCGACGCGCTCGACTGGATGGTGCTCGACGAAGCCGATGAAATGCTGCGCATGGGCTTTATCGAAGACGTGGAATGGATCTTCGAACAGACCCCGGCCGAGCGCCAGGTCGCACTATTTTCGGCCACCATGCCGAGTGCGATCCGGCGTATCGCCAAGACGCACCTGCGCGAGCCGCAGGAAATCACCATCCAGGCCAAGACCACGACGGCGGTCAACATCCGCCAGCGTTACTGGATCGTGGGTGGCGGCACCAGCAAACTCGACGCACTCACGCGTCTGCTCGAAGCCGAGCCCTTCGACGCGATGATCGTATTCGCGCGTACCAAGAAATCCACCGATGAGCTCGCCGAGCGGCTGTCGGCCCGCGGTTATGCCTGCGCGGCGCTCAACGGCGATATCGCCCAGAACCAGCGCGAGCGCACGGTCGCCAAGCTCAAGAACGGCCAGCTGGATATCATCGTAGCCACCGACGTGGCCGCGCGCGGGCTGGATGTGGAACGCATCAGCCATGTGATCAATTTCGATATTCCGCACGATACCGAGGCCTATGTGCATCGTATCGGGCGCACGGGCCGGGCCGGGCGCGAAGGTGATGCCATCCTGTTCGTGACCATGCGCGAAAAACGCCTGTTCAAGGCGATTGAGCGAGCCACGCGTCAGGCCATCGAGCCGATGGACCTGCCCAGCATCGCCGAGGTCAACGAACAACGCATCACCCGTTTCAAGCAACGTATTTCGGTCACGCTGGCCGAAGGCAACCTGGCGCCGTTTCGCGAACTGCTCGACGAATACCGCGGCGAGCACAATGTCGACCCCGAAGAACTGGCCGCCGCGCTGGCGTATCTCGCCCAGGGCGACGAGCCGCTCATGCTCAAGCCCGGCAAGCCCGATCGTGGTGCAGGCCCGCGCGATATGGGAGCGCAGACCCCCAAGAGTGCGAACAAGGGTGCGTCGCGCCAGCAATCCTTCGGCGATGGCGATCTGGAAACCTTTCGTATCGAGGTCGGACGCAGCCACGGTGTGGAGCCGCGCAATATCGTCGGCGCGATCGCCAACGAGGCCGGTGTGGATAGCGCCCATATCGGGCGTATCGATATCCGCGACGACTTCAGCCTGGTCGATCTGCCCAAGGGCATGCCCGAGGATATCTTCGCCCATCTCAAGACGGTGTGGGTCGCCGGGCGCCAGCTCGCGATCACGCGTGCGCACGACGCGCCGCCGGCCCCGCCCGCCGGGCGCCGCAAACCCAAACCCAAATCCAAACCCAGGGCGAAGAAAGCGGGCAAGACCAAAGCCAAGGCGGCCAAGGCAAAACCGGGCAAGCGTCGCGCCAAGCCGACAGGCGACTGACATAGCGGCGCGCTTGAAAGATTCGACATAGCCCGCAGGGTGATTCGCAGTTGCGGCGACCCGAGGGCACAGACTCATGAGTTCGAATACCCCCACGCATATCGATATCGGCGGTATCGCACTGCCGCGCGAGGAACTCGTGCAGGTGCTGCCCGATATCGAGCGCTTTGAACGACACCTGCCGGATGCACTGGCCGTCGACCGCGATATGAAAGCCAGTGGCGGCGCCGTGCCGGACTACGTGCGGCAATGGCCGCAGGCGCGCATCGATGCGGTCGTGCGCACCCTCAAGGAAGTGGGCAGCCTGCGCGAGCAGGCCAGCGAACAGATGCAAAGCGCCGGCGCCGGTCGTAGCCGCCACTGACGACAGACGCGCGCTGTGCCGCGGTCACCGCACGATTACAGTGCGTTGATTGAAGGCGATGTTCGCTTAAGCAAGCGCTGAATAACCGCTCGCGGATCGCGTTCGCGGCCTTACATGCGTGTGCGCCAAAGCAGCCAAGTGCGGCGCCTGCCTTGTTGGCAGGTCAGGGCGAGAGGTTGTGCAGAGCTTGCCTCAAAGCTGGAATGTATCTTGCTGTGCACGGGCCATGGCCTGTGTCATATTCAAATCGCGAGCCCGAGCCCGGTACGGGCTGATACATGCTGAGCGCCGTCGGCAACCGCATGGCGTCGCTTACGCGACGACGGAGGTGCGAGCGAGATGAGTGGCAACTATCGCTATACCCTGGGTGAGCGAACCTATCGCTTCGACAGCCTGGCCGAGCTCATGGCTAAGGCAACGCCGGCGCGATCGGGCGATCGGCTGGCGGGTGTTATCGCGGAATCGGCCGAACAGCGGGTCGTCGCCCAGATGGCGCTGGCGGATCTGCCGTTGGCGACGTTTCTCGAAGACCTGCTGGTGCCCTACGAGGAGGACGAAATCACGCGGTTGATCGTTGATCGCCACGATCGTCAGGCGTTCGAAACGATTTCGAGCTTTACGGTAGGCGATTTTCGCAACTGGCTGCTCAGCGACGAGGCCACGCCCGAGGTGCTCGACGCCCTACGACCGGGGATTACGCCGGAAATGGCGGCGGCCGTGAGCAAGATCATGCGCAACCAGGACTTGATTCTGGTCGCACGCAAGTGCCGGGTGCGCAGTGCGTTTCGCAACACCATCGGCCTGGCGGGGCATTTGTCGACTCGCCTGCAGCCGAATCATCCCACCGATGATCTGACCGGGATCGCGGCCAGTATTTTCGATGGGCTGCTCTATGGCAACGGCGATGCTGTGATTGGTATCAACCCGGCCACGGATAACGTCGCCCAGTCGGTCAAGCTGTTGCACATGCTCGATGCGGTGATCCGCAAATACGAAATTCCCACCCAGTCGTGCGTGCTCACCCATGTCACGAACACGCTGGAAGCGATCGAGCAGGGCGCGCCGGTGGATCTGGTATTTCAGTCGATCGGTGGCACCGAAGCCACCAATCGCGGCTTTGGTTTCGGCCTGGCTGAACTGGCCGAGGCGCGCGATGCGGCGCTGTCGCTCAATCGCGGCAGCGTGGGCGATAACGTCATGTATTTCGAAACCGGGCAGGGCAGTTCGCTGTCGGCGGATGCCCACCACGGCCTCGACCAGCAGACCTGCGAGGCGCGTGCCTATGCCGTGGCGCGCGAGTTCAAGCCGTTACTGGTCAATACCGTGGTCGGTTTCATCGGTCCGGAATATCTGTTCGACGGCAAGGAAATCATTCGCGCGGGCCTGGAAGATCATTTCTGCGGCAAGTTGCTGGGTGTGCCGATGGGCTGCGACGTGTGCTACACCAACCATGCCGAAGCCGACCAGAACGATATGGACAACCTGCTCACGCTGCTGGGCGTGGCCGGCTGCAATTTCGTGATGGGTATTCCCGGCTCCGACGACATCATGCTCAATTATCAGACCACCTCGTTCCACGATGCGCTCTATGTACGCCGCGCGCTCGGCCTCAAACCCGCGCCCGAGTTCGAGGCCTGGCTCAAACACATGGAAATCGTGCGCGACGGCGATTCGCATCGCCTGTCCGAGCGCTTGCCTCAGTCGTTCGCGCGTTCGCTGGAGCGGCTGCCGGAGACCGGCTCATGAGCGATCGCAAGCCGTCGACACCGGCCGACAGGTCAGCCGCGGCAGGCGACGACATCGGCGTGGTCGATAACCCCTGGCAGGGGCTACGTGCATTCACCGATGCCCGTATCGGTCTCGGGCGCGCCGGCATCAGCCTGCCCACTCAGCGCATGCTCGAATTCCAGCTCGCCCATGCGCAGGCCAAGGACGCCGTCCATTGGCCGCTGGATGTGGCCGCGCTTAGCGAGCAGCTTACCGACACGCTCGAAATCGACGCGCCGCTTCGGCTACACAGCCAGGCTAGCGATCGCACCGAGTATCTGCAACGCCCGGATCTGGGTCGGCGGCTGGATGAGGACTCGCGCAAGCGGCTCGACGACACGGCCGACGCCGAGGATTCACCCTTCGACCTCGCGCTGGTGATCGTCGATGGCCTGTCGGCGCGTGCGATCGGGGCCCATGCCGTGAATTTCCTCGCGGCACTCACCCGCGAGCTGGATGCCGACGATAACGATTGGCGGCAGGCGCCGCTGACCGTGGTCGAGCAGGGCCGGGTCGCCATCGGCGATGAAGTAGGCGAAGCACTCAACGCCAATGCGGTGCTGGTGTTGATTGGCGAGCGTCCGGGCCTGAGCTCGCCCGACAGTCTGGGCTTGTATCTGACCTGGGCGCCCAAGCGGGGTGTCTCCGACGCCCAGCGCAACTGTATTTCCAACGTGCGTCCCGAAGGGCTGAAAATCGATGCCGCTGCGGCGCGTGCGCGTTATTTGCTGAATGAGGCCCGGCGGCTCGAGCTCTCCGGGGTGAAGCTCAAGGACCGTAGCGAAGACGACGTCATCGATCACGACAAGAACGAGACGGGCAATTTCCTGACTTCCTGATTTTTTTCTCACCTTGGGGGTGACGTCATGGCAGGCTCGACGGTAAACGAGGACTATCTGGCCAAGCGCCAGCTCAAACGTGGTACGGCCGGCTGGTTGTTGTTGGCTGGTCTGGGTGTTTCCTACGTCATCTCCGGCGATTTTGCCGGCTGGAACTTCGGGATTGCCGAGGCCGGCTGGGGCGGATTCGCAATCGCTGCGATATTGATGGCGATCATGTATTTCACGCTGGTGCTCGCCCTCGCCGAGATGTCGGCAGCGATTCCGGCCGCCGGTGGCGGCTATAGCTTCGCGCGCCAGGCCATGGGGCCTGCCGGCGGTTATCTCACCGGTCTGGCGGTACTCATCGAATACGCGCTGGCGCCGGCGGCGATCGTGATATTCATCGGCGCGGCGGTCGAAGAACTGCTCGGCTTCAACGGCCCGATCGTCTATGCCGTGTTTTATGCGCTGTTCATCGGCATTCATCTCGCCGGGGTGGGCGAAGCGCTGAAGGTGATGATGGTAATCAGCGGCTTGGCGGTGTTTGCGATCCTGGCGACCGCGGTGGCGTTGATTGGTGATTTCGACGTCGCCAACCTGTTCGATATCGAGCCCACGGACGCGCTGGGCGCATCCACGTTCCTGCCGTTGGGGTTCTACGGTATCTGGGCCGCGTTGCCGTTCGGGATGTGGCTGTTTTTAGCCGTCGAAGGCGTGCCCCTGGCGGCCGAGGAAGCCAAAAACCCGGCCCGCGACGTGCCCAAGGGCATTATCGGGGCGATGATCTTTCTGCTGGGTACGGCGGTGCTGGTGGTGGTTCTGCTCGCGGGTGCGGCGGGCGCGAAGGCGATTGGCGATAGCGGTGTGCCACTGGTGACCGCGCTCAAGGATACCGGCAGCCAGACGCTGGCCACCGTGGTGAACGTGCTTGGTCTGGCCGGGCTCATCGCCTCGTTCTTTTCGATTATCTACGGCTATAGCCGACTCGTCTTTGCGCTCTCGCGCGCTGGCTATCTGCCCAAGTTCATGTCGCTGACCAGCCGTCGCAAGGCGCCAACGTGGGCGCTCGTGGTGCCGGGCGTGCTCGGTTTCATTGTTTCCTTGAGTGGCGCGGGTGATCTGATCCTCGGCATGGCGGTGGTGGGCGCGACACTGTCGTATGCCCTCATGGCGCTCAGCCACATCCTATTACGGGTCAAGCAGCCGGATCTGGAGCGTCCTTACCGTACCCCGGGTGGCATGGTGACCTCGGGCATTGCGTTGATGCTGTCGCTGATCGCGCTCACCGGTGTCTATGCCTTCGATCCGCGGGCCTTCGGTTACACGATCGTGCTGTTCGTGCTCGGCGCGGCGTACTTCTTCGTATTCAGCCGGCATCATCTGGTCGCGCGCACGGCCGAAGAGGAGTTCGCATTACTGGCTCAGGCCGAGTCCGATCTGGACGAACACGAGTCGGGCGGCTGAGTAGTACGCCCCGTTCTAGTAGCGTTTACGCTCGCGCGCGAGCAGGCGATCGAGCTGCTTGGCGAACGCGTGGCGGTCGTTCTGGCTGAAGGGCGGCGGGCCGCCGGTATCGACACCGGCGCCGCGCAGACCGTCCATGAAGTCGCGTACGGTCAAGCGCGCCCGAATATTGTCGCGCGTATAGAGTTCGCCACGCGGGTCGAGTGCGATCGCCTGTTTTTCGATGACCTCGGCGGCCAGGGGTATGTCCGCGGTGATCACGAGATCACCCGGCGCGACCCGTTTGACGATTTCGTTATCCGCAACGTCGAAGCCGGCGCCCACTTGCAAGGTCGTAATCGTCGGGGATCGCGGCACGCGGATGGGTTGGTTGGCCACCAGCGTCACCATGACACCTGTACGCCGGCTGGCGCGAAACAGCATGTCCTTGATCACGACCGGACAGGCGTCTGCATCGACCCATATATTCATTGACATAGGCGACGGGCTGTTGGCAGGGCAATGCACACGGGCAGAGGAATATCGCTGTAAGTGCCAAGCCCTAAACGACAAATCGGACAGCCTCCACGCAAAAACCGATGATTCGGTATCGACGTAGTGGCTATCCGATATGACGGTTTCGGTCCAAAAGGACCGATCCGGCGCTGTATCAGTTCAGTTCGCCTTTGACCTCGTCCGCTGTCCAGCGGCTTGGGTCGAGGCTAGCTGATCCGTACAGGGTGCCGTATTTTTAGACCGCGACCACCTTGTTGGCGCACGGTCCTTTCTTGCCTTCACCCACTTCGAATTCGACGGCCTGGCCGTCTTCGAGGGTGGCAAAGCCGCCGCCGTTCTTGATCTCGGAGTGGTGCACGAAAAGGTCCTTGCTGCCATCTTCAGGGGCGATGAAGCCGTAACCCTTTTCGGAACTGAACCACTTAACGGTGCCTTTGGCCATAATTTTCTCTTACTTGATCTAAACTAATTTAATGCAGCCACGCTGCAGCGCCAGTGTAACCCTTCAGCAGCGAAATGATATGGGTTGGCAAAAATATTCTTGGCAAATGGTGGGTCTATCGTTTTGAAAAACGGAAAAATCCTTTAAGTCGGGTTGACTTTGAAATAGGATAAGTACGTCTTTTTGAAAAGATAGTCGCTTATACCGAAACTCCGTTGCAGGGTCGCGGTTCGGTTGCGTATTTTATTTCGTCGGCACCCGCCCGCGGGCAGCGAACGACGCGCTACCATGCCAATATGCGCCATCGACGCGCCCGTTCGACGGGCCGGGCGCTATCTCAAGCGTGCTCCGCTTCGGCCGATAGATAGGCCACGGCGTGGCCAGCCATTTTCAGGACAATCGAATCCATGACCGATAGCCCCCGTTATGCCGAGATCGATACCCCCGAGGGGGTCGCGGATACGTTCGTGGAGCTGACCTGGGATACCCACGATGTCACGGTTCGATTCGACGGGGCGATGATTCAGTATCCGGTGAGTGTTGTCTCGGTGGACCGTACACTCGGGCGTTGCGTGCTGGATATGACGGGCACTGCGGACCTGGAACAGCTGCTCAGGACGAAACAGCGTTTCACCGTGCATGCACGCCGCCATTCGGCGGCGCTACAAAGCGAAACCTTGCAGTGCATTGGTGTATCGCAAAGCGGTGCGCGCTTGAGTGTCTGTGCGTCGTTGCCGGATAGCGTCGCCCTGCTCAAACGGCGGGGTCAGTTCCGGGCAGCGTTGAGCGATAGCATGGCGGTGATGGTGCTGCTGTCCTCGCCCAAGGGCCGCGAATGGCATGCCACGCTGCGTGACCTGTCGGCCGGTGGCTGTCTGCTGAGTTTGCCCGAAGACGAGGCCGAAGGTATCGAAGTCGGCATCGACGACTATCGGATCGAGGCATTTTTTCCCAACGGCGAAACCTTCGCAGTGAATGGCCAGGTCAGCCACCGCTATCGCAACGCCGAAACCGACCTGTGCTACCTGGGCATGGCCTTCGATATTCGTGCAGAAAAAGCCGCCCGTGAAGTCTGGCGCTATGTGCGCGAGGTCGAGCGCGAAGTCGCGCGGCAAACATCGCCGCGTTCGGAAATGCGCCCATTGGCGCCGTCGCCGCTTTTCAGCGCCCCCGGCAAGACGGCGAAATAGCCGCGGCGCGCAACGCGCGCATGCGCCGTAATACGGATTAAAAAGGCTGCGACGATCAGGCCGCGCAGAAGCGCGTGCGGCGGGGCCCACAGGTCTGGCCCGTTCCATTATTACTCCGGCCCCGAAAACAGCTGACCCGGTCAGCTGTTTTCTACGCGGCTGTACGCACGCATACCGCGCAGCCGCGCGACTGGCCATCGAATGAACATAAAAAAAGCCCCGCCGAAGCGGGGCTTTTTTTGCATGACCTATGGCGGGCCGCTGGCCCGCGCAGGGTTATGCGGCCTGGGCGAGCTGACGCAGCACGTAGTGCAGGATGCCGCCGTTCTGGTAATAGTCCCATTCCTTGGGCGTATCGATACGCACCTTGGCGGTGAACTCGGTGGTTTCACCGTTTTCCTTGGTCGCCTTGACGGTGACTTCGGAGGCGCCGGACTCAAGGCCTTCGATATCGAAGGTCTCGGTGCCATCCAGGCCCAGCGAATCGGCATTCTCGCCTTCCTTGAACTGCAGCGGCAGTACGCCCATGCCGACCAGGTTCGAACGATGGATACGTTCGAAGGACTGGGCGATGACGGTCTTCACGCCGAGCAGCAGGGTGCCCTTGGCAGCCCAGTCACGCGAGGAGCCGGTGCCGTATTCCTTGCCGGCCAGCACCACCAGCGGGGTGTTGTCTTCGGCGTACTTCATGGCCGCGTCGTAGATGAACATCTCGTCGCCGGAGGGCTGATGACGGGTCCAGCCGCCCTCGGTGCCCGGCGCCAGCAGGTTACGCAGGCGCACATTGGCGAAGGTGCCGCGCATCATGACTTCGTGGTTGCCGCGACGCGAGCCGTAGCTGTTGAAGTCCGACGGCGAGACGCCTTTTTCCTGCAGGTACTGACCCGCGGGCGAATCCTGGGTGATCGCACCGGCCGGCGAGATATGGTCGGTGGTGATCGAATCACCCAGCAGGGCCAGACAACGCGCGCCCTGGATGGTCGGGATTTCGTCGACATCGACCGACATGCCTTCGAAGTAGGGCGGGTTCTGCACGTAGGTGCTGGTTTCGTCCCAATCGAAGATCTCGCCTTCGGGCACGTCCAGGCCTTTCCAGCGGGAATCGCCGGCGAACACGTCGCCGTAGCTGTCCTTGAACATCTCGGAGTTCAACGAGCTGCCGATGGTGTCGTAGATTTCCTTCTGCGACGGCCAGATATCACGCAGGTAGACATCGTTGCCGTCGGCGTCCTGGCCGAGCGGGTCGTTGTTCATGTCCAGATCGATGGTGCCGGACAGCGCGTAGGCCACGACCAGCGGCGGGCTGGCCAGGAAGTTCATGCGCACGTCGCCGTGGACACGGCCTTCGAAGTTACGGTTGCCCGACAGCACCGAGGCCACGTTGAGGTTGTGCTCGCGTACCGCGTTGCCGATCGGCTCGGGCAGCGGCCCGGAGTTGCCGATACAGGTGGTGCAGCCGTAGCCGACCAGCTGAAAGCCGAGCTTGTCGAGATCGTCGTCCAGACCGGCTTTTTCCAGATATTCGGTGACCACCTTGGAGCCGGGGGCCAGCGAGGTCTTGACCCAGGGTTTGACCTGCAGGCCCTTCTGGATGGCGTTACGGGCCAGCAAGCCGGCGCCGATCATCACGGCCGGGTTCGACGTGTTGGTGCAGGACGTAATGGCAGCGATCACCACCGAGCCGTCGTGCAGGTCGAAATCCTGCTCCTTGTAATTGACCGGGGCATGGATCGCGCCTTCGACGCTATCGGAGGCCAGACCCGCTTCGCTCTGTTGCTTGGCCTCGGCCATGCTCTTGTCTTCGGGGTCGGATTTTTCCGCACGCGCCTTGATGAAGGGCTCGACTTCGCGACGATAGGTCTTTTGCATGTCGGCCAGCAGCACGCGGTCCTGCGGGCGTTTCGGGCCGGCCAGCGACGGCTGCACGGTGGACATGTCCAGTTCGAGCACGTCGGTGTAGTCGGCGTCGGGCTCGCCTTCCTCGCGCCACAGGCCCTGGGCCTTGGCATAGGCTTCGACCAGCTCCAGCTGTTCGGCGGGACGGCCGGTGAGTTCCATGTAGCGGATGGTTTCGCCGTCGACCGGGAAAATACCGCAGGTCGCGCCGTATTCGGGCGCCATGTTGGCGATGGTCGCGCGATCGGCCAGCGGCAGATCGGCCAGGCCGTCGCCGAAGAATTCCACGAACTTGCCGACCACGCCCTTGGCGCGCAGCATTTCCGTAACCGTGAGCACCAGATCGGTGGCGGTGCAGCCTTCGGCCAGCTTGCCGGTGAGCTTGAAGCCCACGACCTGCGGGATGAGCATGGTGATCGGCTGGCCGAGCATCGCCGCTTCGGCTTCGATACCGCCCACGCCCCAGCCGAGCACGCCCACGCCGTTGATCATGGTGGTGTGGGAATCGGTGCCGACCAGCGTGTCCGGGTAGGCCAGGTTGGTGTCTTCATTGCCGAAGACCACGCGCGCCAGATATTCCAGGTTGACCTGATGGACGATGCCGGTATCCGGCGGCACGACCTTGAAGTTGTCGAACGCGCCCTGACCCCAGCGCAGGAACGCATAACGCTCCTTGTTGCGGTTGAATTCGAGCTTGGCGTTCAGATCGAAGGCCTTGTCGGTGCCGTATTCGTCGACCATGACCGAGTGGTCGATGACCAGTTCGGCCGGCGACAGCGGGTTGATCTTGTCCGGGCTGCCGCCGAGGTTGGCCATGGCATCGCGCATCGCGGCCAGGTCGACCACCGCGGGTACGCCGGTGAAGTCCTGCAGGACGACGCGCGCCGGAGTGAAGGCGATTTCGGTATCCGGCTCGGCCTTGGCATCCCAGTTGGCCAGCGCCTTGATATCGTCGGCATCGACGTTGGAACCGTCCTCATGGCGGAGCAGGTTCTCGAGCAGGATCTTCTGCGCGTAAGGCAGCTTGGCGATACCCGGGAACTGCTCCTGGAGTTTGGGCAGACTGAAGTAGTCGAAGCTGCGATCACCGGCAGTGAACTGCGCGCGTGTATTGAAACTGTCCGTCATAGGTTTTGTTCTCCAAAGACACTCGGTGGTTCTTCGATCCGGTAATAACCCGGACACTTGAAAAGCGCCGCGTAGTATAGCTTTTTCGCGGCCAGGGCTGCAGGTTTGATCACTTGCGGCGCTGTGCCGGCTGTGGATTCAACCCGTCGACGACAGGCGTTGCGTTAGCGCACGGGCGCCCGCGGGCCGATGTTTTCGAGCGATTTCAGCAATGCCTTGCGGCGTAGAAACAGGGATATGAAACCACCGCCACATTGCCGCCACATGATCGCGCAGCGCACGGCCGCCATGAGCTGAGTGCGCGCGCGCGCCTGAATGGCCTCGTTCTGAAGATAACTCGGATGGCCATGCAGCATGATGCGCGGCTTGGCCGGGCTGATGCTGTCACGATAGGCATCGTCGAGGATGGTGGGTACATCGGCCGGTTCGGCCAGACGCGCGCGATCGATCGCACCGCGCAGGCGCTTGAGCGCGGCGTCGTCCTTGCGCAGCGCGCCGGACAGGCGCAGCAGCTGGCCGATGTAGCGCGCGATCAGGGCGGATTTCTGGTCCGGTTTTTCGCCGGCGAGCTGACGCTTGAGGTAGGCGATCCCGTCGCCCACGCTGGGCAGGTCGCCATAGACCTCGATCACACTCTCCGGGTCGGTACAGAAGATCGCGTGCTTGGCGATTTCCAGACGCTGCGGCGTATCGCGCCCGTCCGCGGCAAGTTCATGCGCATAGAGCGCGAACTGGGCGACGCCGGCCAGGGACAGCGCCTGGTCGCGCAGGGTGTGCGTGGTTTGATCGCTCATGCGCTGGCAGAAATCTCGAGTTCGGAATGGCCGGCTGCCAGGATCTCGGCGCTGCCGAGGCACTGGTCGCCTTCATAGAAGACCGCGTACTGGCCGGGCGCGATTGCCCGCGGCGGTTGGTCGAAGTGTACCGTCAAGCCGCCGTCGGTGCCGGCTTCGATACGACAATCGATCGCGCGCTGGCGATAACGTACCTGTGCGCTGCAGCGCAGCGGTAGCTGCGGCGGCGCGATCAGCCAGTGCGGTTCGGCTGTGGTCAGCGAGGTTCGGGCGAGCTCGGGATGATCGTGATCCTGGGTAACCCAGAGGGTATCGGTATCCAGATCCTTGGCGGCGACATACCAGGGTGCCTGCGAGGCACCGGCCACGCCGCCCAGCCCGAGCCCCCGGCGCTGGCCGATGGTGTAGTAGATCAGCCCGGCATGTTCGCCGATCGTGCGCCCGTCCAGGGCCCCGCCACTCACGCGCACCGGTCCGGCGCGCCCGGACAGATACTGGCGCAGAAAACCTTCGAAGTCGCGTTCGCCGATAAAGCACACGCCCGTGCTGTCGGGTTTGTCGTGAACCGGCAGCCCGGCCTTGCGCGCGATCGCGCGTACATCGGTCTTGTAGGTCTCGCCGAGCGGAAACAGCGTGCGCTCGAGTGCGGCCATGGGTACGGCGGCCAGAAAATACGACTGATCCTTGCCCGGGTCGCGCCCGCGCAATAGGCGCGTGCCGTGCGCATCGTGGGCCAGGCGCGCGTAATGACCGGTCGCGATCGCATCCGCGCCGAGACGTTCGGCGTGATGCAAAAAGGTGTCGAACTTGATCTCGCGATTGCACAGCACATCCGGATTCGGTGTGCGCCCGGCGGCATAACTGTCGAGAAAATAGCGAAACACCCGTGCCTTGTATTCGCGCGAGAAATCGGCGCGATGCAGCGGGATATCGAGGGCTTCGCAGACCGCGGCGGCGTCGTCGAAATCGTCGGCGGCCTGGCAGCGGCCGGCCTCGTCCTCGCTCCAGTTGAACATGAACAGGCCTTCGACCTGATAGCCGGCCTCGACCAGCTGTAGCGCGGTCACCGATGAATCCACGCCGCCGGACAGGCCGACGATCACGCGGGTGTCGCCAGGAGCACGTTGCCAGAAGGGCACAGACATATCAGCGGGCCCGGATATGGCGTACGCGTTCGAGCGCCAGGGCGTCGAAGTCGTTGAAGTCGGCGATCGACTGCAATACCAGTGGGCTGCGCAGATCGTCGCGCGCGCGCAGCTGCTCGGCGCTGAGCCAGTGGGCGGCGATGATGCCGTCGTCGAGCGGCTGTTCGGGCGCATGCGCATCAACGGTGCCGCAGAACGCGAAGCGCAGGGTGGTGCGCCCGTCCTCGTGCGGCCAGTGGTACATGCCGACCAGCCCGGTGGGCGTGAAACGCCAGGCGGTTTCCTCGAAGGTTTCGCGAACGACCGCGTCGAGCAGCGTTTCGCCGGGCTCTACATGGCCGGCCGGCTGGTTGATCACGCGTTTGCCGTGGGCGAATTCCTCGACGACCAGGTAGCAGTCGTCGACACATACAACCGCGGCCACGGTGAGTTCTGCGTGGACCAAGACAGCCTCCGCGTGATGATCTGGATCCAAACAATGGATTCTAGCAAACGGGCTTTTCACGTGGCCAAGCAGAATTCGGGTGGGTATGATGCCGGTCATCGTTTGATCACGACCGTTTCTATGTCGCGTTTGGGGATGATTTTTCCCGGTCAGGGTGCGCAGTCCGTGGGGATGCTCGCCGCGCTGGCCGAACGCTATCCGGTAGTCGCCGACACGTATGCCGAAGCCAGCGATGCGCTGGGCTACGATATGGCCGCCCTTATCAATGAAGGCCCGGCCGACAAGCTCGACCAGACCGAATTCACGCAGCCTGCGCTGGTCACCGCCGGCATCGCGGTATGGCGTGTCTGGCAAAGCCGTAACGGCCGCATGCCGGAGTTTCTGGCCGGTCACAGCCTGGGCGAATACACCGCACTGGTCGCTGCCGAAGCACTGGATTTCGGCGACGCGCTGCGTCTGACGCAAATGCGCGGCAAGGCCATGCAGAATGCGGTCGCCCCCGGTGAAGGCGCGATGGCAGCCGTGATCGGCCTCGAGGACGACGCGGTGCGCGAAGTCTGTGCCGCAGCCGAGCATAGCCATGCCGACCAGGGGCTGGTGGTATCGGCGGCAAACTTCAATGCACCCTTGCAGGTCGTCATCGCCGGTCATGCCGAGGCGGTGGCCACCGCCAGCCGGCTGGCCAAGGAAAAAGGCGCGAAGTTGGTCAAGCCCCTGGCGGTAAGTGTGCCGTCGCATTGTGCGCTGATGCAGCCGGCCGCTGAACGGCTACAATCGCATCTGCTGGAAATCCCCCTGCGCCAGCCGCGGCTGACCGTGCTGCATAATGTCGATGCCCAGCCGCGCGAAGATATCGACGGCATTCGCAAGGCGCTGGTGCGCCAGCTCGCGCAATCGGTGCTCTGGGCGGATACGATTCGTGCCATGCGCGCCGCGAACTGCGGCACGCTACTGGAGTGCGGTCCGGGCAAGGTGCTCACCGGGCTCAACAAACGTATCGACAAGAGCGCGACAGCGCTGGCGTTGTCGGATGTCGACAACCTGCGCCAGGCGCTGGATGCGACTGAACAAGAATAGCGCGCCTCGCGCGTAACAGGGGAGAGTCATGAGCAATGCCAATCTTGACGGCCGCATCGCGCTGGTCACGGGGGCTTCGCGTGGTATCGGTGCGGCGATTGCCGATCGACTGGCTGCCGACGGCGCGATCGTCATCGGCACCGCGACCACCGACGAGGGCGCGCAGCGTATCGACGCCCGCCTTGCTGACGCAGCTACCGCCGGTGCCGGGCGGCGCCTGGACGTGACCGACGAAGACGACGTGGCGGCCGTACTCAAGGAGGTCACCCAGACCTTTGGTGCGCCGACGATCGTGGTCAACAACGCCGCGATCACGCGCGATACGTTACTGATGCGCATGAAGGAATCGGATTGGCAAGGTGTGATCGATGCCGATCTGACCGGTGTTTTCCGGGTCACCAAGGCCGCGCTGCGCGGCATGATGAAGGCGCGCGGCGGGCGTATCGTCAACGTGGCGTCCGTGGTCGGGCTGATGGGCAATGCCGGTCAGACGAACTACAGCGCCGCCAAGGCAGGACTGCTCGGTTTCACCCGCTCGCTTGCACGCGAGGTCGGTTCGCGTCAGATTACGGTCAATGCCATCGCACCTGGCTTCATCGAAACTGACATGACCCGCGACCTGGACGACAAAACACGTGAAACGATGCTCGCGCAGATTCCGCTGCAGCGGCTGGGTAATGTCGACGACATCGCAGCGAGTGTCGCGTTCCTCGTGTCAGATGCTGCGGCGTACATCACCGGCGAGACGCTCAGCGTCAACGGCGGTTTATACATGGGAGCGTGAGTAACCTCCGTCGGGTCTTGCGAAAATCTGGCGAGGCCCACCCTTTTTCCCTAGAATGGCGCGCGGTTCGCGAGGGCGAATGCGTGCGCTAGACGCGTAAACCATAGTCAATCAGGAGAGAGTCCGATGAGTAGCGTGGAAGAACGAGTACAGAAGATCATTGCCGAACAGCTTTCGGTGAGCGAAGACCAGGTCACCTCGGAAGCGTCGTTCGTCGACGATCTGGGCGCGGACTCGCTGGATACGGTCGAGCTGGTCATGGCCCTCGAAGAAGAATTCGAGATCGACATCCCGGACGAGGAAGCCGAGAAGATCGTCAACGTCAAGGATGCCGTGGACTACATCAAGTCCCACGCCGAGGGCTGATCGCATTCCACGTGATCGACGGTGCGCGCGCCATAACGCCCGTCGAAACGACTGAATCCGCCGCCTTGAGCGGCGTCATGAGCAACTAGGGGGCTGTGTTGAGACAGCGTCGCGTAGTAGTCACTGGCCTGGGATTGATTTCCCCGGTCGGTCTGGATGTCGCATCGAGTTGGGCCGCGATCGTTGCCGGTCGCAGCGGTATCTCGACCATCGACAGTTTCGATGTGTCGGACTACCCGACGCGTTTCGGCGGCCCCATCCGCGACTTCGACGTGAGCGAGTACATGTCGAAGAAGGAAGCCAAGCGCTACGATCCGTTCGTGCACTATGGCGTCGCGGCTTCGGTGCAGGCCTTCAACGACAGTGGTCTCGAACTCGACGACGAGTACAACGACCGTGTCGGCGTGGCCGTGGGTTCGGGTATCGGCGGTATCGGCACGATTCTCAAGACCTGTGTCGGGTTCCATGAATCCGGCTACAGCGCGAAGAAGGTGTCGCCGTTCTTCATTCCCAGCAGTATTGCCAATATGGCGGCCGGCCAGGTCTCCATTCAGCTGAATCTGCATGGACCCAATATCGCTGCCGTATCGGCCTGTACGACCGGGGTGCATAACATCGGCCTGGCGGCCCGCCTGATCGCGGCGGGCGATGCCGATGCCATGCTGGCCGGCGGTTGCGAAATGGCGGTCAATCCGATCGGACTGGCGGGGTTCTGTGCGGCACGGGCATTGTCCAGCCGCAACGATGACCCGCAGGCGGCAAGCCGCCCGTGGGATGCCGATCGTGATGGCTTCGTGCTGTCTGATGGCGCGGGTGTCGTCATGCTCGAAGAGTACGAGCAGGCGAAAAAGCGCGGCGCCACGATTTATGGGGAGGTTGCCGGTTTCGGCATGAGTGGCGATGCCTATCACATCACCCAGCCCAGCGGCCGCGGGGCACGCCAGTGCATGGCCAATGCGTTGCACGATGCCGAGATGAATCCGGACGAACTGCAATACATCAACGCCCACGGCACCTCCACCAGTGTGGGCGACGTGGCCGAAAGCCAGTCGATCGAAGCCGTGCTGGGCGATGCCGCGAAGCGGGTCGCCGTGAGTTCGACCAAGTCGATGACCGGGCATATGCTCGGCGCGGCCGGCTCCGCGGAGGCGATTTTCACGTTGCTGGCCATACGCGACCAGGTCGCGCCGCCGACCATCAATCTGGATAACCCGGCCGAAGGCTGCAATCTCGATTATGTTCCGCACGAGGCGCGTTCGATGCGTATCGACGCGGCGCTATCGAATTCCTTCGGCTTTGGTGGCACCAACGGTTCGCTGATCTTCAAGCGCGTCGACTAGCGAAGCGCTGATCCATTCATACACGCGCGCGCTGGCATCGGCTGTGCGCGGCTGCGGTCGAGTCATGCGCGAGTACGTAGACGACGATCTGCATATCGTCGAAATTCCGGTCGAACAACCGCCGGATCTGGCCTGTCTGGCAGCACTCGAACCGGCGCGCTATCCGTTTCTGCTGGAAAGCAGTGCGGGCGCAACAGCCCAGAGCCGTTTCGATCTGTTGCTCGCTTTTCCAGGCGAGACGCGGATCGTGACTGCTTCCGATCTCACCCCCGATTTCTTTGCCGAACTCGACCGCATGGCAGCCGCCGCGCAGCGCGCCAGCGTGCCCGGGCTGCCCTTCGTGGGCGGCTGGTTCATCTATCTGGGCTACGAGATGGCGGCGCGTATCGAGCCCAGCCTGGCACTGCCGCAGATGCACGCGGGTGGTCTGCCGGATGCGATGGCCGTGCGTTGCCCGGCAGCTTTCATTCATGACAGGGCGACGCGCACGCTGTTTCTGGTTGCAGAACACCGTCACGCCGACGCGCTCGAGATCATGCGTGCCGATCTGGAACGAAGTCGCGGCGAACGGTTGGGCGGGGCAGCGCTGGTCGCCGACTGGCAGGAGCAGACGCCGCAGGCCTATCTGGATCAGGTTCGGCATGCGCGCGAGTTCATTCACGCCGGCGATGTGTTCCAGGCCAATCTGTCGCGTGCCTGGCACGGCTGCCTCGCGCAGGACACTGCGCCCGCACGCATTTATGGTGCGCTGCGCGCGGCCAATCCGGCCCCGTTTTCGGGGCTGGTGCAATACGGCGATACAGCGTTGATCTGTTCCTCGCCGGAACGCCTGGTTTCGATCGAGGCCGGGATTGCCCAGACGCGCCCGATCGCCGGTACGCGTATGCGCAGCGCGGGCACCGATGCCGGCATGACCCGCGAGCTGATCAGCCACCCCAAGGAGCGCGCGGAACACGTGATGCTCATCGACCTGGAGCGCAACGATCTCGGGCGTGTATGCCGCCCCGGTACGATCGCGGTGGACGAGCTCATGTGTATCGAATCCTATGCGCATGTGCATCACATCGTGTCCAATATTCGCGGCGAGCTGGCGCCGGGCATCGGCCCGGGCGCCACCCTGGCCGCGGTATTTCCCGGCGGCACGATCACGGGATGCCCGAAGGTGCGCTGCATGCAGATCATCGCCGAGCTGGAAAACGAAGCCCGTGGCGCCTATACCGGCAGCATCGGCTATCTCAGCCGTTGTGGCCGGCTGGACAGCAATATCGTGATTCGCTCGCTTACCCAGTCCGGGCGCGATCTGACCCTGCGTGCCGGCGCCGGTATCGTGGCCGATTCGATTGCCGACAAGGAACTCGAAGAAACACGAATCAAGGCACGCGGCGTATTGCGCAGCTTCGTCGATTCGACCGGTCGAGCGCATGGCTGAACACATACGGATCGACGGGCGCCACGCGGCCGAGCTACCCGCAGACGATCGTGGGCTGGCCTATGGCGACGGCGTTTTCCGGACCCTGCGTATCGAATCCGGCCAACCGATCGGCTGGGACGAACATTGGCGACGTCTTCAACACGACTGCGCCGCGTTGGATATCGCCACGCCGGGCGAAGCCGAGATACGGGCCGATATCCGGGCGCTGTTCGCAACGCGTAGCGACGGCGTATGCAAGGTCATGGTCACCCGCGGTAGTGGCGGGCGCGGCTATATGCCGCCCGTGCCCGCAGCACCACGGCGTATTGTCGTCGCCCATGCGCTGCCTGCGCATGCGAATGCCGAGCCTTTGGCGCTGGCGCGCTCGTCGATCGAATTGGCGGTACAGCCACGCCTGGCCGGTATCAAGCATCTGAACCGGCTCGAACAGGTACTCGCGCGCGGCGAATGTGATGCGCGCGGCGTGGCCGATACCTGGATGGCTGACAGTCAGGGCTTCATAATCGCCACGACCATGCGCAATCTGTTCTTCGTGGATGCCAATGGGTGCTGGTTGACCCCACGGCTGACGCGGGCAGGTATCATCGGGGCCACGCGCCAGCGTTTGTGGCGCGCGCTGGCCCAGGCAGGCCGCCCGGTGCGCGAAAACGATATACGCCTGTCGGCGTTGATTGATTGTCGCGCGGCGATCGCCTGCAACAGCGTCGGCGGTGCAGTGGCCGTGTCCCATTTCGAGGGCCGGGCGTTGCCGGACAGCCATGCCCAGGCGCAATACGCACAGCAATTGTTGCGTCAGCCCTCGGCGGGCAATACGGGTAGCGACGATCGCAAGTACAGATAAAAGGCAGGTAGCGGTGATTAAACGCGTTCTCTGGATTCTGATTGGCCTCGGGGTGCTGGCCTG
Source organism: Salinisphaera sp. T5B8 (assembly GCF_040361255.1). Lineage (NCBI taxonomy): Bacteria > Pseudomonadati > Pseudomonadota > Gammaproteobacteria > Salinisphaerales > Salinisphaeraceae > Salinisphaera > Salinisphaera sp. T5B8. The sequence goes on along the minus strand of NZ_APNG01000009.1, from coordinate 141,303 downwards.
TGCGGCGCTGGCCATCGATGCGACGCGGTTTTTCAACTCGCCGCTGCAGAACAGCGCGGGCAAACTGCTTACCGTGGATAGTGGCATGAGTTTCAATGCGATTGCCCGGCGGCTAGTCGCCCAGGACATCATCAAACGCCCGCGCGATGCGAAATACCTGTCGCTGTATGCGCGCTACGAGGGTGTAGCGGGCGATATCAAGGCCGGCGAATACGTGGTGCCGGCCCGACAGACGCCGGCGCATCTGCTCGAACTGTTGGTCTCCGGCAAGACACGCCAGTACCGGCTCACGCTGGTCGAAGGCTGGCGCTTTTCCGAGTTCCGCGAACGCATGGAAGCCAACGATGCGCTCGATCACAAGCTCACCGGCCTGAGCGATGCCGAGCTGATGGCCGCGATCGGCCATCCGGACGAGAATCCCGAAGGCCGGTTCATGCCGGATACCTATCTGTTTCCGCGCGGCATGACCGATATCGCCTTTCTCAAACGTGCCTACGATGCGATGCAGCGCTATCTCGATGCGCAGTGGGAAAAACGTGCTGACGATATCGCGGTCGACACCCCGTATGAGGCCTTGATCCTGGCCTCGATCGTGGAAAAGGAAACCGCGGTGCCCGAAGAACGGACACGCATTGCCGGCGTGTTCACCCGACGCCTGAAAAAAGGCATGCGCCTGCAGACCGACCCGACCGTCATCTACGGCATCGAGGATTACGACGGCAATATCCGCCGTGCCGATCTGCGCCGCGATACGCCGTACAACACCTACACCCGCGCGGGATTGCCGCCTACGCCGATTGCCATGCCCTCGCGGGCCGCCATCAAGGCGGCATTGCATCCCGCTGCGGGCAGCGCGCTGTATTTCGTCTCGCGTGGCGATGGCAGCCATGTGTTTTCGGATACGCTGGCCGAGCATAACCGCGCGGTCGACGAGTACCAGCGCGGCTCATGAGCGACAAGGCCACAACGACAAGCGGGCGGTTCATCACCTTCGAAGGCGGTGAGGGCGCCGGCAAGAGCACTCAGATCGGCGTTGTTGCCGACCGACTGCGCACGACCGGCCACGAGGTGGTCTGTACGCGCGAGCCCGGCGGCACCGCGCTGGGCGAGGCGATACGTGGCGTGTTGATGGGCGAATACGACACGCCCATGCCGCCAATGAGCGAATTGCTGCTGGTGTTCGCTGCCCGTGCCGCCCACCTGGCCGAAGTCATCGAACCGGCGCTTGCCCGCGGTGCCTGGGTACTCAGCGATCGTTTCACCGATGCCAGTTATGCCTATCAGGGCGCGGCCCGGGGCCTGGGCGATCATGCCGTGGCCACGCTGGAAGCCCTGGTCCAGGGCGAACGCCGCCCGGATCGCGTGCTGCTGTTCGACTTGCCGGTCGCCCAGGGCCTCGCGCGTGCCGGCAAACGCGGGCAGGGCAACCGTTTCGATCGCGAAACGCTGGTATTTCACGAGCGCGTTCGCAGTGCCTATCTCGCGCGGGCGCGCGCCCACCCCCAGCGTTATCGCGTGATCGATGCCGATGCCAGTCGCGATGTGGTTCAGGCCCGCATCGAACAGGCGTTGGCCGACCTGTGATGAGCACAGTCGATACCACGGCACTGGATATGCCGCCCTGGCATACGCCGGCGTGGGCGCATATGGCCCATGCGATCGCTGCCGATCGGGTCGCGCACGGCCTGCTGGTATGCGGACCGCCGGGTATTGGCAAGCGTGTGTTCGCCGACCGAATCGTGGCCGCCTTGCTTTGTCGTGAGCGCGACGCGCAGGGCGATGCCTGTGGCCGCTGTGCGGCCTGCCGGCAACGGATCGCGGGCACGCATCCCGATATCTCCCGGCTGGTGCCCGAAGAGCCGGGCAAGCTGATCAAGGTCGATCAGGTACGCGCGTTCTCGCAGCGGCTGCATCTGACGCCGCAGTACGACAGCGGCCGAATTGGCTGGATCGACCCGGCCGAGGATCTTTCGCCCAGCGCCGCGAACAGCCTGCTCAAAACCCTTGAGGAGCCGCCGCCGGCCTGTCATATCGTGCTCGTGACCGATCGGGTATCGGCTTTGATGCCCACGGTACGCAGTCGTTGCCAGCTCTGGCGACTGACGCCGCCCACGCCGACACAAGCGACCGAATGGCTGACCGCCAACGGCATGGACCCCGCAGGGCTCGATGCCGACAGTTTGCGTACGCCATTCGCCGCGCTCGCCCGCGACAGCCAGGATTATTCGGCGCTCGTGGACGGCTGGGATCGCACGCTCTCGGATGTCATTCGCAATCGCGAAGATGCGGCAAGCGCGGCCGAACGACTCGCCCGCGAGCCGGCAGACTTGCTGACCGACTGGCTATATCGCCGCGCGAGCGCCTTGCTGGCACAGTCATTGGCAGCTGCGGACGAGCCACAGGGCGAGGCGGGCAGCGTATTGCCAGCGCATCTGGCACGGGTGGCTACACGCATGGACCCCTACGCCTTCGAGCCGTGGTGCGCGGGCGTGGTCGAATCAGCCCGGCTGGCACGCAGCAACGCCGACTGGCAACTGGTGTTAGAGTCATTGTTGCTGGATCTCAAACGCTGTCTCAAGCGCAAGTCGAGTTAATTCAATGCCCGAGCAGAATCTCGCCACCCAGTCCGGAATCGTGCGGTTGGATATCACTGATCGCGCCGAGCTGTGCGCGGCGTATATGCCGTTCATCACCAATGGCGGGCTGTTCGTCAAACAGCAGTATCTGACCAACGCCTATTACGATATGGGCGCCGATGTGTTCTTGCTCATGCATCTGGTCGAGCAGAACGAGCGCCTGCCGGTCGCCGGCAAGGTGGTGTGGGTGACGCCGCGAAACAGCGGTACCGGACGCCCGGCGGGCATTGGTGTGCAGTTCGCGGCCCAGGATAACGGCGCGACGCAACAACGCCTGGAAACGCTGCTGGCCGGCATGCTCGAAAACCGGCGGACCAGCTATACCATGTAAGGCGCGTGGCGCCCGACCAGCGGTCGGCCGGGCGAAGCGGGTCAGCCAGCGACGCTGGCTTTTTCGCTGGGTTGCGCGCTCTGCGCGTAGCGTTCGCTGAGCTGCTCGGCCAGCACGGCTTCGCTGGCGATCGCGCGCCAGACCATGTTGAACATGGCCGGTGCCTTTTCGGCGAGCGGCTTCTTGCGACCACGCAAAAGCCACATCGCGACCATGCGATTGGCCACCCCCCAGATGAAATCCGAAATCTCGATCTCGTCGACTTCATTGGTGAGCACGCCGCGTTCGCGACCGTCGTTGATCACCCCCAGGAAAACCGACATCAGCGCGGGCTGGCGGAACGTGTCGTCGTCGCGCCATGTGCTCAGGTACACCGAACTGAGAATGATCTGGGCGACTTTGGGATTACGTTCGAAATAGTCGAACAGCACCCAGAAGACCTTGCGTAGCCGGTCCTCGAAGTTCTCGATGCCCTGCAGATGATCGATCATGCGGGTGGCCAGGTCGCCCAGCCACGTGTCCAGGCTGGCAAAGAGTACCGCCTCCTTGCTGCCGTAATACTTGTACAGCGTCTGCAGGCTGATACGGGCTTCGCGGGCGATGTTGATGAGCTTGACCCGATGAAACTCGCGCTCTGAGAACAGGTCGAGCGCGGCCGCCTCGATACGTGTGCGGGTCGCCGGATCCAGGCGGGCCAGGGTGCGTTCTCGCTCGTGGGTGGTTCGCGGATATCGATCGATCACGGTAATGGGTGTTACACGTCAGGTGAACAGCGACTGTAGCAAGCTCTTCGAATGCGCCCAAGTTTGGACAAGTGCCTGAAATAATTGCGGACAATTGAAATTGTTGGTCAGTAATTCGGGATTTCGGGTATTTCCTGAAAACCGCAAGGTAATAGAAATTATCTTTGTGCGCCGCAGCGACCGGGGGTATAGTCGTTTCAATACCGCGCGGCGAGTGCTCGTCGACGAGCGCCCAGCGTGTTGCCATTCAATGCATCGAGCCACGGAGATGCCATGTTTGCCACACTTCTTAAAAAGATCAACGACGCCAAACTGCTACCGAAAATTTCGGATACCGAGCGGCACGCGCTCGAAGCCGGATCGGTCTGGATCGACGGGGAGTTCTTTAGCGGTAATCCGGATTTCCAGGCGATCATGAAGGAAGCCTACCCCGGCTTGTCCGAGGAAGAGCAGGCGTTTCTGGACGGCCCGGTCGAAGAACTGCTGCACCGCGTCGATGGCTGGAAGCTGCGCGAGACGCGCCGTATTCCCGACGATATCTGGCAGTTCCTGCGCGACAAGGGCTTTTTCGGAATGATCATTCCGAAGGAGTACGGCGGCTCGGGGTTCTCCGTACTCGCCCGTAGCGCGGTCATGACCAAGACCTCGGGGCTGGGCCCGGTCGGTACGCTGATTGTCATTCCCAACACCCTGGGCGCGGCCGAGCTGCTGCTCGAGTACGGCACCCAGGAACAAAAGGATAAATACCTGCCCGGGCTGGCCAGCGGCGAGTACGTGCCGTGTTTCGGCCTGACCGAGCCCACGGCTGGCTCCGATGCCGCCTCGATCAAGGCCGAGGGCGTGGTCTTCAAGGACGACGACGGTCAGAACAAGATTCGACTGAATTTCTCCAAGCGCTATATCACCCTGGCGCCGATCGCCAATATCGTCAGCCTGGCCTGTTCGTTGCACGATCCGGACAACCTGCTCGGCAAGGGCGAGTTTCCGGGGATTACCGTGGTCATGCTCGAAAAAGGCATGGACGGACTGGAGCTGGGCGATCACCATCTGCCGATTGGTGCCTTCGACAATGGCCCGATCTACGGCACCGACGTGGTCGCGCCGGTAGAAAACATCATTGGTGGTGTCGACGGTGCGGGCCAGGGCTGGCGCATGCTCATGGAACAGCTCGGCGGCGGGCGCGCGGTATCGCTGCCGGCCAGTGGCGTGGCCCTGGCCAAGAGCAGCGCAGCCGCGGTCGGCCCCTATAGCATCGTGCGCGAGCAGTTCGGTATTCCGATCGGCCTCATGGAAGGCGTGGAAGCCAAGATCGCACGTATCGCCGCACTCACCTATACGCTGGAATCGGCGCGTGTGTATGTATGCGCGGGCGTCGACAACGGGAACCACCCGCCGGTGATTTCGGCCATTCTCAAGCAACAGACCACCGAGATCGGCCAGCAGCTGGTAACCGACGGCATGGACGTCATGGCCGGCGCGGGGGTCATGCAGGGCCCGAACAATATTCTCGGTGGCGGCTATACCAGTGCCCCGGTGAGTATCACCGTCGAAGGCGCGAATATTCTCACCCGTACGCTCATGATCTTCGGGCAGGGTGCGGTGCGCTGCCATCCCTTCGCCCTGGATACGCTCAATGCGGTACAGGCCGATGACGTACCCGCATTCCGCAAGGCGATCCTCGGCTGGACGGGCCATTCGGTTAAGAATTTCTTCCGCGGTATCGTGCGCGGCATCACCCGTGGCTGGACCGTACGCACGCCAGTCAACGACGAAACCGCGCAGTACTTCCGCAAGCTGGGCTGGGCGTCGAGCCGGTTCGCTTTCCTGACCGATCTGGCGATGTTTTTGATCGGCGGCAAACTCAAGCAGCGCGGCAAGATTTCCGGGCGCTTCTCCGATGCGCTGTCGTGGATGCTGTTTGGCGTGACCACGCTGCGTCGCTTCCAGGCCGAGGGCAGCCGCAAGGAAGATCTGCCGATCGTGCACTGGGCGCTGCGTTACAGCCTGCAGCAGGTGCAGCTGGCCTTCGAAGGCATCTACGCCAATTTCGATGTGCCGGTACTGGGCTGGATTCTGCGCTACCCGGGTCGCTTCTGGCTCAAGATCAACCCGCTGTCGACCGGCCCGCGCGACTCGATGGACCGGGCCGTGGCCGCCAGTATCCAGGCGCCGGGCGAGCAGTACCAGCGCGTGGCCGGCGGTATGGGCACGCCGCGCGACGACGAACCCGGCATGGGGCGTCTGCTCAATGCGTGGCGTCTGGTCAGTGCTGCACAGCAGCCGACGATGAAGGTTCGCAAGGCCCTGCATAAAAAGCAGATCAAGGCCGCGGATCTGGCCGAGGCCATCGATCCGGCTGTCGAGGCCGGGGTGATCACACAGGACGAGGCGGCCCAGATTCGCAAGGCCGAGGCCGCGCGCTACGAAGCCATCCAGGTGGATACGTTCTCGGCCGAGGACTATTACAAGGATGAAGTCTCGGACAATATCGAGCAGCCGCCGATGGCACGCGCGGCCAATCAGTAATCCGCGACCCACACTCCTGGCCGCGGGCCACGAAAAAGGCGCCTTCGGGCGCCTTTTTTTGTGTATGGCCGGGTGGCTATCTCGCGTTTGGAGCGTTTTACCCTGGGCGACCGCGATTACCGCCGGGCGTTCCAGCAGGCCGCTGCCGGGCGCGAGCGTGTTTTGGGTGCGGCAAATCGCATACGGGCGTGGCAGAATGCGCGCCATGAACGCGACCATCGATTCCCCGATTCCTCGTCGGGTCAATAGTGCCGGCTATACGCTCGGCGAAGAAATAGCCAACGCCATCACATCCGGCATCGGCACGGCGCTATCCATCGCCGGGCTGGTGGTGCTGGTCGTGTATGCGGCGCTCGAGGGCGACGTCTGGCACGTGGTCAGCGTGACCATCTTCGGCGTTGCGCTGATTCTTAGTCATCTGTCGTCGACGCTGTATCACGCCGTCCATCCGCCGCGCGCGAAAAATGTGCTCAAGGTGTTCGATCACCTGGCCATTTATATTCTCATTGCGGGCACCTATACGCCGTTCACATTGGTGAACCTGCGCGGGCTCTGGGGGTGGACGCTGTTCTTTTTGATCTGGTCGCTGGCGATCGGCGGGGTGGTGATCAAGCTCACGCGTCTGAACGACGTGAAATATCTGTCCACCGCGTTTTATGTAGCGATGGGCTGGACGGTGGTACTGGTCATCGGCCCGGTGATCGAGAACGTGGCCATGGGCGGGGTCTGGCTGCTGCTGGCCGGCGGTATTTCCTATACGGTCGGCGTGCTGTTCTATGCCTGGGACCGGATGCCGTACAACCACGCGATCTGGCATCTGTTCGTGATCGGCGGCAGCGTCTTTCACTTCTTTGCGGTGCTGTTCTACGTGATTCCGCTCGCGCCGTCGGCGGCCGCACTGCTGATGCGTTAACCGTGGGCGCCCGCGAGGCAACACCGCAGGGCGTACTGCAGTCGGTTTTCGGTTACGACGGCTTTCGCGGTCGTCAGGCCGAGATCATCGACGCGGTCTGCAAGGGCGAGGATGCGCTCGTACTCATGCCCACCGGCGGCGGCAAGTCGCTGTGCTATCAGATTCCGGCGCTGGTGCGCGATGGCGTGGCGATCGTCGTATCGCCGCTGATCGCGCTCATGGCCGATCAGGTCGCCGCCCTCGAACAACTGGGCGTACGCGCGGCCTATCTGAATTCCACGCTGGAATTTGCCGAGCAGCAGGCCATCGAACAGGCCATGCGCGCAAACAGCATCGATCTGGTCTATGTTGCGCCCGAGCGGCTCATGCAACCGCGCATGCTCGATCTCGTGGCCGACTGTCGAATCTCGCTGTTGGCGATCGACGAGGCCCATTGCGTATCCCAATGGGGCCACGATTTTCGCCCCGAGTATCGACAGCTGGCCGCGCTCGCGGACCGGTTTCCCGCGATACCGCGGATTGCACTGACCGCGACCGCCGATCTGCCCACCCGGGCGGAGATCATCGAACGTCTGCGCCTCGAGCATGCCCAGGTTTTCCTGCACAGCTTCGACCGGCCCAATATCCAGTACCGGGTGGCCGAACGCGGTAGCGCCAAACAGCAATTGCTGGATTTCATCGAACGCGAGCACGACGGCGAGGCCGGCATCGTCTATTGCCTGTCGCGGCGCAAGACCGAAGAAACCGCGGAATGGCTCAATGGCCGGGGCAAAACCGCGCTGGCCTATCACGCCGGCCTGCCTGCCCAGCTTCGCCAGACCCATCAGGCCCGGTTTCTGCGCGAAGAGGGCGTGATTGTGTGCGCGACGGTGGCGTTTGGCATGGGCATCGACAAGCCCGACGTGCGCTTTGTCGCGCATATTGATCTGCCGGCCAGTGTGGAAGCCTATTATCAGGAAACCGGGCGTGCCGGACGCGACGGCGCACCGGCCACGGCCTGGATGCTCTACGGCCTCAACGACACGGTGCAGCGCTCGCGCATGATCGAGCAGGGCAATGCACCGGAAGAACGCAAGCGCGTCGAGCGGGCCAAGCTCGATGCCATGCTGGCCTACTGCGAGCTCGCCAGCTGCCGCCGGGTAAACCTGCTTGGCTATTTCGGCGAACAGCGCGAACAGCCCTGCGGCAACTGCGATACCTGCCTGAACCCACCACAGACCTACGATGCCACCCGTCTGGCACGTATGGCGCTATCGGCGATCTATCGTACCGGCCAGCGCTTTGGCACCGGGTATGTGATCGATCATCTGCGCGGCGCGGCCAGCGATCGCGCGGTCGAACTCGGCCACGACAAGCTGTCGACCTTTGGCGTGGGTGCGGAGGTCGAAACCAAGCAGTGGCGCTCGATCATTCGGCAACTCATCGCCCTTGGTCATGTACGCGTCGATCCGGCCTATGGCGGGCTCGGTCTGGGGGGCAATTGCAAACCGCTGCTCAAGGGCGAAGAAACGCTCGAGCTGCGGGTCGATCGTAGCGGCAAGCGTAGCCGTACGCGCAGTCGGCTGAAAAAGGAACTACCGCCGATCGACATGGAGGACGAACCGCTCTGGGAAGCCCTGCGTGAGCTGCGTCTGCGTCTGGCCAAGGAGCAGGACGTGCCGCCCTATGTGATCTTTCACGACGCGACGCTGCGGGAAATGCTGGCACGACGGCCGACGACCACCGCCGAACTCGAAAATGTTCCCGGTATCGGCGAGAAGAAACGCGATGCCTACGGCCATGAATTCGTGGACGTCATCTGCGAATACGCGCGCTGAATCACCGCCAGCCTTGGCGCTGTATAACCTCGGATCAGGGTAACTCGCCCCAGCGAAAGGCCGGCTCGGTTGCGCCATAGATCGCATGCGGCTGGTCCTGAAAGGCAGCCCATAGCTGATCGCCGTAGCTGTAGTGCCACCATTCGCTGGGGATGTTGACGAAACCGGCACCGAGCATTGCGTGATAAAGCATCCGGCGGTTGTCGCGCCAGCGCGCGGCATGCTCGTCGTCGACCGTGGCCTGTTCGAACCAGGCTGTATGTGAAGCATCGGTCATGGCATCGAAATCGCTGCCCATATCCAGCAGACGCCCGTTTGGACCGGCAATCGACAGATCCACCGCGCCACCGGTCAGATGATACGGCGGGCTGTGTTCGAGATCGGGCATCGGCCGCGAGACGAATTCATCGATGTGCTCGAGCTCGCCGCCTTGTTCGAGTTCACAAGCAAAGCGCTCGAACAACCAGCGCTGCAGCGCAAGCGGACGCCATGCATCGAAGAGCACCAGACGGTGGCCGTGCGGCAAATTCGCGGCTGCGCTGAGCAGTCGCTCAAGCACGCTTTCCCGAACGAAGCATTCCGGTAGCGCGCCCGGCAGCCCTTCGAGGTGATAGCGCGGACGAACGAGCACCCGCTCCGGCGCAAGGCTGGCGGGGACCAATATCTCGCCATTGTCGACGATCGGCAGATGGCGAACATGGTCGGTATCGATCGCTTCGGTAATGGGAATCGGGCGTTGAATCATCGGTCGCGCGCTTTGTCGGTTTCGCGTGAATGTTCAGCGGGTGGCGTCTCGCCGACCAACGCATGCAGGGCCTCTTCATGGCGCATAGCACGCGGCGCGAGCCTATAGATGAGCCCGCCCAGCACGAGCCAGGCGAGGAGAATGAGATACTCGTGCGGCCATATCAGCGACATACCGGTGCCCGGCAGTAAGGTCGCAATGATGATCGCCGTAGCGGCCAGGGCACCGATTGCCGGCAGGAACAGCCAGCGCACCCGATAAGGAACTTTCGTATGCGGGCTCTGGCTACGGATGCGATAGAGGCTCGCCACGGCGAGCAGCCAGGCGAGCCCGATATAAATGCCGCCGGTATCGAGAAACCAGGTCAGGGCCGCTTCGCCCAGCCAGCCGAGCGCCAGCACGAGTACCAGCGTAAACAGCAGCGCCGCGTCGGGCGTGCCGCGTTTCACGTCGACCCGGGCAAAGACAGGCGGAAAGATGCCGGCCCGGGCGAGGGCAAGCATCACCCGCGAACTGGCCACGAACAGGGCGATAAAGCTTGTCAGCAACCCGAGCAGTGCGATGGCATAGGCGCCCCAGGACAGAAGCGGAAAACCGGCCATACGATAGGCGTCGATCGTGCCTTGTTCGAGCGTCGCCGTGCGCTGCCAGGGAATGATCCACGCCGAGGCGGTCAGCACCACGACATAGAAAGCGCCGGCAAGCACGACCGTGGTGACGACGGCAACGCCGATACGTCGCGGTGACAGATGGGCGTCTTCAGCGAGCATGCCGATCAGAGAGAATCCGGTCAGAAACGTCAGTGCCGGTAATACGAACCGCAGCGTATCCGCGATCGGCGCACCGTCGGCGGCATAGGCCGGCCAGAAATTCTCGACCTGCCCATGGCCGAAACCAGCGACCGTCAAGCCAAGGCCGATCAACAGCATGGCCACGAACAACAGAATCTGCACACTGCTACCCAATCGCAAACCGGCACGATTGATTGCATATACGGCGACGGCGAGTGCCGCACCGACGGCGAGAACCGGGGCGTATATCGTTTCGCCGGCCAGCGCGTAGAGCGCACCGGTTTCGATAGCGGGCAAGACCCGTGCGAGCAAACCGCCGGCGGCGGCGACGTAAAACGCCAGCGAGCTGATATAGGCGCCAATCAACAGCCAGCCGGCGACGAACGCCGTCGGCCGACCAAAGGCGACGAAGGCATAGACAATCTCGCCGCCAGCGCGCGGGTAGCGCGAAGCCAGTTCGGCGTAGGCCGAGGCGACACAGGCGGCCAGCACCGCGCCGATGATCAGCCCGAATATCTCGCCGCCCGCGCCGTAGGCAGCAAAGAACTCGCCGTTGGTGTAAATCCAGCTCGTGCCGAGCACGCCGGCTGCGCCCATGGCGATCAGTCCGAACATGCCCAGACTCTTGTTCAATTCATTCATCACGCCTGTCCGTAAGGGGTTACGCCGCGAGCTTGGCAACGCACCGTGCGCTCGTTCGACAGCCTACGCCGTAGAACACGTGCAGGCGCGACACGCGGACCGGGCGCGGTCCAGTCCAAACAGCATCAAGCGTGCCAAAGCGGGCGGACGCGGCCGCATCACCCGCTTTGACGCCGCCTTCACGCCGCTATGGCGCGGCGCTTAGCGCGAGGTCAGAGTCCCGCAGCCAGCTCGGCGGCTTCGCGTATGGCACGCTTGGCATCGAGTTCAGCGGCGAGCTTCGCGCCGCCGATGACATGCGTCTTGATGCCACGTGCGCCCAGCGTATCGGCCAGTTCGCGCCGGGTTTGCTGGCCGGCGCAGATCGCGATGGTGTCGACCGCGAGTACCTGGGTCTGCTCGTTCACGCGAATATGCAGGCCGGCGTCGTCGATGCGTTCGTAGCTCACGCCGCCCATCATATGAACGCCCTTGTGCTTGAGCGAGGCGCGATGGGCCCAGCCGCTGGTCTTGCCCAGCCCCTTGCCGGGTTTGGCATCGGTGCGCTGAAGCAACCACACTTCGCGCGGCGACGGCTCGGGGTGGGGCTCGGTCAGCCCGGCTTCATGGCTCAAGGTGGTATCCACGCCCCATTCGTCGAAGAACTTCTGTGCATCTTCGGCCGGCGACGGCCGGGTATGGGTGAGAAATTCGCTCACGTCGAAGCCGATACCGCCCGCGCCGATGACGGCCACACGGCGCCCGGCCTCCACGCGGCCGTTAATGATGTCGATATACGACGCCACGCTGGGGTGGTCGATTCCTTCGATTGCCGGGGTGCGTGGGTTGACGCCTGTGGCGATCACGATGTCGTCGAAACCCATCGCGACCAGATCGTCGGCGTCCACGAGCGTGTTCAGCCGCACATCCACGTCGAGCAATTCCAGCTTGCGCGCGTAGTAGCGCAGGGTTTCGTGGAATTCTTCCTTGCCCGGGATACGTTTGGCCATATTGAACTGGCCGCCGATTTCGCTGGCGCTATCGAACAGCGTCACGCGATGGCCACGTTCCGATAGCCGAGTTGCCGCTTCCAGGCCGGCAGGCCCGGCGCCGATCACGGCGATATCGCGCGATTTTTTCGCCGGCGGAAAATTGAGCTTGGTTTCGTGCCCGGCACGCGGATTGACCAGACAACTCGCACGCTTCCACTGGAACGTATGATCGAGACAGGCCTGGTTGCAGGCGATACAGGTATTGATTTCGTCGACGCGTGCGCTGGCCGCCTTGTTGACGAATTCCGGGTCGGCCAGGAACGGGCGGGCCATCGACACCATGTCCGCCGTGCCGTCGGCCAGCAGCGATTCGGCCACGTCCGGCATGTTGATACGGTTGGTCGTACACAGGGGCAGGGCGACTTCGCCCTTGAGTTCTTTCGTCACCCAGGCGAAGGCCGCCCGCGGTACACGCGTGACGATGGTGGGAATACGGGCTTCGTGCCAGCCAATGCCGGTATTGATGATTGTGGCCCCTGCGGCTTCCACCGCCTTGGCCAGCCGCACGATTTCCTCCCAACGCTGGCCATTTTCGACCAGATCCAGCATGGACAGGCGATAGATCAGGATGAAATCCGGGCCGACGGCCTTGCGAATACCCTCGACGATTTCCACCGCGATCCGTTGACGATTCTCGACGCTGCCGCCGTATTCGTCATCGCGATCGTTCACACGTTCCACGAGAAACTGGTTAATTAGATAGCCTTCCGAGCCCATCACCTCCACGCCGTCGTAGCCGGCCTCGCGCGCAAGCTCGGCACAACGAATATAGTCGCGGATGGTGTTTTTCACGCCCTGGGTGGTCAGGCGCCGCGGTTTGTAGGGCGTGATCGGCGATTTGCGATCCGAGGCGGAGACAATGAACGGGTGATAGCCATAACGGCCGGCATGCAGAATCTGCATGCAGATCTTGCCGCCTTCGGCATGGACGGCGCGTGTGATCTTGCGGTGCGGCCACACGTGCAGGCGATGCGACATCTGCCCTGCCATCGGCGATACCCAGCCCGCCACGTTCGGGGCGATACCGCCGGTGACGATCAAGCCCACGCCACCGGCCGCGCGTTCGGCGAAATAGGCGGCCAATTCGTCGTAATGCCAGAAAAAATCTTCCATGCCGGTATGCATGGAGCCCATCAGCACACGATTCTTGAGCTGGGTGAAGCCCAGATCCAGTGGCTCGAACAGGCGCGGGTAATCCATATTATTCACCGAGTTGATCGATACGACATCGCTGCCCGATTATAGCCACCCTGTATCGGTAACCGGGATCACCATGGCGAACGCCGTCCTTGCGCCGTTTGGACGATTGTCCGTCGCCGAGCGCTGTGTCACGGTCGCAGGCAACAGGAGAGTGCGGCATGATTTCAACAGAATCGCACGTCAAGGAGATCGAACGCGTCGCTGCCGGCGAACATAGCGGGCGCGACACGTCGGTGGTGCAATCCTGGCTGCGCTGCGTGAACGATTACAAGCTCGATCCCGCCGAGGCCCAGGACGCTTATATCGTGCCGCAGGCCATACTGCGCGAGCACCAGGAACAGGCCGAGTCGCTGATCCGTATCAGCCGCGCCGGCCTGGCCGCGCTCTACGATCAGATCGCGGCCGACGACTACGTGCTGTTGTTGTCCGATGCACGCGGCGTCGCCGTCGATTATCTGGGCAATCCGCGCCTCGACGACGAGTTGCGTCAGGCCGGGCTCTATCTCGGCGCCGAATGGTCGGAATCCCGCGCCGGCACCTGTGCGGTGGGCGCCTGTCTGGTCAGCCGCGAACCGGTGGTCATCCATCAGGACGATCATTTCGACAGTACGCATACGCGCCTGACCTGCACCGCGGCGCCGATTTTCAATACGCATGGCGGGCTGGCGGCGGTACTGGACATGTCGCAGTTGAGCTCGCCCGTGGCCAAGACCAGCCAACGCCTGGCCCTGCACCTGGCCAAGGCCACCGCACGCCGTATCGAGATGGCGAATCTGGTCGCGCGTACCGGCGACGATTGGGTATTGCGCCTGGCCCGTACGCCGGATTTTCTCGATACCGCCCCCGATGCCGCGTTGTCGCTCGACGGCGCGGGGCGCATTACCGGATTGACGCCGAGCGGGCTGGACGCATTGGCGCGTTCGCTCGGATTTGCCATCGATACGCCGCAGGCACTCATCGGCATGCCGATTTCCCGGCTGTTCGATATCGAGATCGACGATCTGCCCGCCTTCATGCGGGGCCAGCCGGCGGGTGAACGTCTGCTGCATGCCAACGGCGAGCCCTTGTTATTCGCCAGCGCGATATCACCCGCCCGACGCCCGGCGCCGAAAACGCTCGCGCCCCGTTCGACATCGCCCAACGCATTGGCAGCGATGCATCATGGTGATCCGGCCATGCAAACACTCGCCCGTAGTGCGACCAAGCTGGCGGCGCGGGGCATTCCCATGCTCATTCAGGGCGAAACCGGCAGTGGCAAGGAAATACTGGCGCGGGCCATTCATGACGAATACAACGACGGCGGTCGGTTTGTGGCGGTCAACTGTGCGGCCATTCCGGAACACCTGATCGAGTCCGAGCTATTCGGCTATGTCGCCAACGCTTTTACCGGCGCCGCGCGCAAGGGTCGTACCGGGCTGATCGAATCCGCCCAGGGTGGCACGCTGTTTCTGGACGAAATCGGCGATATGCCGCTGGCCCTGCAAACCCGGCTGCTGCGCGTGCTGTCGGAAAACGAGGTCGTACCGGTGGGCGGCGTCGAACCGCGCCCGGTCAAGCTGCGTGTGGTTTCGGCCACCCATCAGAGCCTGCGCGATCTGGTCGAGGCGGGGCGCTTTCGCGAGGATCTGTATTACCGCTTGAATGCGGCAACATTGTCATTACCTGCACTGCGAGAGCGCCAGGATTTCGATGCCTTGCTCGCCCACATGCTCGGCGAGATCGGTGCGTGCTACGGCGAGTGCTATCGGCTGACGCCCGATGCGGCGCGGCGGCTGGCGCGCTATGACTGGCCGGGCAACCTGCGCGAACTGCGCAATGCGCTCGAGGTGGCATCGGCGCTCACCGACGATGGGGTGATTGCAACACGCCATCTGCCCGAAGCGATTATCCGGCCCGGCGCTACGCCGGATATCCAGGCCCAGCTTGCCGAGTGCGACGGCAACGTATCCGAGTTGGCCCGGCGTCTGGGTGTCGATCGTTCGACCGTGCATCGCCGCCTCAAGCGCTTGCGCGCGGCGCGCTAGCGCCGACACAACCCGGCCTCGCTCGGCCGCACACCGCCGCATTGCCACACCTGTGGCGCCAAGCGTTGCATGGACTGTGTCATCTCCCTGCGGAAATACGGCATAAGCCCGTTGAAACAACGGCTTGCGTAACCGGCACAGGTTTTGCTCCTGCCCGTATTGAAGCCGTCCTACGAACGGCGATAACCACAACGTGAAAGGAGAACACATGCAGTTTGAAAACCGTGTCGCCCTGATCACGGGCGGCGGGCGTGGCATTGGCCAGGCCGTGGCACTGGCCTTCGCGCAGGCCGGGGCGGATGTTGCCGTCGCCGATGTCGATGTCGCAATCGCCCAGGAGACTGCCGATCTGGTAAAGCGCGCCGGACGGCGTAGTACCGCGATCGGCGTGGATGTACGCGATGTCGACTCGGTGGGTGCGATGGTCGCCACGGCCGAACAGGCGCTCGGCGATATCGACATCGCGGTCAACAACGCCGGCGTGATCAGCATCAAGGGCATCGCCGAGCTCGATGTCGAAGACTGGGATCAGATCATGGCTGTCAACGCCCGGGGCGTGTTTCTGTCGACCCAGGCCGAATTGGCCGTCATGCGCCCGCGCCGCTTCGGACGCATCATCAATATGGCCTCTATCGCCGGCAAGGTCGGGTTTCCCGATCTGTCTCATTATTCGGCATCCAAATTCGCGGTGATCGGGTTCACGAACGCGGTGGCCAAGGAGGTCGCCGCCGAGGGCATCACCGTGAATGCCCTGTGTCCCGGCATTGTCGGTACCGGCATGTGGCGCGGCGAAGAGGGGCTGTCCGGGCGCTGGCGCCAGCCCGGTGAAAGCGAAGAGCAGTCCTGGGAGCGCCACCAGAAAACCCTGCTGCCACAGGGCGTGGCACAAACGCCCGAAGACATGGGGCAAATGGCCGTCTATCTGGCCAGCGCCGAACACGTAACCGGTCAGGCGATCGCTGTGGATGGCGGTTTTTCGCTCTAGCCAGGCGACAAAAAATCACAACAAGGGCACGACAGCCCATATATCGCGATAGATAAGGAGGAGCTATATGCTCGATACCACCGTGGCCGCCGAGGCCAATACCGTACTCAATCGTCTTGACGAAGCGCTCATCCAGCACGATATCGACGCCGTGCTGGCGTTGTTCGCCAGCGAATGCTACTGGCGCGACATGCTTACGTTTACCTGGAATATCAAGACGGCCGAGGGCAAGTCCGGCATTCGAGACATGCTCGAAAGCTGTCTGGACCAGGCCCAGCCGCACGACTGGTCGCTCGATGAACGCGAAGTCGTGACCCAGACCGACGACGGCGTGATCGAAGCGTGGATCGTATTCGAAACGGCCGTTGCCCGCGGCTCCGGGTTCATGCGCATCAAGGACGGGCATATCTGGACGTTGCTGACCACCATGACCGAACTCAAAGGCTACGAGGAGCCGATGGGCGACAGCCGCCCACTCGGAGCCAAGCATGGCGATGACCAGGGCAAACCCACCTGGAAGGAAGAGCGCGAGCAGGAGTTGGCATCGCTGGGCATCGATACGCAGCCCTACGTGCTGATCATCGGCGGCGGGCAGGGTGGCATCGCCCTGGGCGCGCGTTTGCGCCAACTCGGCGTGCCCGCACTGATTATCGAGAAGAACGAACGCCCCGGGGATTCATGGCGCAAGCGCTACAAGTCGCTGTGTCTGCATGATCCGGTCTGGTACGACCATCTGCCCTACATCAAATTCCCACGCAACTGGCCGGTGTTCGCGCCGAAGGACAAGATCGGTGACTGGCTGGAAATGTATGCCAAGGTCATGGAGCTCAACTACTGGGGGGCGACCGAGGCGCGCCAGGCCAGCTACGACGAATCCACAGGCCGCTGGACCGTGGTGGTCGATCGCGACGGCGAACAGATCACCCTCGAACCGCGCCACTTGGTGCTGGCCACCGGGATGTCGGCCAAGCCCAATGTCCCCACGATCGAAGGACAGGAGCGCTTCGAAGGCATTCAGCAGCATTCATCCGAGCATCCCGGTCCGGACGGCATGGAGGGCAAGAAAGTCGCGGTGATCGGCTCGAACAACTCTGCCCACGACATCTGTGCCGCGCTGGCGGAAAACGGTGTCGACGTGACCATGATCCAGCGTTCGTCGACCCATATTTCCCGGTCCGAATCGCTGATGAAATATGCCCTGGGGCCGCTGTATTCGGAGGAGGCGCTCGCCAACGGCATAACCACCGAAAAAGCGGACATGCTGTTTGCCTCCATTCCCTACGCGCTGCTGGCGGACTTCCAGAAACCGCTGTTCGACGAGATCCGCCGGGTGGATGCCGATTTCTATGCAAAACTCGAAAAGGCCGGTTTCATGCTCGATTTCGGCCCGGACGACTCGGGCCTGTTCATGAAATACCTGCGTCGAGCCTCGGGTTACTACATTGACGTGGGCGCATCGCAAATGATCATCGACGGCCGTATCAAGCTCGAAAGCGGGGCCGAAGTGGCCCGCCTGACCAAAAACAGCGTTGAACTCGAAGACGGGCGCGACATTCCCGCCGATGTCGTCATCTATGCCACCGGCTACGGGTCGATGAACGGCTGGGCTGCCGATCTGATCTCCCAGGCGGTTGCCGACAAGGTCGGCAAGGTCTGGGGGCTGGGTTCGGATACGCCCAAGGACCCGGGCCCGTGGGAAGGCGAACAACGCAACATGTGGAAGCCAACCCAGCAAGAAGCACTATGGTTTCATGGAGGTAACCTAGCCCAGTCAAGGTTTTATTCGCACTTTCTCGCCTTGCAGCTCAAGGCGCGCATGGAAGGGCTGAATACGCCGGTGTACGGGCAGCAGTCGGTACACCATCTCAGCTAGAAATCACTTCAAGTCGAATCGACGGGGGCTGTTGGCCCCCGTTTTTTTTGGCGCAGCGAAGATCTAGCGCCCGACGCGCGCCGTGCCGGCCCGTACTTATACGACGCGGCTAAGCCCTCGAATCGCCAGTGCGAAATCTTTCAATACCGAAGGTTAGCGTGATTACGCTGCGTCTGGGTTAAACTTGGCCGAATTATCGACCTGATTGTATTCCCATGACCGAATTCTCGGTTATAGAGCAACGAGCCCGCGAACGCGTGGGTGGCGCCGATGCACTCGAATCGCGCCTGATTCGCCCCGAGCCGCCGGAATCGCTGGCCATGATCGGCGATGATCGCTATCTGTCCGTAATGAACCGCCGTATTTTTCGTGCCGGTTTGACGCATCGGCTCGTGGATGCGCGCTGGCCAGCGTTCGAGATCGCATTCGACGATTTCGACCCCGCCCGCGTTGCGGCGATGGACGATACCCAATTACAGCGGTTAACCCGCGATGAAACCCTCATTCGTCATCGCAAGAAGATCTTCGCGGTCCGCGATAACGCGATCGCCATGCAAAAGATCATCGACGAATTCGGCAGTTTCGGCGTGTGGCTGGCGGACTGGGACGAAGACGAAACCGTGGAACTGTGGCAAACGCTACGTCAGCGGTTCACCCAACTCGGCGGCAATTCGGCACCCGCATTCCTGCGTATGTGCGGCAAGGATACCTTCCTGCTCACCGACTGGGTCCTGCGTGCGTTGGCGTATTGGGACGCCTATACCGGCCGTGCTACCAGCCGTGCCGCGCTTAGCGAAATTCAGACAGTCTTTGATCGCTGGCAACAGGCGTCGGAACGCCCGTTATGCCAAGTGAGTCAAATTCTCGCGTTATCAATCGATTGAGAAGAGAACCTAATGTTGCATAGATACTTTGGCCAGGCGTGGGCCCGGTGTTGCCTGGGCATGTTGGCGATTCTGCTGGTCGCCGGCTGCGGCACTGATGAACCCGAGGTTGTCACCGTGGCGGGCACGGTCGAGCTCGCCGGTAGCCAGGCGCTGCCGGGCGATGCCAGCGCGCGCATCAGCATGGTCGAGCAGGGCGAGGACGGTGCGAGCAAACGTATCGTGGCCGAGCGCACGTTGCACGATCTGGACCGAAAATCGATTGCCTTCAATGTGGAGATCGAGCGCGATCTGATCGATCCCGACGGCGATTACGGCCTGCGCGGTGAGATTCTCGCGGCCGACGGTAACGTGCTTTGGAAGTCGGAAAAACCACGACCGATCAATCCGCTGAAAAACGAATCTGAAGTTCGGCTCGAACTCGTGCCCAGTTCGACGGATGCCGAGCTGAGCTTCGAACAGTATCGCTGTGACGATGGTTTTCATCTGGCCGCGGCGTTTGAGCCAAAGCGGGCGGTCGTACGCCTGGGGAACCGGCGCCTGGTCATGCCGGCCGCTGGTCGCAAGGACAAGTTCGTAGGCGAGCACGGTAATCGACTCAGCCGCGATGGCGATCGGCTGACGGTGGAGGTCGACGACAGCGTGCATGAAAACTGTACGGCAGTGGCCAGTCAGACGCCGCCCGAGACTGGCCCGTCGGGCGGGGAAGACGCCAACGCGCAGGCGGCCGATGCCACGAACGAAAAGCCGAAGGACAGCGGCGAGAACGGGGAGAAAGAAGCGCCACCGCAGACGAACGACTAGCGCGCGATCGACCACACGCTGGCGGCTGGAGTCGTGAAAAGATGGCTTTCTGAATTATAGTTTTCGCGCAAGATGCCAGTAGCTTTGGTCTGCATTGTATTCGCGATTGCGCAATAGCCGGCCTGTGGCTTGCACAAAACAACGACAACACATCGAGGGAAAAGGATGTCGGCGCACAGGCTTAGGGGGTGTTTCGGTTCTGCCGCCGAGCAGGGCAGACCACGCGAAAACACGGTCGCCGGCGGCGCCAACAGAACCGTCATGAGTCGGCACCGTCGAACGCGCTGGCGGGGTGTGCTGATCGCGCTTGGCGCCTGCGTTTCGCTATCTGCCTGCACCAGCGAACAGCCACCGCAACCCACACCGCCCAAGCCGATTGCCTGGGCCGTGGCCCAGGTGGCCAGCTCCGGCCAAACGCGCTCGATTGCCGGCGTACTGCAGACGCCCGAGCGCGCGCCGGTGGGCTTCGATGTGCCGGGGCGTGTCGCGCGAATCAATGTGGACACGGGCGATGTATTCGCGCGCGGCGATGTGCTGGCCACACTCGACGATCGTAGCTATGCGTTGACACTCGAGCAGCGCAAGGCAGAGCTTGCCGAGGCACGCGCTGCCCGCGAGTTGTCGTCGACACGCTTCGCGCGTTCCAAGTCGTTGCGTAAGGCCGATGCCATTTCGCAAGCCGAGTACGATAACGATGCGGCCACGCTTGCCAGCGATCGCAGCCGGGTCGATACGGCCCGGGCCCGGGTCGATATTGCTGCCAAGGATCTCGCCGACACACGCCTGATTGCCCCCTACGACGGCAGCGTAGCGCGCCGGCTTGTGGAGCCGGCCCAGCGCGTACAGGCAGGAGAAACGGTACTCGAAATCCAGAGCCGCGACGATGGCATGGAAGTGGTCGTATCTGCGCCGGAAACGCTGGTCGGCGTGCTCGATCGCGATGCGATGCATGCGGTCACGCTCGCAGCTGCGCCGAAGGCGCCGATGATGGCGCGTATCAGCGAGGTGGCCACCGATGCGGGTGATCGCAATGCCTATCCGGTGACCCTGGTGATCGCCAAGCCGGTCGACGCGGCCCGTGCGGGCATGACTGCCGAGGTCACGCTGCGCCTGAGCAACGGCGAGTTGGCACAGCCGGCGCGTATCGAAATACCGGTCACCGCATTCGCGCAGGGCGCTGATGACGACACCTTCGTCTATGTATTCGACCCCGACAGCGACCGCCTGGTCCAACGCAGCGTCGAGGTGGCCGACATTAGCGGTGAGAAGGCATTGATTAGCGCTGGGCTGGATCCCGGCGAGATCGTCGCCAGCCAGGGATTGGCTTTTTTGCACGATGGCCAGTCGGTGACCCGGATCGGCGTCGGCCCCCGCCAGTTCAACGAATAACCGGGTGGCCGGATGAATATCAGCCAGCTTGCGTTTCGGTATTGGCCTGTCGTGATCATGATGGTCGTCGTGGCCAATATTGCGGGCGTGCTTTGCTATTTTTCGCTGCCCACCCGCGAAGACCCGGAAATCACGATCCGTGAGGCCGTGGTTACGACCCACTTCGAGGGGCTGTCGGCCGAGCGGGTCGAATTGCTGATCACGAAAACGCTGGAAGAGGCGATTCGTCAGGTTCCCGAGGTCGAGCAGATTCGTAGTACGTCCATGCCGGGGACCTCGATCATTCATGTCGAGATTCAGGACAAGTATTTCAACCTGGACCAGATCTGGGACGAAATGCGCCACAAGATCGACGGCGTACGCGACGATTTGCCTGAGGGCGCGAGCACGCCCTATGTCAACGACGATTTCGGCGATGTCGCCGTGGTCACCGCCGCGCTGACCGCTGACGACTTTTCCATGTCGCAGATGTACGACATGGCCCAGCATATTCGCGACCAGCTTTATACGGTCAAGCACACCAAACGGGTCGAAATTCTCGGCGTACAGCCCGAGCGTGTCTACGTCGAGACCACCAATGCACGGCTGGCCGAAATGGGCCTGAGCCCGCAACAACTGATTGCCACGCTCGCCGACCAGAATATTATCCGCCCCGGGGGCGCCGTGGATACGGCGGGGCGGCGCTTCACCATCGAACCGACCGGTAATTTCGAAGATCTCGACGCCATTCGCGAGGCGTTAATCTGCAGGCCATGATCGAGCGCGATGCCGAATGCGAAGACGTGGCGGTCCAGATGTCGGCTGCGCGCAAGGCGTTGGATCGTACCTTCTACAACATGCTCTCCTGCGTGATTGAACGTGAATTGTCCTGTAGCCATCTCGACGGCGATGACGCACGCGCACGCCTGAAATACGCGACCGAACTGCTGTCGCGCTACGGCTAAAGGCCGGTTGAATGCGCGCTTACGCGCGATAGCGTCCGGCCAGCCAACAGCCGAGTAGCACCGCAGGCAGGAACACGACCGCTTCGTGAGCGTTGTACACCAGCGCCGCCAGCCCCGGGCCCGGACAATAGCCCGCCATGCCCCAGCCGATCCCGAACAGCGCCGCGCCGATAAGCAGAGGCCGATCGATGCCAAGGCGCGCCGGTTCATGGAAGCGCTCGGCGCAAAGCGGTCGAGCCCGGGTCCGTGCGATTGCGTGCGCTGCAGCGAACACGCTCAAGGCGGAAGCCATCACCACAGCCAGCGTCGGATCCCAGGGCCCGAGCGGGTCGAGGAATGCCAGCACCTTGGTCGGATCGACCATGCCGGAGAGCGTAAGCCCCACGCCGAACAACACGCCGCTGGCCAGTGTAATGACGTGACGCATCCTGTTAACCCAGCATACGGCGACAGATCACCGCCGTGATGACGCCGAACACGAAGAATACGACCGTGGCGGCCAGCGAGCGGGGCGACCCGCGGCCGATGCCGCACACACCGTGACCACTCGTACACCCCGAACCGAGTCGCGTGCCGAAGCCCACCAGCAGCCCGGCGAAGGCGAGTCGCACAGGCGAAAAGCCTTCGCGCACGGGCACGATAGCCGGCGCGAAAATGCCAACCAGCAGTGCGCCGGCGATTAGACCGCCGAGCCATAGCAGGGCGCGTCCGCGACGCTCGGGTGCAGCGATGAGTCCGTGAAGATGGCCGGATACGCCCGCGATCCGGCCGACGCCCAGCCATAGCAGCGCGGCAGCAAGGCCGATAAGCGCGCCACCGATCGCGCCGCTAAGCGGTGTGAAATTGGCCATCGTGAACATGCTATCAATCCACGCCGGCCGGCGGGCAGGGGGGCGATACGCAGTACAACACGTCGCCCGTCATGTCGCGTCGGCTGTTCAGAACACGGTGCCGGCTGCGAGACCGATTCATGAATACCTCTGACTTGTTTTGGATACCCCCTAGGGTAGAATAAAACTTGCTGATATGTGCAAATAACCAAAAGTTTGGCGCAAAGCGCACGATCCTGGATAAGAGGTGAAACATGGCTACAAACAGCCCGGAAGTGGTCGGTTTTTTCGATCCGAATACGTTCAGCGTCCAGTATGTCTGTATCGATAACGACAGCGCTCGCTGTGCGATCATCGATCCGGTGCTGGATTACGATCCGCAGTCGGCACGCACGAACACGACGCAGGCCGATGAAATCGCAGCCTTCGTACGCAAGCGCGGTCTGACCGTGGATTGGATTCTGGATACCCACCCACACGCCGACCATCTGTCAGCCGCGATCTATCTGCAGGAGATATTCGATGCGCCGCGGGCGATCGGCGAGCATGTCGTAGCGGTGCAAAAGCTCTGGAAAGACATTTACAACTTCGGCGACGACTTCCATACCGATGGCCGCCAGTGGGATCGTCTGTTCGCCGACGGCGATACCTTCAAACTGGGCAACCTCGACGCACGCGTCATGCATTCGCCTGGGCACACGCTTGCCTCGATTACCTATGTGATCGGAGATGCCGCCTTCGTGCACGACACGCTGTTTCAGCCCGACTTCGGTACCGCACGGGCCGATTTTCCCGGCGGTGATGCGGCCACGCTTTATCGTTCGATTCAGGCGATACTCGATCTACCCGACGACACGCGTTTGTTCACCGGCCACGACTATATGCCCGATGGCCGCGAGCCGTGCTGGGAGTCGACCGTCGCCGAACAGCGCGCGAACAATCCGCACCTGAAGAATATCGACGAAGCGAGCTATATCGAACTGCGCAACAAGCGCGATGCACAACTGCCGCTACCCACGCTCATACTTGCGGCGTTACAGATCAACACCCGCGGTGGCCGCATGCCGGAACCGGAAGCCAACGGCACGGCCTACCTCAAGATTCCGCTCAACGTCTTCTGAACCAGCCGCGGCAACGGGCGCACAGCGGTACAAGTGCGCGGGCCAGGGCGCCGATCGCGATCAACACGCGGGCAATCCGCACCGGTGCGGCCGGGGCCAAAACCGCGTTTGCCGGGTCACCGTCGCGTACGTGGTCAAACGGCATTAAAGCGGGGCCCGCGTGTTTAAGCACGCCTGTGGCGAGCCGATACTCTCCGTATGCATGGCGAAACCAACTATCTCAAGCTCATGCTGGCCATCGCCGGCGGTGTGGTCATCGGTGGCATCGCGCTCTGGGTTGCGCGTCTTCTGCTGGGCATCGGGTTGATGAGTGCCGTAGCCTCCGGCCTGAATGTTACGGTTGGCGATCCGCCGGGTTCCTCTGTTACGGCGGGCGCCGCATACAAACGCCAGCTCGCCAAAGAACGAGGCCAGCAAATTGAATCTCGGCGCGTACCGCCAATCGACGACGCGCTTCGCCGAAAACGCGAGCAATCCGAACGCGGCCGCCAGTACTGGACGCAATGCGAGGAATGGTCTCGCAACTACAAGATGACGCCAACCGAAACCACGCGCTTGAACGGCAAATTCTATTGCGAGCGCTACGGCACCTATATCGAAACCGGCCGCACGTCGAACGACAAACCGCCGTTCTAATCAATCCGAGCAGCGACTGGTCGTAGCCATCATGGCCGACGCGCGGGCATGGCATATCAACAAGCGGTGACTGAATCGGCCAAAACACAGTGGACAGCACGTGGGCGGTCGATAACCATTAGCGCGAATAGACAGATCTGCAAGAACGTGGCGCTCGGATTGCAAGGCACGCTAGAGGGCGTCTCTGTCGCTCAGCGCCGAACACAGCCATAAATAATACTGTGCATAATGTATATTATGTTAAATATTATATTACGCCGGCCGCCTCATCGCATCGCTGCCCACCCCTCAGCCAGTGTGTAACGTTGCCCAAGGCCTAGGCTCAAACACTTCTATACGGTCCTGGCGTTGGCAACGCCTGCCCGCGCGCGATGCTATCCAAGTTCGGCTGTTGATGGGACGCGCCGTCGAGACCTGCGGCCGTTCTAAATGGATTCCATCTGTTAGCCGATACTCGGCGAATGCGCACTTACGTAGTACGCAGCTCGGGCTGCTAAACGCGCCTGGAAAAACGGGTCCGCGGACTTCAGCAACGACGCACGCCGCCGAAATAAATGCCGCTGGCAGCGACTTGCTCTCTGAACATGAGGCCTCAACGTCTGTCCGGTTGGCGGCCGAAGCGAGCCTTTACACGCGCCCGCATCGACCTCTTGGATTCGATCTGTCTATCGTTTGGAGGTTTTCCAATGTTGCTCACTATTCGGCAACTGCGCCTGGCTTCCTGGATACTCACGCTTGTAGCTGTTTGCCTGGCGCTGGGCGGTATCGCGCTCGGTCTTGCCGGTGAAGGCTTCGGCTGGTCTGCCATGGCAATGGCCACGACAATCATTGGTCTTCAGCGATTGAATACCCGTTCCCGACGCGTCTTGGCTTCCGGTTAAATCAACACACATTCCCGTAATGCAGCTATGGCCTTCGCGAAGGAGCTGCATGCGTTTCGGGTTTTATGTTGATAGAACGAGCCATTCACCTCGTTACATTCAGTAACCGCGACGCTTGAGTTGCTTGATCGTGAGCACGATCGCCGCTGGCGTATGCACGGCGCCCATACCGGCGACGAACAGGCTCCAGCGTGCCAGCGTGCTGTCGGCCGCATACCGCATACAGATAGCGCCAAAGCCCAGACCGACCAGGATCAGCAGACCGCGCGTAACTATTTCATAGCGCGTATGGGCCGCGATGAGGTGATGGCTCCAGCCTATGGGAACGAGCGCGATAATGGCGGTAAGTAATTCGAACATGGCGAGTTTTTAACCCATCGTGTCGGCTACGGCAACGCCAGTCGCTTCATTTGGCTATGTATATCCATACAAGGCCAAGCGCGACCGCCCTCTTTCCTGCCGGTTTTGAAGGCTTCATATCGTCCTCGTGGCCGCGGCTTGATCTGGCAAGCCGCGGCCACGCGGGTTTCGGTTACAGATGAACCGGCGTATCCGGTTCGGCGAACCAGCGATAGACGCTGGGCAGCACGATGAGTGTGAGCAGCGTCGAAGTCATGAGCCCGCCGATCACCACCGCCGCGAGCGGCCGCTGCACGTTGGAGCCGATGCCGTCGGCAAGCAGCAGCGGAATCAGCCCGAGGACCGCGGTCAGCGCGGTCATCAGGACCGGGCGCAGGCGATGCTCGGCGCCGATACGCACCGCGTCGGCCATAGACGTGCCCTGCTGTCGCAGCTGGTTGATATAGGACACCATCACCACGCCGTTCTGTACCGCGACACCGAACACGGCAGTAAAGACCATCGCCGCTGTAGCCATACTTCGGTTGAATAATATTTTACGAAGAGTCCAAAGACTCGAATGGCCGTCTTTGCGGCCTTCCACGCGTAGTAGTTAGATGCGAAAAACGACTATTGACCAAAGATCGGTACGTTAGACGTTGCTCGGAATAGTGTCGTTCGACACGCTTTTGATTGACGACGTAGCCGGAGTGCTGACGGTTGAGATAGATCATCTTCCCGGTCGTCCTTAAGGTAGCGCCGTGGCAGGCGCGGAATTTCGGCACGTAATCGCGCGCGGTGATCAAAGCCTGCCGGTTTCGAAGCGCGCTTGCACTCGTTGCAACGACTCATCGCAACGACGGCCAGGGAACTTCGTTCGCAACGTCCACACAAGCGAATGCACCGCACCAGCTCGTGCGTACCTTCGGCCTCGAGCATCGACTCGGCCAACGGGTGCTTAAAACGAGTGTGCTCAGATAGAGCGCCTTCATGCGCTTAGGGTGTCTGAAACCACCGAACTTGGTTCGGCATGTGTAACAGCCCATCTTAAGAAATCCGTGGGGGCCCATCCCAGATTTTATCGGATTAAAAAATCAATTTTTTCCGCTCTCGCGCTATCGCTGGCTGTCAGCTTTGCCCTTTTTAGGCAACAGCGCTTCGAGCCCCGATATTGGTTCAGTGACCGGAAAACTACGCCGGCTTTCCAGCTGAAGGTCAAATTGAGCGTTGTCGGAATTAATCTTACTCCAACGTCGAACGCGCGCTTGTGCTCGGCTCAATTGTGAAGGTGATATCAAACTCCGGAGAAGCTCGCGTTCGCGAATCGCCGCACCAAGTCCTTGTTCGGCTGCCAACGATGTCCAGACATATGCCTCGATGATGTTACCCCGTGAACTCGCACGAGCCTGAGACAGTTTGCCGAGGTTATATTGTGCGATCGCAGAATTTTGTTGCGCTGCCCGCAAAAACCATCTCCGTGCTTGCGCTTGGCTTTTCTGGACCCCTCGACCGTCGATATAGTTTACGGCTAGATTCACTTGGGCATCGACCTGCCCCTTTTTCGCAGCTTTCAAGTACCACCGCGCCGCTTTCGACTCATTCTGAGTGACCCCAACACCCTTGTCGTAGCACCAGCCCAAATAAAATTGCGCAGACGCGTGACCTTGTTTAGCGGCCATGGCGTAATACATGGCCGCGCGCTCCCGCCGTTTTTTGTGCTTAACACGGCTTTGTCGGTAAAACTCTGCGAGACGAAATTGCGCTTGAAGGACACCTTGATTGGCGGCCCTTTGTAACCATTTGACTGGGGCTTCGAGCGTATTCTCCGAATCCCTCTTCTGAGTCGACAAGAGGAATAGATTGTATTGAGCCGCAGCGTGGCCTTGTTCTGCCGCTTTGCGCAACCAACGATACGCGGCCTCATCATCCTCTACGACACCGTCGCCCATGGCAAAGGCACCGCCAACGGAATTCTGGGCGTTCGCATCGCCCTCCTCGGCGCGCTGGAGCATGGTTTTGAACTGTCTCTTATAAGCTTTGCTACTGACCGTGATTTCAGGTTCTTGAGCGCGAGATAAAACTGGGGTCAACATAAATACAAAAAGTAAGAGCGTCGATGTAGTTCTTAAAGCTTGCCTGAGCATGATGAACCGTTCCCATCAACGTTCTTGCCGCGATTTTCAAGGATGCTGCGCGAGCCAGATTCCGGCTGTAACGTGCTGTGCTGAATGCCGAAGCGCCGACCCAGCAGGGCCTGTAGTCGCGGTAGGACCGCATCCCATTCACCTATCTCATCAAGTTTGATTTGTGCCGATAAGGCGTGACGACTCGACGATAGAGACCAGACGTGAATATGGTGCGCCTCAACGACACCACTAATCTCGCCCATGGACTGCTTCAACTCGTCAATATCCACATCGCTAGGTGAGCCCTCCATAAGGACTCGCATGACGTCGCGTAAAATATTTATGCTCGCAAAACCAATCAGAAGGCTGATTAATAACGAAAGCAACGGGTCTATCGGCAGCCAGCCGGTGAGGTAAACGATGAAGCCCGCCAGCAACGCCGCTACAGAACCCGCCAAGTCACCCATTACGTGCAACAACGCGGCCCGCACGTTCATGTTTTTTTCGCCCCGCATCAGAATCCACGCGACGGCGATATTTACGAGTAAGCCGATGAAAGCGACAACCATAACGGTCGTTCCGCCAACTTCCTCTGGATTCGCAAGTCGTTCAAATGCGGCAAAAACAATCCAGACCACAATACCCAGCATAAAAAGAACGTTGACGAGCGCTCCTATAACCTCAGCGCGTGCATATCCATACGTAAGGGTTTTTGAAGCGCGACGCTGACTTAGCCATGCTGCAAAAGCGCCGATTCCGAGAGATAAGGAGTCGGTGATCATATGGCCCGCATCGGCAATCAGGGCCAGTGAGTTGGCCCAAATACCACCGACTACCTCGACGCCAGCGTATGCAGTCGTAAATATCAGCGATATGATAAGCAGTTTCGTGCTACCTGCATTGCCATGGCTATGACCGCCGTGCTCATGCTTACTCATCTGGGCCTCCCGATTTCGACGAAATTTGCACCGCCCCTTCGTTACGTTGCCCGTCGCTTATACGAATGGCCTCCCGCAAATCTGATATGAAGACTTTTCCATCACCGGGGTGGCCGTCGCCTGTACGTGCGCTTGCCAATATCGCGTCTACGACGGTCGTCGCAAGCGACTCCGGCACATCAATTTCGAGCTTGGCCATTTTGACCCGCCTCAAGCTGCCGTCCTGGACGTGGCCATATTCACGTAGATGCACCACCGCGATTCCGGGTATGTCGTCAATATCAGCCAGCGCCGAAATCACCTGTTCGAGCATGACTTCACGTACGTAAGCCTTGATTTCCTTCATCGTCTGTCTCCTTTTGGTAACTTTAGTTGACAGAGGTCAGCCGTCGTCGCGAATAGTGACCGTAATTGCTCTGTCATTCGGTCATCACGTTCCAGCTCACGCGACGTCTTCGCTCTGCGCTACCCAATTTTCATCATTCTTGTGTAAAACCAACCAAAGTAATCCCAGCCCCGCCAATGCGGCGATTAAGGAGCCAGCCAAAATGCCAACGCGTGCGGCCGATGCGATCGCCGGATCTGTAAACGCAAGGCTGGTCAAGAATAAAGCGATAGTGAAACCAACGCCGGCGAGAAGCCCCAGACCGGTCAGAGCTGACCAAGAGAGACCATCCGGGAGTTTTGTTCGGGACAAGAGGGTCGCCAGACGTACGGCCGTTACAATGCCAAGAGGCTTGCCAACCACCAGACCGACACCGCTCCCGACTAGAACCCAAAGGCTGGCATTATCAGCGAGACTAATTTCGCTCAGATCAACCCCTGCATTGGCGAGCGCGAAGGCCGGCATGATCAGGAATAACACCCACGGCTCTAGCCGATGTTGCAGGATATTCAGCGGCGATAATGCGCCTCGCCTAACGCGTTCCAGTTCTTCTAGGAGTCGACGTTTTGAGGATGGGGCTTCGCGTAATAGGTGTGGAATGCGTTCAGCGGCTTGTTCATTGTATGAATGCGTATGGCGTGGCGTGGAAAGCGGCGTCAAGAACCCGAGCAGGACGCCCGCGACGGTCGGATGAACGCCAGATTTCTCCATCGCGAGCCAGATTGCGGCGCCAACCAACCAATAAACTAAAAATGCATGGACCCCGGCACGACGCATCGCGTAAACGAGAGCTAGCCCGAAAGCCACCACGAGCAATGGGATAGTGGTGATCTTCGCCGAATAGAACAGGGCTATCACGGCAACCGTGCCGACGTCATCGATAACCGCAAGTGCCAGTAGGAATGCCCGCCAGCTCGCGGGCACCCGTTTGCCTAGTAGGGTGAGAAGCGCAATAGCAAACGCAACATCTGTCGCCATTGGTACGGCCCATCCCCCGGGATCCCCCGCCGGTAGGTTAAGAATCAGAAAAACTGCGACTGGCGCTAGCATGCCGCCTAGCGCTGCTACCACTGGCAGGACCGCTTTGTCTCGGGTGGACAGCGCACCGCGAAGAAATTCGTACTTTACCTCGAGACTGACGTGAAAGAAGAACAGCGCCATCAATGCCTCATCAATCCATTCGTGGAGCGAAAGTGACAGCTCTACATCGCCCAGACGAAGAGAAAGCTCGGTGTTCCAAAAGTCTGCGTAGCCTGGTAATAACGATCCCGCAGAGTTGGCCCATAGCAGCGCGAGCGCAGTAGCAATAACCAAAACAATGCCGCTGGATGGCCCATACGCCGCGAAGCGGCGTATGGGCCGTAACAGCCGCTCGGCCAAGGGATGCTGATCTGAAGTTACATCAGACATGGGTGGCCTCTCCTAACAAACCTACCGACCTGTCAAGGCGATGGCGCGACATGCAGCAAAAATGTCCTGCCCGGGCCGGTAGACCTGTGTCTGTACCGCGAACAGACCTAGAACCGTGTCGAACAAATTATCCTGGCTATACTCGTCGTCACTCATCTGCCTCATGCACTTGCGCTCGAGTCCCCGCCCCTTCCTAAAATCAGACGAGGTCCAAACCATCAGCGGCACATGGGTTTGTTCATGCGGCGCTATTAAGTACGGTAGGCCGTGAAGGTAAATGCCGCTCTCGCCAAGCGACTCGCCATGGTCGGACATATAAATCATCGCGCTCGCATAGCGATCGGAGTTCCTTTTTAGAAACTTCACAACCCTAGAGAGCACGAAGTCGGTATATAAAATGGCGTTGTCGTAGGCGTTTATCAGCTCTTGGCGGCTACAATCCTGCGGGCGATTGCTACGGCATTCAGGCTGGAATTTGCGAAACTCAGGCGGGTACCGTTTGTAGTATTCAGGCCCGTGGTTGCCCTGTTGATGAAGCACAATGAAAGTGTCTCTCGAGGGCTCGTTTAGCGATTCATCCAGCCGATACAATAAAATTTCGTCAAAACAGCCATCTTCATTGCAATAATTAGGCACGTCCATCTGAGCTGTGTTTTGTGTTTTTACCCTGGCGCAAACGCCCTTGCAGCCGGAGTTGTTTTCACGCCATAGCACACGTACCCCGGCGTGTTTCAGGACATCTAATAAATTCTCGCTGTTATCCGACACGAACTCGTCATAACTGCTGCGGTTTTGGCGCGAGAACATACAGGGCAGAGACACTGCAGTAGCAGTGCCGCAGGAATATACGCTGTCAAACTTGACAATCTCTTCTTGGGCCATGAGCGGCATGGTCCTCCGCTCATAACCTTCCAAGGTAGCGTTATGAGCACGCACCGTTTCCCCTAGAACGAAAACCACTAGCCTTGGCTTGCCGCCGGGTGAGCTATGCTGTCGTTGGTAGGCGTCGCGGCCCAATGGCCGAAGTGCCGCCTCACCGGCACTTAACTCGGCAGCCAGCAACTTTCCAGCCGAGTAAATGGAATAACTCGGATTAATCAAATAACGTAAATTTCGATTTTCGCGCCCTACTAGTGAAAATTCTTTGTAATGGCTATAAAGTGCCGCCCCGGCTACTGCTAAAGCTAGCGCCATCGTCAATATTTGCCGACCCAATTGTCTAGGAAAAGTCGCATAGCGCACGGGAACCCACCACACAACCAACGCCGGCAAAACTCCGGCCCATAACACATGCCAAAACAAAACCGGGCTCAATAAACCGTCAACCTCCCTAGGGTCGGTTTGTATGGTGTTGCGCAGCATTCCGTCATCAATCACAACACCGTAGGTATCCATGAAATAGCTATTAACAGATGCCAGGACGAGTAACACGGAAATAAACGGCTTAAAAAGAAAACGTAAGCCAAATGGTGCGATAGCCAACGTGAAAGCGGCGACAAGAAATACGAAGATTGCGGCGAAAAACCCAAAGTTCCCCCGCCAGGAAATATCTGCCGCACTTGCCGCCGCACTCCAAAATGAGTTATTGGCAGTAGTCACTAGAAACAGCGCCACGGCCAATGCGAGCACGGAGGTCGTCACACGCAGGCGCGAAACCCGATGGTCGAAGGATTTGGCCGCTACCATCGCGACCACCTCCAAACGTTTGCGACTTCGTTTTGTGGCTCACCCGCAAACTCTGGGTGCCTGCAGCGTGGAACACCCTGACTAACAAGTGACCTATACCCAATGGCCCCTATGATATTGGGCTTATATTTAGTTAGCGCATAGATCGCTAAACTATGCCTGTAGCTCCAAACGAGACCACCATTCACTCGGCCGATGTATTCGTGAGAATTCTTCGCAGTACTCCGCTGCGAATCAATCGAGGGCGCTTGCCCTGAAATCACCTGGTCGAGCGGGACTTGCGCCATATGGGTGGGTGTTACCTCCATGATCAGCCCCTCCTCACAGCTCGACTTCGCGCCGTGGTTCGGCGAACCAGTGGTACACGGCAGGCAATACCAATAACGTCAGGAGCGTTGAAGTCACGAGGCCGCCGATTACGACTGCGGCCAACGGCCGTTGCACGTTCGATCCGATACCGTTAGCCATGAGCAGCGGGATTAGTCCCAGGATCGCTGTCAGCGCGGTCATGAGTACGGGGCGCAGCCGATGTTCTGCGCCGGTGCTTACCGCCTCATCGAGCTCCATACCGTGATCACGCAACTGATTGATGTAGGAAACCAGCACGACCCCGTTTTGAACGGCTACGCCGAACACCGCGATAAAGCCAACAGCAGCGGGCACGGATAGATACAGTCCCGACAACCAGAGCGTGAAGATACCGCCGATGATTGCGAACGGAACGTTCAAAAAGATCAGCGCCGCATAGCGCAGACTCGAGAATGCGCTGTAGAGCAACAAAAAGATCAGCGCCATCGTGACGGGTACGACGAGATAAAGGCGCTTCATGGCCCTTTGTTGGTTCTCGAACTGGCCGCCGAAGTCAACGAAATAACCGGGCGGCATATCGATGTCGCGATCGATACCGGCACGCAGATCGTTTACGACGCCGCCCATGTCCCGCCCGCGAACGTTCATCTGCACATACAGACGTCGACTGGCGTTCGATCGTGATATCTGCTTGGGACCGGTATAGACGTCCACGTTCGCCACTCGTGACAGCGGAATCAACGCGCCGCCAGGTGTCCGAAGATTCAGGTCTCGAATCGCATCGATCCGCTCACGTTGGTTCGCCTGCAGCCGCAGGAAAATATCGAACCGCCGCACGCCGTCGAAGACCTGGCCGACGGAAGCTCCCCCGACCCCTACGGACACGGTGTTCAAAACGTCGTCCACGCTAATTCCATAACGCGACAAGGCTTCGCGGTCTGGCTTTATGACGATCTGCTGTTTGCCGCCCTGCTGCTGGACACGCACATCCACAGCACCGGTGGTATTACGCGCGAGTTCGGCGACCTGCTGGCCGACCTCAGCTAACTTGTCGAGGTCGTCTCCGAAGATACTTACGACGAGCTGTGCTTGAACGCCTGAGAGCAGCTCGTCGGTTCTAAGCTGGATCGGCTGGGAAAAGTTGTTCGCCAACCCGGGAACACGCGCTGCGAGCCGCTCGGACATCGCGTTCTGAAGACCCTCGTACGAGCGTCCGCTTTGCCAGGCATCGAGCGGTTTCAAGTTGATGGTGGTTGCGACCACGTTGACCGATTCGGGATCACCGCCGACTTCGGCACGACCGACGCGTGAATAGGCGCCGGTGACTTCGTCGAATTCGCCGACGGTATCCTGTATGCGCTTGCCGTATGCAATCGCGGAATCCAGGCTCGCCCCGGGCGGCAGCGTGGAGCGAACCATGAATGTGCCTTCCCGTAGGGTCGGAATGAACTCAGTACCCAATTGCGGAAAAACAGCGAGACTCGCAATGAATAAGATTAGCGCTGTCCCTACTACAACGATCGGTGCTTTTAGCGCGGCGTCGCGCATCGGGCGGTAACCGGCCTTCATCCACGACACAAACCGCGGCTCCCGCATCGTGGTAACACGTCGGAATGCCAGTATTGCCAGCACGGGTACGAGTGTGAGGGATAGCAACAGAGCTGCGGCCAACGCGAAGCTAATCGTGTAAGCCATGGGCGAGAAGAGTTTTCCCTCGACGCCCTGCAGGGTGAACAACGGAAGGAAGACAATGATCACGATGGCGACCGCGAAAACGATCGGTCGCCCAACTTCTCGAGCCGCGGCACCAATCAAATCCGCCATGCTCGCGGTCTTGAGGTCCTGTTCCTCAAAATGCCGGAAGATGTTTTCGATCATGACGACCGAGCCGTCGACCATCATCCCAATGCCGATTGCCAACCCGCCGAGGCTCATCAAGTTCGCCGACAAGCCGGACACGCGCATAGCAATGAATGCTACAAGTAGCGACAGCGGTACGCTCGACACGACAATGAGTGTCGATCTCAAGTTGCCCAGGAACAAGTACAGCAATATCAGGACTAGTACGGCGCCAATTAAAAGCGCTTCGACGACCGTATTGATCGCCTTGTCTACTAGCTCGGCCTGAGAGTAGTAGACTTTGGCGACCATACCGTTAGGCAACGACTTATTGATTTCCTCGAGCTTTGCATTCGTATCCTCGAGGACGCGCTGGGTATCCGTTCCGATCAGCTTGAGAACGTAACCGCCAACAGATTCTTCGCCGTTGGCGAGTTCTGCACCACGTCGAATCGCTCGCCCGTAGCTGACTTCGGCGATATCTCGGATATAAACCGGCTGATCATTGCGCGTGTCTACTCGGGTGTTGCGCAGATCAGACAAACCCTGCTCGCCCGAAGAGACCCAACCATACCCGCGGATAATGTATTCCTCGCCGCCGCGCTCGATGAATGAAGCGCCGACGTTTCGGTTGTTGCGCTGTAGCGCTTCGCGAACGTCGGCCGGCGTCAAGCCGCGGGCCGTCATCGCACTCATGTCCAGGCGGACTTGATACTGCTTTTCGTAACCACCGATCGAGAGCACGCCAGTCACACCATCGACCGTACGCAGCTGTGGTTTGATCAGCCAGTCTTGGGCTGTACGTCTTTCTGTAAGCGAATAGTCCGCGCCTCCCTCATTCTCGACTGTATACATGAGAATCCGACCAAGTCCTGTCGTGATAGGACCGAGTTGTGGCTCACCTAGGCCACTTGGGATGTTGCGACGGGCTTCCGAAAGCCGCTCGTTCACGAGCCGTCGGGCAAAGTAGATATCCGTGCCGTCCTCGAAATAGACATCGACACGCGACAGTCCGAAAATCGAGGTGGACTGTACTTTTTCGAGGCCCGGCAGCCCGTACATGCTGATCTCGATCGGATAGGAGACCAGCGTTTCAATGTCCACCGGCGACAGGCCCTCGCTCGCGGTATATACCTGTACGAGGGCCGGCGTCGCGTCCGGAAATGCATCAACGGGTAGTGCACGCAGCGAAAAATAGCCGCCGATAGCTAGCGCGAAGACTGCGACGAGCACCATGAGCCGGTTCGCCATCGCCAGGCGAATAATTGCGTTAATCATAGCGCCCTCCTAGTGGCCGTGTGCGGCGCTACGGCCACCGGCGGTGAGTGCAGCTTTAAGATCGAATGCGCCCCGCACGACCAGGGTGTCACCAGCTCGAATCCCTTCCCGGATTTCTACCTGGCCTTGGTTTTCTGCGCCGGTACTTACCGGTTGAAACGTGTAAGCACCCTCGGGTCCAGCTGGCAGAAACACCCCTTCACGCTCACCGATTTGTTGCACTGCATCCACGGGAACAAGCGCTATACGTGAGCGCTTACCGCTAGACGCCCCGGCGTCGATGTCGGCATCGGCAAACATGCCGGCTCTAAGCAAACCATCAGGGTTTTCGACGACGGCACGCACACGCACCGTTCTGGCCTGTTCGTCGAGCTGGGGCGAGATCCAGTCGATCACCCCTATAAAGCTTTCATCCGGCAATGGTCGTACCGTGAAACTCACTTTCTGACCTTTTTTTAAGTACGGCAGCGCTTGCTCCGCAGCATCGATCATCAACCACATCCGTGTGTTATCGACGACATGGATCGGTGTTTCGTTAGCACCAAGTGTTTGGCCAGCAACCAGATCGCGTTTCGCGATAACGCCGTCGCGGGGCGCAACCAACTCAAGTCGCGACAAAGGCTCGTCCCCACCACTGCGAATTGCATCGACCGCCGCATTGTCGAGGCCGTAAAGCTTGAGTTCGGCACGCTTCGCACGTCGCTCCGCCTTTGCTTGTTCGTATGCGGCACGAGACTCAGCGAGATCCGAATCGCTCACGATCTGATCCGCAGCCAATTTGCGGTCTCTCGCGTAGGCGGCCTGGCGCGTGTTAAAGCGCGCGGCCGCTGTTAGATATGCCGCCT
The DNA here is from genome assembly GCF_040361255.1 of Salinisphaera sp. T5B8. NCBI lineage: Bacteria > Pseudomonadati > Pseudomonadota > Gammaproteobacteria > Salinisphaerales > Salinisphaeraceae > Salinisphaera > Salinisphaera sp. T5B8. The sequence goes on along the minus strand of NZ_APNG01000009.1, from coordinate 104,402 downwards.
TTTCCTTGCCTAAGGCGACACTATCGAGTACTGCAAGTGTTTCACCACGCGATACTGCTTCACCAAGGTCCGCCGTTACTTTGACTACCTTGGCTTGCAGTCGCGGCCCCACACGAGCGACGCGGTCGGCGTCGAAATGTAGCGTCGCTGGCGCTTGGATCGACGCACTCGCTGTACCGCTTTCGGCCTGGCCAATTGCGATGTCGAGTTGCTGAAACTGCTCCGCGCTGAGCTTAACGCTGTCCGGATTTTCTTCCCCGTGCCCGTCATGGCCACTTTCGCCTTCAGCGTGGTCAGACCCAAGTTCGCCTTTTTCGACGCCATCGTGTTCATCACTGGCATGCCCGGCTTCGTCATGGCCGTTATGTTCGCCGCGTTCTGCTGGCTGTCTGGACGTTTCGCTGGTTCGTGAATTGTCGGCTCCGGCACTGAAGGAATCACAGCCCGTCAGCAAGAGCGCGGCAAAGAGCAGTAGTGTGGGAATCCGGAAATAACTCATGAGTTCATGTCTGTTCATTGCGATGCTCCGCGGCTGTCCATCACGAGCAAACCACCCGTTGCGCGCTCGAGATCGGTACCGGCCGTAACCAGCGCTCCAAGCGCGTCGAGATAATCGCGACGCACGTCAAATAGGTTGTTCTGGGCAGACGTGATCGCGGTTGCCCCGACCTTGCCGGCTGCGAATGAGCGCCGGGTGAGTTCGAGAGAACTCTCCGCGGCCTCCAAAACCGCATCACTCAACGCATCTGCTCGTTCTCGTCCGGCGTCATATGCGCTGATGGCCGAAAGCACTTGAAGTCGAACCTCGCGCTGAAGGTTGTCCTGATCGAGCTGGGCCTGCGCTAGCTCCGCAGTCGCAATCTGGCGCTCGCCTTCATAGCGATCCAGCAGCGGCAGCTCGAAACCGATACCGCCGCCAGTAATATCCGAGCCGCCTTTGTCACGACCACCCGCTTCTTCGCGGTAAAAACCGAACACGGTGAGGTTCGGTATGATTTCGCGATTGGCTAGTGACAATTCTTTCCGTGCGGCAATCACGCGCGACGCAGCGGCCTGCAAGTCCGTGCGCCGCTCGACGGCGCGCACCAACAAGCGATCACGATTTGGCATATCGAGCAGCGCAAAACTTAGATCTCCCTTAATGGCGAGCCGGCGCGTGGGATCGATCGCAAGCAGGTCCTTGAGTTCAAGTCGAGTTTGGTTCGCCGCATCCCGGGCCTCTGCGGCGAACGCACGTGCTCGCTGCAACCCAAGACGTGCCGCATTGGATTCGATTCGGGTACCCGCGCCTGCGTTAAGACGCTTCTTGGCATAAGTCTCGAGCTGCTCGTTGGTATCAACGACGCGCTCGGCGGTGTTTACTGCCTGCTCCGCGACCAAGACAGAAAGGAAGGCGGCACGCACGCGTGCCGTCGTCGTGGCTGCCAGGAAATCGTAATCAGCTCGAGCGGCGCCCAACCTACTTGTCGCAGCGTCTGCGCGTAGACCGCCTTGGCCGGCTATCCAGAATTCTTGGCTGAGTTGGATACCGATGTCGGTGCTTGAGCCGTTCGGCTGATCGCGCTGGCCTGCTTCCAGTTCCAAGCGCGGATTAGATGGCACAGGGACATCCGCGTGAATAGCCTCGCCACCGAGGCGTTGAATACGCAGACGAGCCGAACGCAGCGTCGGATTATATTCGCTCGCCCAATTCAGGGCCGCGTTGAGTGTCAGAGGTTGAGGTATCTGCGTGACCGCGGAGGCGGACAGCGAAACCCATAGCATGCAAAGTCCACAGGCAGCTTTGCCCGGGAGAAAACGGGGGAAATACATTGTGAATCCTCATCGCAATAGAAGAGGCGCCTGCAATGAAGCAGCGCCCGGCGAAGAAGATTCAGGCTATGGGTGGATCGATTAAGGGGGTGTGGGCCAAGCTGCGATAGAGATCGCGATGACGCCCGTTACGCGACGACATTCCACGAAGCCCCATGTCCGGCGCGTCACTTTGTATCCCAACTAAATGAGCGGACGCATGGCTACAGTGGTCATTATGGTCCGCGCTAACGCCAGTATCGGCATTATCTACGGCGGTTGATTCTACGTGCGAGTACGTCTCACCGTCGAACGCCGGCCAATCTACATGGCTCGCCCACGCTTGGGCGCTTAAAGCCACAATGACTGTGAGCACTATCGCCACAAGTCGCTGTAGATTGGCATAGGATAACGGCATAAGTTTTTATCGTACCACAGAACTGATAATGCGAGCAAACATCTACCGTTGTAATACGCCCTTCGACACGTGTGCTGCGTTCCGCGGGCCGTTTAGCTGGATTGCTAGCTGCGACGAATACCCTAGGCGGACTAAGTTACTGCGGCTTTATGAACCACACTACGTATCAGAAGGAGGCGCATTACAATGGCTCTTAATAAAGAAGAATTTCGACAACGCTATGCTCGCTTGGCACCTTTCTATGACGGTGGACTGTGGTTCTATCGCGCGTTCGGTCTTCGAATCGACCATTACCGTAGACAGGCTGTATCCCGCCTCCACTTACTAGCCGGCGAGACAGTGGTGGATCTAGGGTGTGGTACGGGTCTAAATTTCAAGCACCTTCAGGAAAAGGTGGGTCCCCGCGGGCGTATCATTGGCGTAGACCTGACGCCTGAAATGCTAAGCGTCGCCAGACGGCGAGTCGAACGAGCGGGCTGGCTAAATGTTGAGCTTGTCGCGGCCGACATGACGACCTACCGGATCCATGACGCAGACGCGGTATTGGCTACGCTCGCGCTCTCAACGGTCGCCAGCTACGAAACCCTGATCGAGTGTATAGCTACCGGGCTCCCGGCGCATGGACGTATTGCTAACTTCGAACTGCAATGGCCCGATCGGTGGCCGAAATGGCTCGGGCAACTGGGTGTTTTCTTCAATCGTCCGGCGGGCGTAACCTCCGATATTGTTCACCGGCGACCCGCTGAGGCGATCAAGCGACACTTTACGCAATTCGAATGCGAAAGCCTCTACTGGGGGGCGGCCTATGTCTGTTCCGGCTGGCAACCGAAGCCTAGGCACATATCTAGCGCCAGCTAGGCAGGGTTGGTGCGCGCGTTGGCACACGATCATCTGCGCACCTAAATATTCGTAGCGAGTAACGGCAGCCCCGTTAAACGATTGCTGATGCCAGCATTACAAAATTTACCCCAACCCACGATCCAACGTTCCCGACTGAGATGCGTACCTTAGAGGGTCATTTAGAGCAACCGGCATCACCATTGGCGAGGCGTCGTCGTCGAAGGCCGAGAACTCGACATGGGCATGATCGCCCTCACCCGGCACCGGCCAGTCGACATGGCTCGCCCACGCCTGGGCACTCACGGCCACGAGCGTTACGAGCAGCACGGCAATCAGCCGCTGCAATCGGCGGTTTCGAACGATCATGGCGCAAAGCCTAGCACAGGCCGGATCGAACCTAGCAGACACGCGGACCTGTACGTCTTTGCTGGCGCTGCCGGCCGCGGCCATTAGATTGGCTTATTCGAAAGCCAATAAAGATTTATTTTTACTTATTTCGGGCCTGTCTCATATTTGCGCTGAAAAAGAGCGCCCGAAGAAGACGCTCGTGTTTGCGATGCGCGCCGTGCCTGCCGCCGGCCCAGCAGGAGGGTTAATCCATGGACTCAAGCGATCCGCTTGCCAACGCCGTGCCCGCCGCGACCGATCGCGATCGGCCCGACCGGCGCACGCTCGCCAACGCGATTCGTATTCTCGCCATGGACGCGGTGCAACAGGCTAATTCCGGCCACCCCGGCATGCCGATGGGCATGGCCGACATCGCCGAGGTGCTGGCCAACGATTTCATGCGGTGCAACCCGTCCAATCCCGGCTGGCCGGATCGTGACCGGCTGGTCGTTTCCAACGGTCATGGCTGTATGCTGCAATATGCCCTGCTCCATCTGACCGGCTACGACCTGCCGCTCGAACAGCTGCGCCAGTTCCGTCAGCTGCATTCCCGGACGCCGGGACACCCGGAATACAGGCTCACGCCGGGTGTCGAAACCACTACCGGGCCGCTCGGCCAGGGGCTTGCGAATGCGGTGGGCATGGCGCTGGCCGAAGCGACGCTCGCCGCCGAGTTCAATCGCGACGGCGAGAACATCGTCGACCACTGGACCTGGTGTCTGGCCGGCGATGGCTGCCTGATGGAAGGCATCTCCCACGAGGCCTGTTCGCTGGCCGGTCATCTGGGCCTGGGCAAGCTCGTGGTCTTCTACGACGACAACGGTATCTCGATCGACGGCGAAGTCGCCGGCTGGTTCAGCGACGACACCGCCCAGCGCTTCGAAGCCTACGGCTGGCAGGTCGTGCCCGACATCGACGGCCACAACGCCGAGGCCATTGCGCAGGCAATAGCCACCGCCCGCGAAGACCGCCAGCGCCCCACCCTGATCTGCTGCAAGACGATCATCGGTTGGGGCGCGCCGAACAAACAAGGCACCGAGGGCGTACACGGCGCGGCCCTGGGTGACGAGGAAATCGCGGCCACGCGCGCCCAGATCGGCTGGGCCGATACCACGCCATTCGCGATTCCCGATAATGTCTATGCGGCCTGGGATAAACGCGCCGCGGGTGCTGCGTTGGAGGGCGAATGGCAGCAGCGCTACGAGCGTTATGCCGCCGCTCATCCCGAACTGGCCGCGGAGTTCATGCGCCGCCAGGCCGGCGACCTGCCCGCCGACTGGTCCAAGCACATGATGCGGCATCTGCACCACGTGCAGACCGAAGGCAGCGATACCGCGACGCGCAAATCGTCGAAGGCGATGATCGAATTCTTCGCGCCGCGCCTGCCGGAACTGTTCGGCGGCTCGGCCGATCTGTCCGGCTCGAACGGTACCGACTGGAACGGCCATACGGCCGTCGGCAAGCCCGCCTATCGCGGCAACTATCTGCATTACGGCGTGCGCGAGTTCGGCATGACCGCAATCGCCAACGGTCTGGCTCTGCACGGCGGCTATATCCCGTTCACCGCGACGTTTCTGACGTTTTCGGACTATGCCCGCAACGCGGTACGCATGGCTGCACTCATGGGCACGCGCCAGATACTGGTCTATACCCACGACTCGATCGGGCTGGGCGAAGACGGCCCGACCCATCAATCGGTCGAGCATCTATCCAGCCTGCGGCTGATTCCGAACCTGCATGTCTGGCGCCCCGCCGACGATGTGGAAACCGTCGCGGCCTGGATGGCGGCGATCGAGCGCGCCGAGGGGCCGAGCGCATTGGCGCTGTCGCGCCAGGATCTGCCCCATCTGGAGCGCGACGTGCCCGGCGTCGAGAACATACGCCGTGGCGGCTATGTGTTGCACGAACCGCCGCAGACACCGGAGGCGTTGATTATCGCGACCGGCTCGGAAGTGGCGATTGCAGTAGCCACCGCCAAGACGCTGGCGGCCGAAGGCCGGGCGATCCGCGTGGTCTCGATGCCCTGTCTCGATCTGTTCGAAACCCAGGATGCGGCCTATCGCGAATCCGTACTGCCGGCGCATATCGAGGCGCGCGTGGCGATCGAGGCCGGGGTAAGCGCGCTGTGGCGTTATTACGTCGGCCCGCGGGGGCGCGTGCTCGGCGTGGATCGTTTCGGCGAGTCCGCGCCGGCGGCCGATGTCTACCGCCATTTCGGTCTCACCGAAGCGCATCTGGCCAATGCCCTGCTCGAACTCATCGGCGAGCCCGAAACCGCCTGACACGAACACGACGAACGCGAGGACACGATCATGGACACAGCCACACTCGAGGACATCGCCCAGCGCATGCTTGCCAACGGCAAGGGCCTGCTCGCGATCGACGAAAGCACGCCCACCTGCGGCAAGCGATTCGCCGATTACGGCATCGAGAACAGCGAGGACAATCGCCGGGACTACCGGGCCCTGCTGCTCTCGGCCCCGGGCCTGGGCGAGAACATCAGCGGCGCGATTCTCTATGACGAGACGCTGCGCATGAAAATGGCCGACGGCATGCCGTTCCCGCAGATGATGAACGATAACGGCATCCTGCCCGGCATCAAGGTGGATACCGGGGCCAAGGACCTGGCCGGCCATCCCGGCGAGAAAGTCACGGAAGGCCTCGACGGGCTGCGTGAGCGCCTGGCCGAATATCATGCAATGGGTGCGCGCTTTGCCAAGTGGCGGGCCGTGATCACCATCGGCGACGGCATTCCGAGCCGTGCCTGCTATCGCGCCAATGCCCATGCCCTGGCGCGCTATGCCGCGCTTTGCCAGGAAGCCGCAATCGTGCCGGTCGTCGAACCGGAGGTCTTGCTCGACGGCGATCACACGATCGATCGCTGCTACGAAGTCACCGAGGAAACACTCACCCGGCTGTTCGCCGAACTGCGCGACCAGAACGTGCATCTTCCGGGCCTGATCCTGAAATCCAGCATGGTGCTACCGGGCAAGAACGCTGCCCGCCAGGCCGACGTGGGCGAAGTCGCGGCAGCCACCCTGCGCTGTCTGTATGCGAGCGTGCCGGCCGCCGTGCCGGGCATCGCGTTTCTCTCCGGTGGCCAGAGCAACGAAGACGCGACTGCGCATCTAGACGCGATGAACAAACAGGATGCCGGCGCCGCCCCTTGGCGGCTGACCTTTTCCTATGCCCGGGCATTGCAGCAGCCCGCGCTGGATACCTGGCGTGGCGATAACGCCAATACCGGCCCAGCCCAGCAGGCGCTGCTGCACCGGGCCCGCTGCAATCGCGCCGCGGCACAGGGGGAGTACGATCCGTCTCAGGAACGACAGGTCGCCTGAACCGCCCCGCCGCCACAAAAAGCAACAACAAGCGATAGTGCGATTGCCCCAACGGGAGGAGCCCCATGTCGATCAAGCATCCCGTATTCGCCGTCACCGGATCGTCGGGTGCCGGCACCTCGACCGTGCGCGAAGCCATGGAACATATTTTTCGGCGCGACGGCTTTCGGGCCGCGACTGTGGAAGGCGACTGCTTTCACAAATTCGAACGCACCGAGATGAAGCGCCAGGTGCAGCTCGCCGAGGAGGCGCGTCGCCCGTTCAGCCATTTCGGGCCGGAGGCGAACCATTTCGACAAGCTCGAGGAGCTGTTTCGGGTACATGGTGAAACCGGCGGCGGCCAGCGGCGTCATTATCTGCACAACGAAGAGGAAGCCGAGCCCTGGGGCCAGGAACCCGGCACCTTCACGCCCTGGGAAGAGGTGCCCGAAGGCTGTGACCTGCTCTTCTACGAAGGACTGCACGGCGGTGTGACCACCGAGGAGGTCGACGTGGCGAAGCATGTGGATCTGCTGGTCGGCGTGGTGCCGATCATCAACCTGGAATGGATCCAGAAACTGCACCGCGACAAGCTGGCTCGCGGCTACAGTACCGAAGCAGTAATGGATACCATCCTGCGCCGCATGCACGATTATGTGCACTACATCACGCCGCAGTTCTCGCGCACGCATATCAACTTTCAGCGCGTGCCCACCGTGGACACCTCGAACCCGTTCATCAGCCGCTATATTCCGGCGCTGGATGAAAGCCTGATCGTGATCCGTTTTCGCGATCCGAAGAAGATCAACGTGGATTTCCAGTATCTGCTGTCGATGATCCACGATTCCTTCATGTCCCGGCGCAATACGCTGGTGGTGCCGGGCGGCAAGATGGCGTTCGCCATAGAGATCATCATGCAGCCGCTGATCGAGTCGATGGTCACCACCGGCGTGGTCCGCTACCGCTAGCGTTCAGCCGCTCGCGCCCGTGATCGCGCCTGCGGCCTTGGTAGCCGTCGGCCAGACCGTGTCCGCATTGTCGATCAGGAACTGCTTGAACGCCTGCGCGGCCGGCGATAGCCGCTTGCCTTCACGATTGACGACATACCATTCCCGGGTGATCGGGAAATGCGCGACGTCGAGAATCTGCAGCCGTTCGGCATAGAGATCCAGTTCCAGGGTATGGGCCGACACCAGCCCCAGCCCGAGACCGGCGCTAACCGCCTGCTTGATCGCCTCGTTGCTGGTCATGACCATCGCCGGCGTGATCGCGATCTGGTGCCTGCGCGCGAAACGCGTCATGGCCGCACGCGTGCCGGAGCCCTCCTCGCGCACGACGAACGGTTCCTTGGCGATCGTTTTCAAGGGAATGCGCCGGCGTGACGAGAGCGGATGGCCCGGCGCGGCGATCACCACCAGCGGGTTTTCCATGAACGCCGTGCCGGCCAGCCCCTGCTCGGCCGGCGGTTCGCCCATCACCACCATATCGATACGGTTTTCGGCCAACTGCTTGAGCAGCGCCTGACGGTTGGTGACCGACAGATTGATCGCGACTTCCGGAAACTCGCGATGAAACGCGGCCAGCAGATGGGTGATGAAATAGTTCGCGGTCGTGGCAACGGCCAGATGCAGGCTGCCGCGCGACACGCCTTTCAGGCGCGCGACGACATCGCCGATCTCGTCGATCTGGGCCGCGATCCCGCGGCTGTAGCGCAGGATCTCCTCGCCTGCCGTGGTCAGATAGATCTGCTTGCCGAACTGCTCGAACAGCGCCAGCCCCAGCACCTCTTCGAGGCTTTTCACCTGGATCGAGACTGCCGGCTGGGTGAGGTGTAGTTCCTCTGCCGCCCGGGTATAGCTCGCATGCCGGGCCACGGCCTCGAAAACCTTGAGTTGACGCAGGGTTATGTTCATTCGCCGCACCGTTTTCGCGCCGTCTTCGCGGCCGTTCCAGAGCATCGTCCAGACGCTATATTTTCTTATCCAAACAATAATAACTATTTACTTTTATTTATCAATGCCGAGACCTAGTCTGGCCCTGTCGCGAGAACACCGTCAGATGCCAACGCGGAGAATCGACATGGCAGACACAATCCAGCACAACAAGCGCTACGAAGCCGGCGTGATTCCCTACAAGAAAATGGGTTACTGGGAGCCGGACTATCAGCCCATCGATACCGACATCATCGCCCTGTTCCGGATCACGCCGCAGCCGGGCGTGGACCCGGAAGAAGCCGCGGCCGCAGTGGCCGGCGAGTCTTCGACCGCCACCTGGACCGTGGTCTGGACCGACCGGCTGACCGCCTGCGAGAAATACCGCGCCAAGGCCTACCGGGTGGACCCAGTGCCCGGCAGCGAAGATCAGTATTTCGCCTTCATCGCCTACGATCTGCAGCTGTTCGAGCCGGGCTCGATCGCCAACCTCACGGCCTCGATCATCGGCAACGTGTTCGGCTTCAAGGCGGTCAAGGCGCTACGCCTCGAGGACATGCGCATTCCCACGGCCTATATGACCACCTTCAAGGGCCCGCCGACCGGGATCGTGGTGGAGCGCGAACGCCTGGGCAAGTTCGGGCGCCCCCTGCTCGGCGCCACCACCAAGCCCAAGCTCGGGCTATCCGGGCGCAACTACGGCCGCGTGGTCTATGAAGCGCTCAAGGGCGGGCTGGATTTCGTCAAGGACGACGAGAACATCAACTCCCAGCCGTTCATGCACTGGCGCGATCGTTTTCTCTATGTGATGGAAGCGGTGAACAAGGCCAGCGCGGCTACCGGCGAGGTCAAGGGTCACTACATGAACGTGACCGCCGCGACCATGGAGGATATGTACGAACGCGCCGAGTTCGCCAAGGACCTGGGTTCGTCGATCGTGATGATCGACCTGGTGATCGGCTATACCGCGATCCAATCGATGTCCAACTGGGCGCGCAAGAACGACATGATCCTGCACCTGCATCGCGCCGGGCATTCCACCTACACACGGCAGAAGATGCACGGCGTGTCCTTCCGCGTGATCTCGAAATGGATGCGCATGGCCGGCGTCGACCATATCCATGCCGGCACGGTGGTCGGCAAGCTCGAGGGCGACCCGAACCAGATCGCGGGTTTCTACGACGTGCTGCGCCAGCCCTACAACGAACAGAACCTGGAGCACGGCATCTTCTTCGACCAGGACTGGGCGGGCCTGAACAAGTGCATGCCAGTGGCCTCCGGCGGCATCCATGCCGGCCAGATGCACCAGCTGCTGCACTACCTCGGCGAGGACTGCGTGCTGCAGTTCGGCGGCGGCACCATCGGCCACCCGGACGGCATCCAGGCCGGCGCGACCGCCAATCGCGTGGCGCTGGAGGCAATGATCATGGCCCGCAACGAAGGCCGCGACTATCTCGCCGAAGGGCCGGACATCCTCAACAAGGCGGCGAAGGACTGCAAACCGCTGCAGCACGCCCTGGATACCTGGAAGGACATCACCTTCGACTACACCTCGACCGACACCCCAGACTTCGTGCCAACCGCCACCGCCTCTGCCTGACCGCGCATCGCGCGACAGAACAAGTGCTTTCCGGCAGCCCGACCCGAATCAGGAGATATCGCCATGCGACTCACTCAAGGCACGTTTTCTTTCCTGCCCGATCTCACCGACGAACAGATCAAGAAACAGGTCAAATACTGTCTCGACAACGGCTGGGCGGTGAACCTCGAATACACCGACGATCCGCACCCGCGCAACACCTACTGGGAGATGTACGGCCAGCCCATGTTCGACCTGAAAGACCCGGCCGGGCTGATGATGGACCTGGAAGAAGCCCGCAAGACATTCCCCAACCACTACATCCGGCTCACTGCCTTCGACAGCACCCATCAATGGGAAACGCCGCGGCTGTCGTTCATCGTCAATCGGCCGCCGGAAGAGCCCGGCTTCCAGGTCACGCGCCAGGAATGGGAAGGCCGCAAAGTCCGCTACACCATTCACAGCTACGCCACCGATCGCCCGGCGGGACAGCGATACCAGCGTTAGTCGAACCGGCGCGCGTCCGATCTGCCAGCGCAGGACGGGCGCGCGCCTATCCCGATCGCCAGACGTAGCAGGAGGCGGCCATGAGTAGCGCAGAAGACACCACCGATCGCAACAAGACCGAGCCGCTGGCCGACGACGCGCGCGTGGATCTCGACGCGGTGTTCGAAGAATCCCAGATCCAGGAAGTCTTCGACCAGTTGGATCGCGACCTGGTGGGCCTGACCCCGGTGAAGACGCGGATTCGCGAGATCGCCGCCCTACTGCTGGTCGATCATGTGCGCCGCCAGTTCGATCTCGCCTCGGACACGCCGACCCTGCATATGTGCTTCACCGGCAATCCCGGCACCGGCAAGACCACGGTCGCCGAACGCATGGCCCAGATCCTGCACAAGCTCGAGTATGTGCGCGAAGGCCATCTGGTGTCGGTGACGCGTGACGATCTGGTGGGCCAGTACATCGGCCATACCGCGCCCAAGACCAAGGAAGTCATCAAGCGCGCGATGGGCGGCGTGCTGTTCATCGACGAGGCCTATTATTTGTATCGGCCCGAAAACGAGCGCGACTACGGCCAGGAATCGATCGAAATACTGCTACAAGTCATGGAAAACCAGCGCGATGATCTGGTTGTGATTCTTGCCGGCTACAAGGATCGAATGGACCGGTTCTTTGAATCCAATCCGGGGTTTCGCTCAAGGATCGCCCATCACGTCGACTTTCCGGACTACGACGTGGGTGAGCTCTGCTCAATCAGCGAGCTAATGCTTGCAGAGCAGCATTACGTGTTCAGCGACGATGCACAGATGGCGTTCGAGGACTATATCGATCGGCGCATGCGCCAGCCGTACTTTGCCAATGCCCGGTCGATTCGCAACGCACTCGATCGATTGCGCTTACGCCAGGCAGCGCGGTTGTTCAAAGCCGGCGGCGCGGTCACCAAAAAACAGCTGATGACGATCGAGGCCGAGGATGTCCTTGCCAGCCGGGTATTCGGCCTCCCGGTCGAAAGCCGAAGCAGCGATTAATCGCTACCGTTCTCGTCTTGTATTGTGTTGTGTGCGACCTTATTTCGATAAATATTTCCCGGCTTCGGATCCAGGTCAAACACTGCCAATGTGGCGTGCACGCGCGGCTGTGGTGGCGGGCATCGGTCGAAGCCGCTAATGTCGGTGCACATGACAGATACGCTTACTTCGTTTACCGATCGCCGGCGGAATAAGAATTCGGCGCCGCCACCGCGCGCGGAATGGCCCGCCTGGCCGATCTATGGCCTGGTCGATGATCTCTATCCCGTCGTTGCGGCGTGGCATGCAAACGGCCATCGCGTTGCACTCGCTACGCTGGTAAGCATCGTCGGCTCGTCACCGCGCCCGCTCGGCAGCGAAATGGCGATCAACGAACACGGTGAAGTCGCGGGCTATGTATCCGGCGGCTGCGTGGAAGGCGCGGTCGCGGCTCAGGCGCTCGAGGTATTGAAAACAGGCACGCCGGCCATGCTCGACTATGGCGCGGGTAGCCCGGTGCTGGACGTGCAGCTGACCTGTGGCGGGCGTATTGGCATCTTCGTTCGCGCGATCGACGATGTGGGCGAGTATGTCGCGCACTGGGGCGAAGCGCGTGAGCGGCGTCAGCCTCTCGATGTGGCGATCGATCTCGAAAGCGGCACGCATCGCTATGGCCCGGCACACAACGAGGCCAGCCATCGCATATTCCATCAACGTTACCTGCCGACGCCGCGACTGGTTATTGCCGGCGGCGACCCGGTCACGCTCGCATTGGCACAGCTTGCGCCGACTTTCGGTTATGACGTCTTGTTGCTGCGGCCGTACGGCCCGCCTGCCCCGCCGCCGAATTCCACACTTGCGCATTACGATACGCGGCCGCTCGCACGCGCACTGGAGGCGCTTACATTAGACGCCTACACTGCGCTTTACACGCTGACGCATGACATCGACGACGACCATTCAGCGCTTGCGAAAGGTTTGGCGTCACCCGCATTCGCGGTCGGCGCTTTGGGAAGCCGCAGCAAGGCAGCGGACCGAATTGAACGCCTTCGTGCCGCGGGTTTTTCTGTTGAAGCGTTGCAGCGACTGCATACGCCGGCCGGGCTGTCGATCAACGCCCGCGAGCCGCGCGAAATTGCGCTATCGGTGCTTGCAGAGCTTGTCGCTCTGCGTGCCCGCGTGAGCGCAGCCACGGCGTGATCGGCGCGATCGTGCTGGCCGGCGGTGCGTCGACGCGCTATGGCCATGACTCCAAACTGCTGGCGTGGCTGGCCGGCCGAACCGTTATCGCACGCAGCGTGGCTGTGCTCGATGACCAACCGGTCCGGCCTGTCATTGTCGTTACCGGGCGAGAACGCCAACGCGTACGTCGGGCGGTGCAGGCGCAAGCAACCGGATCTCGCCGGTATCGCTGGGTTCATAATCCGAACTACCGCAGCGGTATGGCAGAAAGCCTGCGCTGCGGGCTGGGCGCGTTGCCGACACGCTGCGATGCCGCTCTGATCATGCTGGGCGATATGCCCGGCATCGAAAAACGCACGATTTCAAGACTCTGTCGTCTTTGGCGGCCGGGTCTGGACTACGTTCGACCGGTGTGTGCTGGCCGACCCGGCCACCCCGTGATCGTTTCGCGACGGTTGTTCCCCGATCTCGCCCGCCTCGACGGCGATCGCGGCGCCAAAGCCATTCTCGACCAGGTACCCGCGACGCGTTTTCGTGTACTTGACGCCCCCGCGGGCTGTTTGCGCGATGTCGATACCCCGGCCGCGGCTCGTCGTGCCGAACGTTCTTTCAATCGCGGTCATAGCCAAAACCAAACCGGCACCATTTCGTCATCGTTTATGGTGTAAGAGTATCGGTATTACCGTTCAGTCCAGACAATAAAACAAAAGCATTCCACCGAGCGACGCGCCGAGCGTTGCCCAAAAAACGGAGAAATCCATGAACAACCGTGACACCCGCGGTGCCGCCAGCAACGCTGGCGAACCCAAACATTCGGCATCGCGCCGTCGCTTCATGAAGACGGTCGGTATGTCCAGCATAGCCGCGGCAACGTCCGGCGCGGGCATTGGCCAGGCGTTTGCCGACGAAGGCGACGCCCCCACGCCGACAACTGCCGATGCGCCCGCCGCCGGCAAGACGCGTGTATCGTTCACGATCAACGGCCAGATGAAGCAGATCGACGTCGCCCCCAATGTGATTCTTCTCGATGCGATCCGCGACGAACTACAGCTCACAGGCACCAAGAAAGGCTGTGACCACGGCCAATGCGGCGCCTGCAACGTGCATGTCAACGGCACCGTCGTCAATTCCTGTCTGAGCCTGGCCGTGATGCACGACGGCGACGAGATCACGACCGTCGAAGGGCTGTCCAAAGACGGCGAGCTGCACCCGATCCAGCAGGCTTTCCTCGATGAAGATGCCTACCAGTGCGGTTACTGCACGGCGGGCCAGATGATGACCGCAACCTATGTGCTGGGCAGTTCGCATATTGGCGACAGCGATGATGCCGTACGTGAAGCCATGAGCGGCAATATCTGCCGCTGCGGTGCGTACAAGAACATCCTTTCGGCGGTTCAATCCACGCGCGGCAAGGTCTAGGAGACGTTTCGATGCGAAATTTCGAATATCAGAAAGCCGATAGCGTGAATGCTGCAGTGTCGGCCCACGCGGGCCAGCCGTCGTCGTTCGTTGCCGGCGGTACCACCCTGCTCGACCTGGTTAAGATCGACATCATGCAGCCCGAGCGCGTCGTCGACGTAAACGGGCTGCCGCTCTACGACGTCGAAGAACTCGACGACGGCCGGCTCAAGATCGGCGCGATGGTGTCCAATACCGATCTCGCCTACCACCCCAAGGTCGTCGACCAGTACGCGGTGCTTTCCGAAGCATTGCTATCTGGCGCTTCGACATCGCTTCGCAATAAGGCGACAACTGGCGGCAACGTCATGCAGCGAGTGCGTTGTCCGTATTTTCGCGACGGCGTATCGGCCTGCAACAAACGTGAACCCGGTTCGGGCTGTGCGGCGATCGGCGGGCACAACCGCAGCGTGCACGCCGTGCTGGGCACCAGCGACAAGTGCATTGCCAGCCATCCGTCCGATATGTGCGTGGCCATGGCGGCCATCGGTGCGAAAGTGCTCGTGACCGGGCCGGACGGCGAACGCGAAATCGATTTTCTCGACTTCCATCTGCTGCCGGGCGATTCGCCAGAAAAGGAGCATGCGCTGGAAGCCGACGAATTGATTACTCACGTGGTGCTGGATGCGCCGATCAAGGGTAGCCGCTCGACCTATCTCAAACTGCGCGACCGCGCGTCCTACCAGTTCGCCCTGGCCTCCAGCGGCGTGATTATCGCGACCGATGGCAACACCATTCGTGATGCCCGGATCGCCATGGGCGGTGTCGGCACCAAGCCCTGGCGCGCACGCGAGGCCGAGCAGGCGCTCATCGGCCAGCCCGCGACCGAGGCAAGCTTCAAGAAAGCCGCCGAGATCGCTTTCAAGGGCGCTACGCCCTACGAACACAACGCGTTCAAGATTCCGCTCGGGCAGCAGGCTGTCGTACGCAGTCTTAGCAACGTAACCGCGGCCTGAGCGCAGAGGACAAGCAACCATGACCGACAAGATTCAAGCCAAGATCATCGGTGCGTCCAAGCCACGTATCGATGGGCCTAAAAAACTCAGCGGCCAGGCGATGTACGCGGCCGACCACCACCTGCCGAATATGGCCTATGCCTACGGCGTATTCAGCACTGTCGCCAGCGGCACGATCGACAATATCGATCTGTCCAAGGCCAAGCAGATGCCGGGCGTGATCGATATCTTCCATCACGATCATTTCCCCAGCCTGTATCGCACGCCCAGCAGCTTTGCGCAGGAAAACAAGGTCGATGAAACACGCCTGCCGTTCGAGGATGGCAAGGTGTACTACCCAGGCCAGTTCGTCGCACTGGTCGTTGCCGATACCTTCGCGAATGCCCGGGCAGCCGCTTACGCAGTTAAGGTCGACTACAGCGCCGATGCCAAGCCCATCGCCACCCTGAGTCAGGCGCTCGAACGCGGCGACAAGCCGAAGACCGCGGATTCCAGCGGCCATAGCCGCGGCAACCCCGATAGCGCGTTCGAGTCCTCGGCAAACCAGATCGACGTGACCTATGTCACCCCGATGGAAACCCATAACCCGATGGAAATGCACGCGAGTGTGGCCAATTGGGAGAACGGCGATCTCGTGCTTTACGAGTCGTCGCAGGGCGTGATCTTCGCGCGCAATGTGATGGCCAAGGTCTTTGGTTTGCCACCGGAGCGGGTCGAAGTCCGCTCGCCGTTCATCGGCTCCGGCTTCGGCAGCAAGCTCTGGCTGTGGCCGCATGCGATTGCCGCAGCTGCTGCGGCACGCGAAGTCGGCCGCCCGGTCCAACTGGTGGTGCCACGCCAGCAGATGTTCACGACCACGGGCCACCGCCCGCCGACCCAGCAACAGATTCGTATTGGCGCAGACGACAACGGCAAGCTCACAGCGTTAACCCACGATTCGGTCAATACCACCTCGATGGTCGATACCTACGTCGAAACCACAGGCAGCTGTACGAAAAGCCTGTACGACTGTGAAAACCTGCGCGTGAGCCATGCGACCATCGGTGCCAATCACGGCACGCCGACCTCCATGCGTGCGCCGGGCGCTGCACCGGGGCTTTTCGCGCTCGAATCGGCCATGGATGAAATGGCCGAAAAGCTGAACATGGATCCGCTCGAGTTCCGCAAGGCCAACTACACCGAGCGCGACCAGAGCATGGATCTGCCCTTCTCCAGCATCCATCTCATGGAAGCCTTCGACAAAGGTGCTGAAAAGTTCGGCTGGTCGAAGCGCAATGCCGAGATCGGCTCGATGCGCGATGGCGACGAGATTCTCGGCTGGGGCATGGCAGCCTGTAACTGGGAAGCGCTGAAGATGAACTGCGACGCCCGGGTTTCGCTCCGTGCCGACGGCACGGCGTACGCCTCCTGTGCAACCCAGGACATCGGTACCGGCACGTATACGATCGTGGCCCAGGCTGTCTCGGCGATTACTGGCATACCGCTGGACAAGATCGAGGTGGAGCTGGGCGACTCCAGCTATCCGAGCGGACCGGTTTCCGGCGGGTCCTGGGCAACGGCGACAACGCTGCCGGCAATCGCAGAGGCCACGCGATCGGCGATTGACGCACTGAAAAGCTACGCCATCAGCGACGGCGGTGCCTTTGCGGGGGCGAAGTCGGACGACCTGAGCTTCGACGACGGCAAGCTCGTCGATGGTGACGGCAAATCGGTCGCCTACACCGATGTGCTCAGCCAGCTCAAACTGGCCAATGCCGATGGCGAAGCCCATACGCCGGGCGCCCCCCAGGGCGAATATTCCTTTCGCTCCTTCGGCGCGCATTTCGTCGAAGTACGCTGGGACCCGGGTATCTCCCGCCTGCGGGTATCCCGTGTGGTGAGCGCCATCGACGTGGGCCAGATCATCAACGAAAAGACGTCGGCAAATCAGGTCGAAGGCGCGATCGCCATGGGTATCGGCATGGCCCAGTTCGAAGCGACCGAGTACGACGAACGCTCGGGCTTGCCGGTCAACAACAACTATGCGGAATACTTGGTGCCGGTGCATGCCGACCAGCCCGATTCCGTTGACGTGATCCTGCTCGATCATCCGGACTATGCCTTCAACGAGTTCGGCGCCCGCGGTATCGGCGAAATCGGTATTACCGGCATGGCCGCGGCCGTGGCCAATGCGGTGCATCACGCCACCGGCAAGCGCATACGCGAACTGCCGATTCGGCTGGAAGAACTGATGAGCGCCTAGCCGCTTGCGCGAATGATCGGGGGCGGCTGTGGGCCGCCCCTTTTTCGTTTTTAAGCGCGCTTTAGCCCGGCCGCGATATTTATTCGTACGTTGCGTTAAACCTTTGTGCTGCAACGATGTCTCACCGACATCGCTGCAGGGTATGAACAAGGCACAACGCGACGATGGACGTACTGATCATCGAATCCGACGATCGCCGGGCGATCGATATCGGCGACTACCTCAGCCGTCAGGGCGACGACCCGGACTTCGCTTCCGATGGCGCACTGGCTATTCGATTATGTGATGCACACCGCTACGACGCGGTGATCCTCGATCCGGATCCACCCCGGGTCGATGGCGACGGCCTGTGTACGCGCCTACGCGCGGGGCTGGGTGCCGGTCCGCCGATCATCGTGCTCACCGGCAAGGATGGGCGTGTGCCGTGCGAGCGTATCGCCCGCATAGAAAACTGTGTGCTCGCCTCCAACGAGTTGCCGGATCTATACGCACGGCTGGAATCCGCGGTTCATTACAAGCGCCGCCGGGTGAAATCGATCGGCAGTGCCGCACTGCAACTCGATCCCGAGCGCAGTGCGGCCCACTGTGCCGGGGAAACCGTGCCGCTCGCCCCTACCAGTTACCGAATTCTCGAACTGCTGGTTCAGGCGCATCCGGATATCGTCCTACGCGAGACCATAGAAAACGCTGTCTGGCCGGAATCGCGCCCGGCCTCGGAGGCAGCCCTGCGCGGCCACGTACATCGTCTGCGCCAACTGCTGGCCGAAGTCGGTGGGGAATCGCTCATCCATACCGTTCGTGGTGTGGGCTATCGCTTGAGTGACGCCGTCTAAACCATCCCGGGGCGCCTGATACAGGCGTGGGCGCAGCGTGGATTTGCGATCCGCTGCACTCGCGTTGCAGTGTAAGCTGGTCATTGAATCGGCACCGGTAGGCCTTATCGACCCGACATCGATTGGGTCTGGGGTTGAACGCCGGCCTGTAAAACCAGGCTCGCCGCAGCCGGTAGCGCGACACCATGGAAGATAAACGGCGGCCATGTGTCGGCGTGTATTTTTCGATGGCGTTGAAGACGGCTGACCCGGTCAGCCGTTTTGCTGCCGGATTAATAACAATACGAAGGAGGAGCGTGATGAAATATTCTCTGGGGCTGCTGGTCTTGGCCGGCCTGAGCGTGCCCGCGGTCGCATTCGCGGCCAAAACGCCTGCGCACAACTACCCTACGCAGGCACGGGTCGAATACGTTTACGAATGCATGAACCAGTTGGGCGCCGAGAACTACGACACGCTCTATAAATGCTCGTGCAGCATCGACTATATTGCCGATCAACTGCCCTACGACGACTACGTCACGCTCGACACCTATCAGCGCGGTCAGCACGCAGCCGGCGAACGCCCCGAAGTACTGCGCGAAGGCTCGATCGCCCGCGAAAGTCGCAGCCAGCTGGCCAAGCTCAAGGCCCAGGCTGCGGATCAGTGCCTGATCGAAAGCCCAACTCGGTAAACACGCAGGTCCAGTCGCTGCCCGCGCCGGGCCCACGCGCATCGGTCTGAAACCTCTTTTTTTGCTGCGTCGCAGCGCGCTAAATGGCCATTCCGGTGGGTGAATATCCCGGCGTGGCCGGGAACTTGACCTAGCTATTGGTCGAACTTCATGCAGGGCACATGCAACCGCGTGCGATCGACACCGGTTTCATCCGAGCTTGCCATGCGGGCGTTCAACGACCTTGGGACATTTTCCCGCTCTTGGGGACCGGGAAGATCGGCATTGCAAAAATGTGCGCAAGTCGCTCTAAGCCGTTGACGCTGGGGGCGGCGCATGCTATCGAAAACATCAGGGGATGACCGGACGCAGCGTTCGTAGCGCCCCCATCCGGCGCGGCTATCCCGACAAAAAACAGGGGCCGACGCCCTATAAATTAATTACGTGACGGAGGAGAAACGTCGTGAAATTAACACCCGCCAAGGGGGCTCTTCGCTTGGCGACGGCTGCCATAGCCGTTTCCTCGCTGATGGGGTCCGGTATCGTTCTTGCCCAGAACGATAATGCACAGAGTAAGGACAGCGATTCTTCATCCACCGATCTGGTGCAGATGCAAAAGGATCCGAGCAACTGGATCATGTGGAGCGGCCAGTACAACGGCCAGCGCTACAGCGAACTCGATCAGATCAACAGTGAAAACGCCAGTCAGCTTTCGCCGGCCTGGACCTTTTCTACCGGCGTATTACGCGGCCACGAAGGCGGACCGCTGGTCAAGGGCGACACGATGTATATATCGACGCCCTTCCCCAACAAGGTCTTCGCCCTGGATCTCGAGACCCACGCCATCAAGTGGAAATACGAGCCCACCCAGAATCCGCAGGTCATTCCGGTCATGTGCTGTGACACGGTCAACCGCGGCCTGGCCTATGGCGACGGCAAGATCTTCTTGCAGCAGGCCGACACCACGCTCGTCGCGCTCGACGCCGATAGCGGCAAGGTAGTCTGGAAGAGCGTCAACGGGGACCCGAGCAAGGGCCAGACGGCGACCAATGCGCCATTGGTGGTCAAGGACAAGGTCATTACCGGCATTTCCGGCGGCGAGTTCGGCGTACGCGGTTATCTGACCGCCTACAACATCGATGACGGCAAGCTGGCCTGGCGCGCCTACAGCACCGGGCCGGACGACACCATGCTCATCGACCCGGACAAGACCATCAATGCCATCACCCAGAAACCGGTCGGCAAGGACACCAGCCTCAAGAGCTGGGAAGGCGATCAGTGGAAGATCGGTGGCGGTACGACCTGGGGCTGGTTCACCTACGATCCGGATCTCGATCTGCTCTATTACGGCACCGGCAATCCGGGCACCTGGAACCCGACCCAGCGTCCGGGCGATAACAAATACTCGATGACCATCTTCGCCCGCGATCCGGATACCGGCGAGGCGAAATGGCTGTACCAGATGACGCCGCACGATGAATGGGATTACGACGGCGTCAACGAAAAGATCCTCGTCGATCAGAAGATCGACGGCAAGATGCGCAAGCTCGTCGTGCACTTCGACCGCAACGGCTTTGCCTATACCCAGGACCGCACCAACGGCGAACTGTTGGTCGCCAAGAAGTACGACCCGGCGGTGAACTGGGCCAGCAAGGTGGATATGAAGACCGGCCGCCCGCAGGTGGTTTCCGAGTATTCCACCGATGGCAAGGTCGATCAGAACGTCACCGGCATCTGTCCGGCCGCGCTCGGTTCCAAGGACCAGCAGCCGGCGTCGTACTCGCCCAAGACGGGCTTGTTCTACGTGCCGACCAACCATGTCTGCATGGACTATGAGCCCTCCAAGGTGGATTACACGGCCGGCCAGCCCTATGTCGGCTCGACGGTCGCCATGTATCCCGGTCCGAACGACATCACCAACCCGGTGAAGAAGTTCGAGGGCAAGCGCATGGGGACATTCATCGCGTTCGATGCAACCACCGGCGAGATCAAGTGGTCGGTACCCGAACGCTTCTCGGTATGGAGTGGCGCGCTGGCGACCGCGGGCGACGTGGTGTTCTACGGCACCCTCGAAGGCTATCTCAAAGCCATCGACGCCAAGACCGGCAAGGAGCTGTACAGCTTCAAGACACCGTCGGGCATCATCGGCAACGTCAATACCTGGAAATACGACGGCAAGCAGTATGTCGGCGTGCTCTCGGGTATCGGCGGCTGGGCTGGCATCGGCATGGCTGCGGGTCTGACCGACCCCAACGCCGGTCTGGGTGCGGTCGGGGGCTACAAGGATCTCAAGAACTATACCCAGCTGGGTGGTGTTCTGACGGTCTTCACCCTGCCCGATTCCGTAGCGAAAAAAGCGGATAGCAGCGAAAAAGTCGCGTCCAAGTAACGCGTATTGCTATGACGTAATCGAGCCCGTATTCGTTGTGCACTGTGCTCGACGGATACGGGCTTTTTCTTGGCTGCGCACGCGGCCAACCATAAAACACAAAACGTGCAACCGAGGAGATTTTCATGGCCCCCAACCGCCCAACGATAGCCCGCACGCTGGCCGTACTGGCTGTATTGTCGTTGTCCGCCACCACTGCCCTTGCCGCCGATGATGGACCGATCGTCAACGATTACAGCAACATGGGCGCGGAATACAATCCCTCCGGCGACAGCAGCAGCAAGGACAGCCAGGACAACGAGCGCAGTACGGATTCAAGCAGCAGCCAGCAAAGCGCAAGCAAAACGGCAGACACGAACAGCGACGGCAAACCCTATAAGGTGGATTGCAGCGATAACGAATGCCGGGTCAGCGACGATGTCATGGTCGGCTACGAGAAATTCGGCAGTCACTGTTCGCAATGCCATGCCCAGAACGCCGAAGGCAGCACGTTCGCGCCGAGTCTCGTGCAACGCCTGAAAGGTATGAACCAGGGCCGGTTTACGGCCGCAGTTGCCGGCGGCGTGACCCGTCTGGACTCCACCACCGGGCAGTACAGCGTCATGCCCTCCTGGGCCAACAACGAAGACGTGATGAACCATGTCCAGCAGATCTGGGCATTTCTCAAGGCCCGTTCCGACGGGGTGCTGCCGGCCGGTCGGCCGAAGCCGATGGACGCCGACGGCTGATTGCCAGCAATGCGACTCGCGCAATCCGGTCGCTGCGCGGTGCTGGTTATGCTTTACGCGGTCACGGGCGTCGCCGCTACGCCAGCCGAGCGGCTGGATGTAGCGCAAATCGCCGATGGCGTGTTCGTTCATGAAGGCGCCCAGGCCGAAGCCGACGACACCAACCAGGGGGATATTGCCAATCTCGCTTTCGTGATCGGGCGCGACTGTGTGGCGGTCATCGATACCGGCGGCAGTCCGGCAGTGGGCCAAGCCCTGCGGCGCAGCATCGAGGCAGTGACCGCGACGCCGGTCTGCTATGTCATCAACACCCATATGCACCCGGACCACGTACTCGGCAATCGCGCCTTTGTCGAGGCCGAGACCCGTTTTATTGCCGCGGCCGGTTTCCAACGCGCGCTGGCGGCACGCGGTACGACCTACCTGGATCGAGCCGAAGACACGATGGGCATGACAGTGGATCGCGACTGGCTGGTCATGCCCGATCAGGTGGTCGAAGACCACACCGAACTGGATCTGGGTGGGCGACGCCTGGAACTGACGGCCTGGCCAAGCGCCCACACCAACAACGATCTGAGCGTGTTCGACTCGGCCAGTCGCACGCTGTTTACCGGCGATCTGCTATTCGTCGACCGGGTACCGGCCATCGATGCCAGCCTGACGGGGTGGCTTGCGGTAATGGATACCCTCGCCGCAAAGCCTGAGCGGATCGCGCATGTGGTTCCCGGGCATGGGCCGATCGGCACCGATCTGGCGAGCATGCTGGCATCCCAGCGACGCTATCTGAGCGCGATCCGCGATGACGTAAGCCGCGCGATCGCTGCCGGTTACGACCTGAACCATGCGCTCGACCATACCGCCCTGGGCGAGCGCGACCGCTGGCTGTTGTTCGACGACTATCACAAGCGCAATGTGACCGTCGCCTATACGGAGCTGGAATGGCGATGAACAGGCAATGCATATCACGGCTCCATCACCGCGGGTTATGGCAAAGCATGGTCGCCGCGCTCGTGCTGGTGGCGTGCTGCATGCACACGGCCAACGCGGACGTTCAACGTCGCGATCAGGACGAAGCGGCCTGGAAACAGCTACGTGCCGAGCATTTCGGTGAGCGCACGATCGCCGATGGCCAGGGGGTACTCGCACTCGATGCGCCCTATCGTGCCGAGGACCCGGCCGTGGTGCCGATTACCATCACCGATGAACGCGCCGGTACCGACCAGCCACCGATTCGCAAGCTATGGCTGGTCATCGACAACAACCCGGTGCCCATGTCGGCCGAATTCGAATTCGGCCCGGCTGCCCGGTCGGCCACCATCGCGATGCGGGTCCGGGTGAATTCCTATACCTACATGCGGGCGCTGGCCGAAACCGCCGACGGCCAGCTGTACATGGTCAAGCGCTACGTAAAAGCCAGCGGCGGCTGCTCAGCGCCGATCGGCCGCGATCTGGACGCCGCGCGCGAGGACATGGGGCAGATGCGCCTGCGCCGGGTACGTGTCGACGATGGCGATGCCATGCGGACCCAGCTCATGATCCGTCACCCCAATATCACCGGGCTGCAAATGGACCAGCTCACGCGTCTGGTCGAACCGGCCCATTTCGTCGATGCGATCACGATCCGCAAGGGCGACGCGCTGGTTTTCGATTCGCGCATGACCTTTTCACTGAGCGCCAACCCGAGCCTGCAATTCAATGTGGACGATACGACCGAGGGCGAACTCAAGGCCCACGTACACGACAACAAGGGCAACGAATTCGAACAAGCCTGGCCGGCCGTTGCGCCCGCGCCGCGCACCACCACAGACGATGGAACGACTTCATGATGACGAGTACTGCATTTACCCGCCGGCTTGGGGGGTTCGCGCTTTTTTCGATTCTTGCGCTGGCGGGCGTAAGCATGACCGCTGCAGCCGACGATCGCAGCGTTGAAAACCCCGCGGCCGAGGCGCTACGCGTGTGCGCCGACCCCAGCAACATGCCGTTTTCCAACGACAAGCGGGAAGGCTTCGAAAATCGTATTGCCGCCCTGTTCGGCGAAAAACTCGGTGTGCCTGTTGAATACACCTGGATGCCCGAGCAGATGGGTTTCGGGCGCAATACCCTCAAGCGCTGGCTGCCGGACAAGAATCGCTATGCCTGCGATTTGATCATCAGCGTGGGCAGTGCCTTCGAAGTGGGCAAGACGACCCTGCCCTATTATCGATCGACCTACACGCTGGCCTATGTCAAAGGCCATGGGCTGGATTCGATCGAAAAGCCTGCCGATCTACTCGATCTGCCGGCCGCGAAGAAACAGGATCTGCGTATCGGCGTATTCACCGGCTCGCCGGCCGGGGACTGGATCATCCAGCACGGCATGATCGGTCAGATCGTCAGCTATCGCGCCCAATCCGGCGGCTATGACTCCGATCCGGCCGACATGGTGTCCAAGGATCTGGTCAACGGCGATATCGATATCGCCGTCGTCTGGGGGCCGATCGCCGGCTACTACGCAAAACAGATCGACAGCGTCGATATCGCCGTCGTACCGTTTTCGCGTGAAGACGGGCCCCTATTCGATTTCCCCGTATCCATGGGGGTGCGTTATGGCAACGATGCCTGGCTGAATACGGTCCAGCAGCTCATCGACGACAACCACGATGAAATCGTCGCCATCCTCGACGACTACGGCGTGCCACGGGTACCGCTGCGCGAGGTCGACCGCCACGTACAAGAAGACGACGATGATTGAATTGCCCTGCCCCCGCCTGTTGCAGCGTGGCGTTGTTGCGCTCCTGCTCATGTTCGGCGCCAGCGCGCTGGCGGCACAATCCGGCTCCGGCAACGAAAACGACGCCACGTTTTCGAAAGCGAACCGTCTGTTGTTCATGACCGATCATCTACAGGGTCTGAACACGCCCGCCCGGCTTGAATACAAGTTCGTCCACCAAGATGGCGACACGGCAGACGAAGACACGGACTATACCGACCACGTCGATCTGCAGATCGACGTGGGCGAACAAAACGGCAAGCACGTGCGTGTGGATTTTCTAAGCGGCGATCGGCATCGCTATATGCCCGATATCGACAACGCCCGCGGCAATCCCGTGATCATGATGTTTCTGCAAAACGACGTCACCGAGCTGGCCCGGCGTACCGGCGGGAGCTGGCGCTATTTTCAGCGCCGCGTGAAGTTCGCGCTCGAGGACGCTGCAACGGTTAGCCGAGCGCGCGCCACGTACGACGGCAAACCCATCGATGTCGAACGTATCGAACTCACGCCGTACGCGGGCGAACAGGATCACCGCGATGACGTGGCACAAGCGCTGGCACGGCGTTATACCTTTTTGTTATCCGACGCGGTGCCCGGTGGCGTGCTCGAGCTACGCGCGCAAACACCCGCGGCCGACGGCCGACCCGCCGTATCCGATCGCCTGACCCTCGATGCCACGGCTACGCGTACGGGTGTGGCGCAATGAGAAAACGCCGCCGGTGGCTGTGGATACCGGCGGCGATCCTGATCGGCTGGTGCGCGCTTGCCAGTGCGACTGAACGACCGTCGGGCCCTGCGAGGACATTGCTGGTACTGCCCTTCGACATGGTCGATACCAGCCTTCAAGGGGATATGAACCACGGCCCGCTCGCTGCCGATGTCGCCCGCCTACGGCGCACCGAGGCGATCGTGCATCGCGCGCTGGCCGCACAAACCGATTTCACGCTCGTCGATGCGCAAGGCATCGAAAGCGCGATCGCCGACGCCCAGCAAAGTTATCGCTATCTGTATGCCTGTAACGGCTGCGAGATCGATCTGGGGCGTGCGGCTGGCGCCGATCTGGTAATGACCGGCTGGGTGCAAAAAGTCAGCAACCTCATCATCAATATCAACGCCACGCTCTACGACGTACAACGCGGCGAGGCGGTCGGTGGTGCGTCGGTCGACATGCGCGGCAATACCGACCCTACCTGGCGTGCGGCTGCCCTCTATCTCGTCAATCACAGCCTGCCGGCGAACTATCATTCCCGCCAGGCGGCCCAGGCAAAACAGCCGGATCGGCAGGCAACCGCGGCTGAGTGAAGCCGCTAATCCTGCGGTGGGTTCGCGGGCGCGACAATCGGCACGACGGCCGCATCCACAATGGCGCGGATATGCGTGTTGATTTCGCCGGCGAGCGCATTGAACTGCGCCTCGTGCGTGTCGGTCGGCAATAACCAGCTCGCGACATGCACGCGAGTGCCCTTGTCGAACACCGCGATGCGACAGGGCATGTAAAGAATAAGATCGGGATCGATCGCAATCACGCGCCGGGCATATTCGAGATTGCAGAAATGCACGATCGTGGCATCGCCAAAGTCCGCATGGCCGCGCTGGCGAATGGCCTGGCCGATTTCATTACGCGCGGTAATGGCGAAATTGTGTTGGCCGATCGCCTGTTCCAGATCCAGCACCACATCGACGAAGGCCTTGTCGGCTGGCGCCGCGCGATCGTAGTGGCCGCGCGGCCCCGCAGTAGCCGTTGCCAGCACGGCCAGCACGAAGAACAGGGTAATACCGATTCCGGCCTGGCGTGCACGCATGCGACAGCCTGTAAGTGCGCGAGCGATGGTGCCGTCGGAGGGACTTGAACCCCCACAGCCTCTCGGCTACTAGGACCTAAACCTAGCGTGTCTACCAATTCCACCACGACGGCGTGGCCGCTATGCTAACCGATCATGGCGCCATGCGCAGCCCCTAGAGCGCAGGCGGCACGCCGGTTTCCAATAGTGCCGCTATGGGCATCGGCCGGGCCAGATAATAACCTTGTACGAACTCGACACTGTGTTCGGCCAGCCAGCGATACTGGCGCCGTGTTTCCACGCCTTCGGCGACCACGTGCAGGCCCAGATCGTGGCCGAGGCGGATGATCGCCTGAATGGTGCGTTCGTCGCGGTTGTCGGTGCCGATCCCGTTAATGAAGTCACGGTCGATCTTGAGCACATCGACCGGCAGATACTTGAGATACGCCAGCGACGAATACCCGGTGCCGAAATCGTCGAGGGCGATGAACACACCGAGCGCGTGCAACTGCTCGAGCACCGCCGCGGCATGCACGCGATCGCGCATGACCGCTGTTTCGGTAACCTCGATACACAAGCGATCCGGGCGCAGTCCGGACTGTTCGAGTACCTCATGGACCATATCCACGACACGGGGATCCATGAGCGTGAGCGCGGACATGTTCACTGACACGCGCACCGGCCCGATCGTGTCCCGCCAATCGACCGCGGCCTGGCAACCCTCGCTGAGCGCGCGCCGGTCGAGATCGACCACCAGCCCGCTTTCTTCGGCCAGGGCAATGAAGTCATCCGGCGCGATCGCACCCAACTGCGGATGTTGCCAGCGCATGAGCGCTTCGACCGCACTCCAGGCGTCATTGCGTACGACAGCCCGAATCGGTTGGTAGCACAGCGAGAGTTCGCTGCTGGTCAGCGCCTTGCGCAAATCGTCCTCGAGCAGGCGGTCGTCTTTTATTCGGCTCGAATGGGCGAGTTCGTAACGGCAATGGCGCGTACTGGCGCGACCCGCTCGGCGCAGAGCCAGCCCCGCGCAACGTGACAGGTCCTTGAAGTTGACCGCATCGCGTGGTGCCTGGGCGCTACCGCTACGCACACTCAGCTGAATACGATCCTGATCGGCACAGAAGGTGCGGTGGAAGGCCGCGTTGGCGCTCGCGATCACGTGCTCGAGCGATTCGGCTTTCTGGTCGAACAGCAGGCCGATTTCGAGACCGTTAAGTACCCGCGCGAGCAACACATCGCGGTGTTTGAATGCCGCGGTCAGGCGTTGCCCGATTTCACGGATGATGCCTTCGGCTACGTGATAGCCATGACTATCGAGAATGCGTTCCCAGCGCTCGACTTTCAGCAGTACGAACGACAGTTGTCGATCGGCCTGTACGCTGTCCACGAGCATGCGCTCGGCGCTATCGCGCAGCAGATTGCTGTTCGCAAGGCCCGTGAGCGGGTCGTAATACGCCAGCCGTTCCATTTCATCGCGCTGGGCGACCAGTTCGCTGATATCGCGCAGGCGCACGGTAATGGCCTCGTGACCGCCCTCGCCGGCCCGAACCATCGACAACTGCACGATCACCCAATGGCCACTTGCGTGTTTGAGCCGGCGCTCGCCACATAGGTGGTGGCCGGTCTGCCGAGTCAGCATCAGATCATGCTCGATACCGGCCGCGGCATGAGTTTCGCTCAAGTCCTGCAGGGTCAGCAGCGCGTGCTGGTCGTGCGTATACCCCAACATCCGGCGAAAGCCTTCATCGGTATCGAGAATACGACCGCGCGCATCGACATGAAACAGGCTCTCGCCCGTGCTGGCGAAGGTGGTTTCGTAACGGCTGCGCACTTCGGCGATTTGGCGCCCGAGCTCTAGCTGTTGGGCGAAATCGCCGATATGCCAGATCAGATACGGTTCGTGTCGACTGTCGCCGCCCTGCATTTGTACGTTGACCGCGACGTCCAACGACTGTCCGTCGACGCCCGGCAGCGCGAGTGTGCCGCTCCATACGCCGACCCGCCCCAAATCGGCGAAAACGCGCTCACGCAAGCGTGATTGGCCGCTCGCAGCGAGCAGATCTTGCATGGCGCGCTTGCCAAGCGGCTCGTCGGGCGCCAGGCCGAGGGCGTGACGCGCGGCCGGATTCAGATATTCGAGCGTTCCCTTGGGCGTGGACAACGCGATCGCGTCCTGGGCGGCATCGACCACCTGGCGAAAACGCCGATCGTCGCTTTGTGTGGCGCGCTCGCGCGCGCGCTCGATCGTGGTTGCGATGATCGCGGCGAAACGCCGGGCCCATGTATTTTCAAAACCGCGCCACTGGCGCACGCGGTGATGTTCGTGACACAGCACGCCCACGAGCTGGCCGCGCACGACGATCGCCGCATCCAGCATGGCCACGATCGAACGCTCTTCGAGATAGTCGGCGAACAGATCCCGCGACGCCGGCGACAACGCGGCCGCATCGGTCATGCAGAACGTGCCGGTTCGATCGAGTGAGGCGATGTAATCGTGTTGCGGCGACACATCCAGTACGAGGCGCCCCGCGATCTCGCGCCGATGCGGATGAACATGGATCTGATTCAGACGCCGCAGATCGCGCCCGAACAGCCAGACCGATACACGTGCGACATCAAGTAGCTCGGCGGCCGCACGGCAGAGCTCGGGTAATAGCGCGGCGAGATCGTCGAACGACCGGGCCTCGATCGCGCGCAGTGCGCCCGGCCGTGACGAGGGCTGATCGTCAGCGTGCATCATGCCCACGCGCTCACGATGGCCCGTCCCGTTCAGCCGTCGAGCACAGCGCGATCGACATGGTGCTCCACATCGAGCTCGCTGTTCACGCTGTAGTCGATCGGACAGTCCACGAGCACCACGCCGCCGTGTTCATACGCCCGCGTGAGCACATCGCCTAAACGGTCGCCCGCCTCGACGCGTATGCCGCGCGCGCCATAGGCCTCGGCATACGCCACGAAGTCGGGGTTACCAAACCCCATGCCGAAGTTATCGAAGCCGGCGCCGGCCTGTTTCCAGCGGATGAAGCCGTAGCCGTCGTCGCGTACGAGCAGGACCACCAGGTCCAGACCCAGCCGGACCGCGGTTTCCATATCCTGGCTGTTCATCATGAACCCGCCGTCGCCACAAATCGCCAGCACGCGGCGGTCGCCGTGCACCATCTTGGCTGCCATCGCTGCTGCAAGTCCGGCACCCATGCTCGCCAGCGCGTTGTCCAGCAGCACGGTATTGTGCTCGAAGGCCGGGTACGCGCGTGCGAACCAGATCTTGTAGATGCCGTTATCGAGACTGATGATGTCACGCCGGCCCATGACCTCGCGTACCTCGCGCACGATGCGCTGCGGGGTGGGCGGAAAGCTGTCGGCCGGCTCGTTTTCGTGCAGCAGCGTATTGACGTGGTCACGCAAACGGCCCAGGCGCGTGGTATCGAAGTGCGTACCGTCGAGTCGCGCGCGCAAACTCTTGAGCGTATTGGAAATATCGCCGATTACTTCGTGGGCGGGACTGTAGTACTCGTCCGGATCGGCGGGCACGAAGTCGATATGCAGAATCGCCTTGCTCTTGTCCGCGTTCCAGACCGCGGGCGGGTATTCGACCACGTCGTAGCCCAGCGTAATGACCAGATCCGCCTCGTCGATCGCGCTATGCACATAGTCGTGCTTGTGAATGCCCATGCAGAACAGGCTCTGCGGATGATCGTCGGCCAGTACGCCCTTGCCCATCTGGGTGCCGATCGCGAACAGACCGGTCGCCTCGACAAAGGCCTGCAGCTGCTCGGTAATACGTTTACGGTTGGCGCCCGCGGAATAGACGATGATCGGCTGGCGCGCGGCGCGAATCATGTCCGCAGCCTGCTCGGTGGCCTGGTCGTCGGCATTGGGTCGGCGTAGCGTCACCCGTTGCTGGGCAACGCTGGGTTCGATCTGTTCGCCGGCGATATCTTCGGGCAGTTCCAGATGCACCGCACCCGGGCGTTCGCTCTCGGCCACCTTGAATGCGTGGCGTACACAGCGCGGGATGACACCGCTATCGGTGACCGAGTAGTTCCATTTGGTCAACGGCTTGAAGGTGTCCACCACATCGATAAGCTGGAACTTGCCCTGGCGATTGTCGCGCAGCGCTTTCTGGCCGGTGATGGCAAACAAGGGCATGCCGCCCAGCTGGGCATAGGCGATGCCGGTCAGCAGATTGGTCGCACCCGGCCCCAGCGTCGACAGACACACGCCAGCTCGCCCGGTCAGGCGTCCGTAGGTGGCCGCCATGAAGGCCGCGTGTTGCTCATGCCGGGTCACTACCAGGTCGATATCGCTGTTTCTGAGCGATTCGAGCAGGTCGAGATTTTCCTCGCCCGGTACGCCAAACACGTATTCGACGCCTTCTTCCTCGAGGCAGCGAACGAAAAGATCGGATGCTTTCAAACTACTTCCCCCTAGTGTTCTATCCCGACTATAGCCTATTGCGATCGATCGCGGTGGTTGCGCCAGACCTTTATGGCACAAGGGCTGCAGCCCGACGCTGACACCTCGCGCAGCGCAGGCGCGCCAGGACCCGGTTCATCCGCCGCGTCAGCTATCCGGCGCGGCGACCACGGCCACGGTCAGACGCGATACACAGAGATGTCGGTCGTGATCGTCGAACAGGTCGGTCTGCCATACATGCGTGCTCCGGCCCACCCGAATGGGGGTGCACCGTGCACGCACGATGCCCGACGAGGCGCCGCGCAAATGGCTGGCGTTGATCTCGATACCCACGCATACGAACTTGTCGCGGTCCACGCACATGTTGGCCGCGACGCTGCCCATGGATTCCGACACCGCACAGGACACGCCGCCATGCAGCAGGCCGAAGGGCTGGCGGGTTCGCTCGTCGATTTCGAAGCGGGCTTCGATCATGTCGTCGGTGACATCCGTATATACCAGCCCCAGCCGCGAGATCATGTCGCGCTCGTTGACCGCGTTCAGACGATCCAGTGTCATCGGCCCGTACCAGTACTTCGACATCGGCAATCTCCTGTTTCATGTCATCGGGTAGCTCGTGCATAGTACAGGCCACGCATTCCCTTCAAAGGCAAGACCCAGACAATGACATTCAATACGCAAGACGGCCCCGGCGTGCACACCGAGGTGCCCAGCGAAACCGAAGGCTTCATCTTCAACCACACGATGGTGCGCATCGTCGATCCCGAAGCCTCCCTGGCCTTCTATACCAAGGTCTTCGGTATGCGCCTGCTACGCACGGTCGACATGCCCGAAGGCGAGTTCACGCTCTACTTCCTGGCCTGTACCGGCAGCGATGACGTACCGCAGGACAAGGATGCCCGTGCCCAATACGTCAGTGGCCGTGAAGGCGTGCTCGAACTCACCCATAACTGGGGTACCGAGAAAGATCCGAACGCGCGCTATCACAACGGTAACGACGAACCGCAGGGCTATGGCCATATCTGCTTTACGGTGCCGGACCTGCAGGCCGCCTGCGAATGGATGGACGCCAATGGCGTGACCTTCAAGAAACGCCCCGAGGATGGGCGCATGAGCCATATCGCGTTCGTTCTGGACCCAGACGGCTACTGGATCGAACTGGTCGGGCGCAAATAGGCGAGCAGCCACGGCGGTCGTCACCTCCGACCGCCGTGCGCCTTGCACGCGCGACGCAATGCACGTTGATCATGATCAGGTGCTTGGGCACGCTAGCGTTTTCGCAGGCCCTGCGCGCCTGGGCCAGACACAAAAAAACCCGCTGTCGAAGCGGGTTGAATTGGTGGGCCGTGCAGGATTCGAACCTGCGACCAATTGATTAAAAGTCAACTGCTCTACCAACTGAGCTAACGGCCCGTATTGGGCGCGCATCATACCCGATTCATTCCGGAAAATCAGCGCCCGATTGATAAATTGTCGGATCGGGCACCTGTGCCTGGGCAAAACCGGCCTGACGAAGTCGGCAGGCGTCGCAACGACCGCAGGCCCGGCCCTGTGCATCGGCCTGATAACAGGACACGGTACGCGCGTAGTCGACACCCAGCGCGTGGCCTTTCAGAATGATCTCGGCCTTGCTGAGATCGATCAATGGCGTTTCGATCGCAATGCGTTGCCCGTCCTGTACGCTAGCTTTCGTGGCCAGCTGGGCCATGCGCTCGAATGCGGCGATGAATTCCGGCCGGCAGTCCGGATAGCCGGAATAGTCGACCGCGTTCACGCCGATATAAATCGCCTCGGCACCGAGTACCTCCGCCCAGCCCAGCGCAATCGATAGAAACACCGTATTGCGTGCCGGCACATAAGTGGCAGGAATCGTATCGCTCGGCGCTTCGGGAACCGCGATCGTGTCATCGGTGAGCGCCGAACCACCCATGCCATCGAAATCCAGGCGTACGCACTTGTGATCGGCGATCCAGGGGTGTGCCTGCACAGAGGCGCGGGCTGCTGCCAGTTCGGCCGTATGGCGCTGGCCATAGTCGAAGCTCAACGCATAGCAATCGTAGCCGTCGGCCCTCGCCTGGGCCAGACAGGTGGTCGAGTCCAGACCGCCGGAAAACAGTACGACGGCCCGCGGGGATGCGGACTGTGTCATGGGCGCTATCCGCACGCGCGGCGCGGTCGTTGTTCGAATGGAAATAGCCAGCCAGGCGACATGGCGCCGCCGCCACACTCGACCCAAACGGTGAGGTGGCGATGATCACATGGCCTGCACGCGCCGCCGAGGGCTGGCGATTTCAGCCAGCCCGCAGCAATTACGCGAAGGCGCGTTAGTCGTCGATTTGTTCGAGACGTTTGCGCGCCATATCGGCGACGTTGCTGTTCGGATACTGATCGACCACGCGCTTGAGCGTCCCGTAGGCGTTATCGGTTTCGCCACGTTCGTCCTGGATCACGCCAATCTTGTAGAGCGAGCCGGGCACCTTGTCGCTCGCGCGAAAGCGATTGACGACGGTCTGGAATGCCTCCAGCGATGCATCGTAATTACGCTTGACGTAATTCGCTTCACCCAGCCAGTACCAGGCGTTGTCGCTATAGCTGCTTTCCGGGTTCTGCTGGAGAAACCCCTTGAACGCACCGATCGCGGCATCGTAGTCGCCCGCCTTGAGCTTGTCGAAAGCCGCGGTATAGGCTTTTTCGACCGCGGGATCCTGGCTGACCGTGCCGTAGTCGGCCGCGTTGTCGCTCGCGCCGTTACTACTGCTACCGGTATCGCCCGTGGCAGCACCGGTGGCGCCGCCACCTTCAAGCGCGCTCAGGCGTTTGTCGAGGTTTTCGTAGAGATCGCGTTGGCCCTGCTCGTTCTGGCGTAGCTGATACTTGAGCGTATCGACCTGGCCCTGCAGATCGCGAACTTCGGACTGCAGTCGCTGAATATCCTGAAACAGGGAAAACAGATTGGGCCCGCCGTTGTTGCCGGCCTGCGCGAGCATGATGGACTGTTGCTGCGCGGCGTCCGCCGACCCGGCCAACGCCGGCCGGGAGGTCATCCCGGCCGACGTGGCTACGGCAAACGTCACCAGCGCTATCGGTAGTGCGTGACGCATGATGGCTACTTACTTGGTGTAGATGAACTCGACACGACGGTTCTTCGAATAGGCTGACTCGGTCGAGCCGAGCTCGGCCGGGCGTTCTTCGCCGAAGGACAGCGTCGACAGCTGGCTTGCGCTCGCGCCCGACAGTTCCAGGGCCTGCTGTACCGATTCGGCACGCCGCTCGCCCAGCGCCACGTTGTACTCGCGGGTACCACGTTCGTCGGTATGGCCTTCCAGGCGCAGCTTCACATTGGGATGCTGGCTCAGGTAACGGCCATGGGCCTGAATGGCCTGAGAAAACCGCGACGGAATGGTGCTCTGGTCGAGATCGAAATAGATGATGCGCGTGGACAACGGGTTGTTTGGGTCCATGAACATCGAGCGATCGGCCGGGTCGATACCTTCCAGCCCGCGCACGTCGATATCGCGGCCCGAATTCATGCCCATGCCGCGATCGCCGCTGTCATCCATGCCGCCGGCAGCCGGCAGGTCGTCGCCATCGCGCAGATTCTTGTTACCGCCACAGGCAGCCAGCACGAGCATGGCGGCCATGAGTAGCGCGATCAGCGAAAATCGCTGCCCCATCTTGTTGGTCATGTTATTCATTTTCTAAAAAACTCCTTGTGGACTGGTTGGCCCGAGGTATTCGAGCCCTTTGTCTGGTCAATCGAACCGGTGATCTAGTAGCCGAGCGGACCCCAGGCCGGCTCACGCACTTCGCCGCTTTGCGAAAGACGCGAGCGGGTCTGGCCGTCGGTGGATACGGTCGCCAATTCGTTGTTGCGGCCCTGGCGGGCATAGATGATGGCTTGGCCGTTCGGCGCGAAATCCGGGCCGTCGTCGAGCGGGCCGTCGCTTACGATACGGATATTATTATTCTGCAGGTCCATAACTGCAATACGGAATCCGTTGCCGCTTTTCTGAACCATCGCCATCTGATTGCCATCCGGCGAATAGGTGGCGCGCTGGTTGCTGTCGCCTTCGAAAGTCAGCCGCTGAACCTGGCTGCCGTCACTGCGCATCTGGTAGACCTGCGGCTTGCCGCCACGATCGGAGGTAAACGCGATATGACGCCCGTCGGCCGACCAGGCAGCCTCGGTATCGATGGCGCCATTATTGGTCAGCTGGGTGAGCTGATTGGTGCTCAGATCGTAGCTGTAAATATCCGGATTGCCCCGGTAGGACAGCGTCATGGCCAGATGCCGACCATCGGGCGACCACGCTGGCGCACCGTTGATGCCCTCGCGCGAGGAGATCTCGCGAATATTGCCCGTGGCCAGATCCTGCACACGCAGACTGCTGCGGCCACGATTGATATCGAAGGCCACGTAGGCCAGCTTGGTGCCATCCGGCGACCAGGCCGGCGACATGATCGGGTCGCGCGAGGAATAAACGGTGGCCGGGTTCTTGCCGTCGTAATCCGACACGATCAGGCGATAGCGCAGCGCGCCGTTCTCCTTTGCCATGGTGATATAGGCGATCCGGGACAGGAAATAGCCTTTTTCGCCGACGAATTTCTCATAGATCAGGTTGGCCACGGTATGGGCTGCGTCGCGCAGTTCGTTGCGCCCGGCGTTGATCTGGAAACTGGCAATCGACTTGCCCTGATAGACATCCAGCAGATCGAAGGTGATGCGATAGCCACCCTGCCCGTTCGCGGCGGCCGAGCCCACCACCAGGTTATCGACCGACGAACTGCGCCAGGTCTGGTAGTTGACCTCGTTCGGGTTGGTCGGCGTTTCGGCCATATTGCGTCGTTCGGTCACATCGAACAGGCCGGTGGACTCGAGATCATCGCTGGCCACCTGGGCCACATCCACCGGTAGCGCACCGCCGCTGCTGCCGAACGGCGCGATCGCGATCGGAATCGCGCTTTGCGAGCTGTCGGTAATATCGACTTGCAGTGCAGCCTGTGCAGGGGCGACCGCGGCGAGCGTGAGCGCAATCAGCGCGGCAACGGCCGCATGGGTTCTAGCAAGCATGTGTTTCATTGGTCCGGCTCGAAATTGAACTCGATTTCAGAAGAAAAGACGCTGTCCGAGGGCGCACGCGGTAGCGGGTCGGATTTGCGAATCGCCTGTTCGACCGAGCGATCGACCGCTGCATTGCCGCAGGAGCCCAGCAGTCGAAAGCCCGTAATCTGGCCGCCCGGCAACTGTTTAACCCGTACTTTACAGGAAATATTGCGCACACCCGGCGGACGTAGCCAGTTTGATTCGACGCGATCCTTGATCGCCTGAATATAGGCGCCCAGCGCCTGGGAGTTCGCCGCGTTGCGCCGCCCCGCGGCTTCCTGTTGCATCGCCTCGCGCATCGCGGCTTCGCGCGCGGCCTGTTCCGCCGCCGCGCGCCGCTGTGCCTCGGCGCGTGCCTTGCGTGCTGCCTCTTCGCGCGCCTGTTTTTCGGCTGCGGCCTTGCGGGCCGCGGCTTCGCGCGCCTTGCGCTCGGCTTCGGCCTTGGCCTGGCGTGCCGCTTCGGCTTTGGCCTGCTTTTCGGCCTCGGCTTTCTTGCGAGCCGCCTCTGCCTCGGCCTTGCGTTTGGCCTCCGCTTTGGCCTGGGCGGCCGCTTCGGCTTGACGTTTGGCTTCAGCCTCGGCTTTGGCTTTGCGTTCGGCTTCTGCCTTGGCCTTGCGTTCGGCTTCGGCTTTGCGGGCCGCCTCGGCTTTCGCCTTGCGCTGTGCTTCAGCTTTGCGTGCGGCTTCAGCCTCGGCCTCGCGTTTTGCTTCGGCTTTTTCTTGCGCCGCCTTTTCCTCTGCCGCTTTCTGCTGGGCGGCCTGCGCTTTTTCCGCCGCAGCTTTTTCCGCAGCAGCCTTCTCGGCGGCGGCCTTTTCTGCGGCTTCCTGCTCGGCTTTTTCTGCCGCCTGATCCTGTTCGGGTTCCGGCTCGGGCTCCGGTTCGGCCGCCGGTGATACCGGCTCGGGCATATCGGTATTTACCGCGTCCGGGTTGACCACGGTCGCATTGACGATTTTCTGGCCGTGATTACCACGCGAAGACGCATCGGTGACGAAGTTCACGCCCACGATCAGCAACAGGGCGATCAATACATGCAGGCCAATCGCAAGGAGCACCGCACGCCAGTTCTGCGTGAATGTCTGCCACATCGTCAGCGGTCGCTCGCGCTATCGTCGATGTTGTCGGTCAGCAGCCCAACCTGCTCGGCACCCGCGCGCTGCAGCAACACCATGCCGCGCACGACGTTGCCATAGCTACCCGAACCGTCGCCCTTGACCGCCACCGGTGCATCGGGGCGCTCGCGAATGACGCGCGCGGCGATATCGGTGACCTCGTCGCTGGAGAGCGGCTCGTCCGGATTGGCGCCCACGTTGAGATACAACTCGCCGTCGCGCGTGACCGACAACACGATCGGGTCGTTGTCCTCTGTATCCAGCGCTTGCGCCGCCGCGTCCGGCAAATCGACCTCGACGCCAGTGGTCAGCAACGGCGCGGTGACCATGAAGATGATGAGCAGCACCAGCATCACGTCGATATAAGGCACGACGTTGATCTCGCTGGCCAGGCGACGTTTTCCTCGAATAGACATAGTCAGTGGTTCCGAAGACAGGCGGCGCTATTCAAAGCTCGGGCGGCGTACGCGTGGGCTCGGGGGCCGGGCGCGGCTTTTCCGCAGCAGCGCGGGGCGCCGGCGAGGCCGCGTTCATGCCGCGTTCGACGATGCCGGCCATTTCTTCCATGAACGTCTGGAAACGATTTTCGATGAAATCGACCTTGTTGCTGAAGAAGTTGTACGCCACAACCGCGGGAATGGCAGCAAACAGACCCATGGCGGTGGCGATCAACGCCTCGGCGATACCCGGCGCGACCATGGACAGGCTCGCCTGCTTGACGTTGCCGAGTGCGATAAAGGCACTCATGATGCCCCAGACCGTGCCGAACAAGCCGACATAGGGGCTGATCGAACCAATCGTGGCCAGCATGGCCAGCCCGCGTTCGAGGCGCTCGAGCTCGCGCGACAGTGCGACCCGCATGGCGCGCTGTACCGAGGGCACGATTTCGTGTGGTGCGGCCTGGCCGGCATTGCGCTGGCGGCGCAGTTCGTCGTAGCCGTTCTTGAATAGCGAGGGCATTCCGCGACTGGTATCGGCCTGGGCCTGGGTCTCGGCGTAGATGTCCTTGAGATTGCCCCCCGACCAGAAGCGATCCTCGAACCATTCCATGTCGTTCTGGGTCTGGGCCAGCAGGCGCCGCTTGCTGAATATCACGATCCAGGAGGCAATGGACGCCAACAACAAAGCCAGCATGACGAGTTTGACGAGCAGGCTTGCCTGCATGACCAGCCCCCACAGGGACATGTCCGTCGCAACGTTCATTGCATCTCCTTTTGCAATAAATCCGGCAGCGCGCAAGGCCGGAAATCGGGAATTCTGACACAGGCTACGGTGAATCGTGCCTTAATAAGCAAGGTATTTTCGCGCTCGATGGTCTGCTCGAAAATGATTCGGGCCCGCCGGCGCTCGGCCACGCGGGTGACCACTTCGATTTCGTCATCCAGACGTGCCGGCGACTTGAACTGCAGATTGGCGTCGGCCAGCGTAAAGGCAATACCGTGGCGCTCGGCGAGCACGCGATGGCTGTGCCCCTGCGCCTCCAGCCAGCAGGTGCGCGCACGTTCCAGATACTTCAGATAATTGGCGTGATAGACCACGCCGCTGGCGTCGGTGTCTTCGTAGAACACGCGTACGCGATAGCGCAGCGCATCGTTGGCGGCAGCGGTTTCAGACATCGTTTGGCGTATCGTTGAACAGATCCGGTGCGTCGGTCGCGCGTGGCGCGGGCTGCGGCAAGCCGAAATGACGATAGCTGGCCTGGGTGGCCTGGCGACCGCGCGGGGTGCGCATCATGAACCCCTGTTGAATCAGATAGGGTTCGATGACGTCTTCGATGGTTTCACGGGCTTCGCCGATGGCCGCGGCGAGGCTTTCCACGCCCACCGGGCCGCCATCGAATTTTTCCAGCAGCGCGCCCAGCAGCTTGCGATCCATGAGATCGAAGCCGTTGTCGTCGACCTTGAGCATGTCCATGGCGGCACGGGCGACCGCGTGGCTGATCCGGCCGTCGGCGCGCACCTCGGCATAGTCGCGCACCCGGCGCAACAGCCGGTTGGCCACACGCGGCGTGCCCCGCGCCCGACGTGCGATTTCAGCCGCGCCCTCGCTATCGATCGATACATCGAGAATGCTCGCCGAGCGCTCGACGATATGGGCCAGGTCGCTGTGCGAATAGAATTCCAGGCGCTGGGCGATGCCGAAGCGATCGCGCAGCGGCGAAGTCAGCGCGCCCGCGCGCGTGGTGGCCCCGACCAGCGTGAACGCCGGCAGATCGAGCTTGATCGAACGCGCCGCTGGGCCTTCGCCGATGACGATATCGATCTGGTAATCCTCGAGCGCGGGATAGAGTACTTCCTCGACCACCGGCGACAGCCGATGGATTTCGTCGATGAACAGTACGTCGTTGGGTTCGAGATTGGTCAGCAAGGCCGCCAGATCGCCCGGGCGTTCGAGCACCGGGCCCGACGTCTGACGAAATCCCACCTGCATTTCGTTGGCGATGACATGGGCGAGCGTGGTCTTGCCCAGACCGGGCGGGCCGAAGATCAATACATGATCGAGCGCTTCGCCGCGGGCACGCGCTGCACTGACGAAAATTTCCATCTGCTCGCGCACGCTGGCCTGGCCGATGTATTCGGCCAGCCCGCGTGGGCGCAGCGCCCGGTCGAAACGGCCTTCGTCGCCCTGGGTACTGGCACCGATCAGGCGTTCCGACTCCTGCATATCAGCGCACCGCCCGGCGCAGGGCTTCGCGAATCAGTGCCTCACTATCCAGACCCTCGGCATCGATACCCTTGAGCAGGCGATCCGATTCGGCCGGTTTGTAGCCCAGCGAGGTCAGCGCCTGGCGTGCGACCGACTGGGCATCACCTGCCCCGCCGGCGCTCGTCGACGCCGGGGCCAGTGCCGGGGCGATCGCACTACCGGAGAGCTTGTCGCGCATTTCCACGATCAGGCGCGCGGCGGTCTTCTTGCCGACCCCGGGCAGCCCGGTCAGACGCGCGGTATCGTCGGCTTCGATCGTGGCCACGAAATCGGCCACGCTCATGCCGGAAAGTACGGTCAAGGCGAGTTTTGCACCCACGCCGGAAACCTTGATCAGCTCGCGAAACAGGCTGCGCTCCTCGGCGGTGGCAAACCCGTAGAGCAGCATGGCGTCTTCACGCACGACCATCTGCGTAAGCAGGGTGACTTCGCCCTCCCCCGCGCCACTGTTCGGGCGCCGGCCTTCACCCAGGGTAAAGAAGGTCGACAGCG
Organism: Salinisphaera sp. T5B8; assembly: GCF_040361255.1. Classification (NCBI taxonomy): domain Bacteria; kingdom Pseudomonadati; phylum Pseudomonadota; class Gammaproteobacteria; order Salinisphaerales; family Salinisphaeraceae; genus Salinisphaera; species Salinisphaera sp. T5B8. Next base: position 63,821 of record NZ_APNG01000009.1, on the reverse strand, counting down.
GCGCTTCGACCTCGTAACCGACACCGCCCACATCGATGACCAGACGCGGCGGCTGTTTTTCGATGATGCGTCCGCGCAGCTGTCCGATCATGCCCGGCGTCCTGTCGTATTGGCCGCGATCTGCATGCGCGCGGCACTGCGGCTGTGGTGGATATGGCATACCGCCACGCCGGCAGCGTCCGCGGCATCGGCCTGTAGCAATGTATTCACGCCCAGCAGTACGCGCACCATATGCTGAATCTGTTGTTTGTCGGCATGGCCGCGCCCGACGATGGCCTGCTTGATCTGAGTCGGCGTGTACTCGGCGATGGGCAGGCCGCGCGCGGCACCGGCACAGATCGCAGCGCCCCGGGCCTGGCCCAGCTTGAGCGCGCTCGCTGCATTGCGCGAGACAAACACGTCTTCGATAGCCATTTCATCCGGGCGGTATTCGTCGATCACCGCGCTCAGGCGTTCGAATATCAGCCCCAGACGCACGGCAAAAGCCGCACGGGGCAGGCGAATACAGTCGATCACGATCGAGCGCGGCTGGGCGCCGCCGTCCACCACCGCAAACCCGGTGACTGTCGACCCCGGATCGATACCCAGAACCCGTGCCATAGCGTGCGTCAGGCGGGCGCGCCGGAGAGCGTCTGTTCGTCGAGTTCGGCGTTGCTGTAGACGTTCTGTACGTCGTCGAGATCCTCCAGCGCATCGAGCAGCTTGAGACAACTCTCGGCATCCTCGCCCTGCAGTTCGACCGTGGTCGCCGGGCGCATGGTCACGTCCGCGGCATCGGGCGCGAAGCCGGCGGCCTCGACCGCGGCCTTGACCGTGTTGTAATCGTCCGGTGCCGTGAGCACGTCGAAAGAGCCGTCTTCGTATTCGACCAGATCCTCCGCGCCGGCCTCCAGCGCCGGGGCGAGCACGTCTTCGTCGTCGTTGTCCGGCCCGTAGGTCAGTACGCCCTTGCGGTCGAACAGATAGGCCACCGAGCCGTCGGCACCCAGATTGCCGCCATTGCGGTTGAAGGTGTAGCGCACTTCCGAAACGGTACGGTTCTTGTTGTCGGTCATGCAGTCGACCATGATCGCCACACCGTTCGGGCCATAGCCTTCGTAACGAATTTCTTCGTAGTTATCGCCCTGGCCATCGCCGGTGCCGCGTTTGACCGCCCGCTCGATATTATCCTTGGGCATGTTCGCGGCCAGGGCCTTGTCCCAGGCCAGCCGCAGGCGCGGATTATCGTTGGGATCGCCCCCGCCCATACGGGCCGCGACGGTGATCTCGCGAATGATCTTGGTAAAAATCTTACCGCGTTTTTTATCCTGGGCGTTCTTGCGGTGCTGAATATTCGCCCATTTACTATGGCCTGCCATAATGCCTCGTCGTTGCGCTGCAAACCGTGCGGGGATTCTACCAGCCGCGACGCCGACCCGGCGGTCTGTCGCCGTGTCCAGGCCGCCGCCGCTGTAGCTCAGATTTCGATCTGAATACCGAGTTCGATTACGCGTTCGGGGGGGATTCGATAATAAGAGGTCGCGCGCGTCGCATTGAGCGACATGAAAGCGAACATATGCTCGCGCCACACCATCATGCCCGGCACTTCACTGGTCGGGATGAGCGATTCGCGACCGACATAGAAGGTGGTCTGATCCAGATCCACATCGAGGCCGAATTCACCGGCGAAGCGCAGCGCCACGGGCACGTTGCTTGCCTGCATGAAGCCGTAGTAGACCTGCACGCGATAGACCCCGTGCCCCAGATCGTCGATCTTCAGGCGTTCTGCCGCGGGCACCCGTGGCACGTCCAGTATATTGACCGTGAGCAGGATGACCTGTTCATGGAGCACGCGGTTATGACGCAGATGATGCAGCAGCATCGGCGGCGTCTTGGTCGTGGCCTCGGTCATGAACACGGCCGTGCCGTCGATGCGCATGGGCAGTTCGTCGAGCGACTCAATGAACTCTTCGAGCGGCTCGGTATCCTCCTGGAGCTGCTGGCCGACCAGCTGGCGCCCGCGCCGCCAGGTACCCATGATGAAAAAGATCACACCGGCCACGAGCAGCGGATACCAGCCGCCATCGGGCACCTTGAACAGGTTCGCGCCCAGAAAGGCGAGATCGACCATAAGCAACGCTGCGGCGATCGCGCCGGCCACGCGCGGGAACCAGCCCCAGCGATAGGCCACGAAAAACGCCAGGATGGTGGTGATCACCATATCCATGGAGACCGCCACGCCGTAGGCGGCGGCCAGATTGCTCGATGACTGAAATCCCAGTACCAGACCGATGGTCGCCACCATCAGAATCCAGTTCATGAACGGGATATACACCTGGCCGTAGGACTCGTGCGAAGTCTGAACGATATTCAGTCGCGGAAGCTGGCCCAGTTGTACCGCCTGGCGGGTCAGCGAAAACACGCCGGATATCACCGCCTGGGAGGCAATGACGGTCGCCAGCGTGGCGATGCCGACCACCGGGTACAGCGCCCAGTCGGGCGCCATCTGATAAAACGGTTGGGTGATGTCGGCGTTTTCGAGCATCATCGCGCCCTGGCCGAAATAATTCAGCAACAAGGCCGGCAGCACGAGAAAGAACCAGGCCAGCCGGATGGGCGCCAGGCCGAAATGACCCATATCCGCATAGAGCGCCTCGCCGCCGGTGACCACCAGAAATACCGTGCCCAGCACGAGAAAACCGGCCAGGCCATTGTCGGCGAAGAAGTGGATCGCATAGAGCGGATTGATCGCGGCGAACACACCCGGATGCTGCACGATGCCATTGATGCCGAGCAGCCCCAGCACGACGAACCAGGTCATCATGACCGGTCCGAATAACGAACCCACCGACGCCGTACCGCGCTTCTGGATAAGAAACAGCCCGATCAGAATGGCGATGGTGATAGGCACGATATAGGGCTTGAAGGCCGGTGTGGCCACTTCCAGCCCCTCGATCGCGCTCAATACCGAAATGGCCGGCGTGATGGTGCCGTCGCCATACAATAGCGCCGCGCCGAACAGGCCCAGCAACATCAGGATATAACGACGGCTCTTTTTTTCCGTCTTCCAGGGATTGAGCAGCGCCACGAGCGCGATGATGCCGCCCTCGCCGTTGTTGCTTGCCCGCATGACCACGGCCAGGTACTTGATCGAGATCACGATGATCAACGACCAGAACAGCAGCGATAGCACCCCGAAGATATTGGCCGGCACGACGGAAATGCCGTCGTGCGAGTAGAACGCCTCGCGCAGTGCATAGATCGGACTGGTACCGATATCGCCATAGACGATACCGAGTGCGGCCAGGCACAGAAACGGCAACGACTGCTTATTCTTGCCGTTACCGTTTCCGTTTCCGTCGCCGTGCCCGTCGGCACTGTCGCTCGAACCGTTGCCGCCCGAGGTGTCGGACTCCTTGCCCGCTGCGTTCTTGCTGCCTTTGGCGAGCGAGCGGTCTTCTTCCTCGGCGGTCATTCGGCGATTACTTCTTGCGTTTCGGCGGGAAGTGAATCGGTCGCCCGTCCACCGCGAGCGCGGTTTCGTGAACCGTTTCACCCAGCGTCGGATGGCCGTGAATGATGCGCGCGATATCTTCGCTGGAGGCCTTGTACTCCATGGCCACGACCATTTCCTGGACCAGCTCGGAGACGTAGGGGCCGATCATGTGCACGCCGAGAATCTCGTCGGTTTTGGCATCGGCGATCATCTTGACGAAACCGCCCTGCTGGCCCAGCGCCTTGGCGCGACCATTGGCGCTGAACGGCACCTGACCCACACGATATTCGGTGCCGGCGGCTTTGACCTGCGCTTCACTCTTGCCGACCCACGCCATTTCGGGATGCGTGTAGACCACCGACGGAATGACATCGTAGTTCAGGTGCGGCTTCTGACCGGCCAGAATCTCGGCCACGGCCACGCCCTCTTCCATGCCCTTGTGGGCAAGCATCGGGTTACCGATGACATCGCCGACCGCATACACGCCCGGCAGGCTGGTACGGAAGTTGTCGTTGACGTCGACGAAACCCTTGTCGTCGAGTTCCACGCGCGCGCCCTTGGCACACAGATCCTTCGTATGCGGGCGTCGACCCACCGCCACGATCAGGCGATCGAAGGTCACGCTATGCGATTCATCGCCCTGCGTGTACTTGACGTCGACGCCCTTTTTGCCAGCCTTGGCCTCGGTCACGCGTGCGCCGAGCTGAATATCCAGGCCCTGCTTCTTGAACGACTTCAGCCCTTCCTTGGCCACATCGCGATCGGCGATCGGCATGAATTCGTCGACCGCTTCCAGCAGCGTCACATCACTGCCCAGCCGCGACCAGACACTGCCCAGTTCCACGCCGATATAACCGGCGCCGATCACGCCCAGCTTTTTCGGCACCTCATCGAACTCGAGCGCGCCCCAGGAATCGACGATGTGCTCGCCGTCGAAGGGGGCGATATCCAGCTCCACCGGCTCGGAGCCGGCGGCAATGATGATGTTCTTGGCGGTGAAGGTTTCTTCCTTGCCGTCATGGCTGACGAACAGGACCTCGCCGGAGTCCACCACCTGGCCACTGCCGGCAAACGACTTCACGCCGTTGGCCTTGAACAGCCCGGAGATGCCGCCGGTCAGCTGTGACACCACGCCGGCCTTGCGCTTTTGCATCTGGGCAAGATCGAGTTCGACCTTGCTTGTCTTGATGCCGTGATCGGCAAACTCGTGGTTGGCGCGATCGTAGAGTTCACTGGACTCCAGCAATGCCTTGGACGGGATACACCCGGCGTTCAGACAGGTTCCACCCAGCGACGGCTTGTCGTTGAGGTCCAGCCATTTGTCGATACATGCGACGTCCATGCCCAGCTGGGCTGCACGAATGGCAGCCACATAGCCAGCGGGGCCTGCGCCGATGACGACGACATCGAATTCCTTGCTCATGCTTTTCCTTGCAATAACGTGTAGCGGTTACGAATACGGCGCTATACCTGCAGCAGTAACCGGGCCGGATCTTCGATGAGTTCCTCGATCGTACGCAGGAACAGCACCGCGTCGCGGCCATCAATCAGACGGTGGTCATAGGACAGCGCAAGCTGCATCACCGGCCGGATCACGATCTCGCCATCGACCACCACCGGCTTTTCGTTGGTGGCATGCATGCCGAGAATCGCGGCCTGCGGCGGATTGATGATCGGCGTGGACAACAGCGAGCCGAACACGCCACCGTTGGTGATGGTGAAGGTGCCGCCACTCATTTCATCCATGGTGACCTTGCCCTGCTGCGCGCGCTGGCCCAGATCACGAATCGTGGACTCGATCTGTGCATACGACTGCTGGTCGGCGTCACGCAGCACCGGCACGAGCAGCCCGCGCGGCGAGGAGACCGCCACGCCAATATCGTAGAAGCCGTGATAGACGATATCGCCTTCGTCGATCGAGGCATTGACGATCGGGAAGCGCTTGAGCGCTTCGACCGCGGCCTTGACGAAGAACGACATGAAGCCAAGACGAACTTCGTGGTCCTTCTCGAACTTCTCCTTGTACTGATTACGCAGCTCCATGACCGCTTTCATGTCGACCTCGTTGAAGGTCGTGAGCATGGCGGTGTTCTGGCTGGCATCGAGCAGGCGCTCGGCGATGCGCTGGCGAATACGCGTCATCGGCACGCGCTGTTCCGTGCGCTCGCTGGGCGCATCGGCCAGGGCCTGACGATCGGCCTGTTCCGATACCGCCTGTTCTTCGCGCTCGGAACCGGAGTCGTCGCGGGCCGCGGGTTTGTCTTCGCGCTTTTCACCCTGGTTGTCGATCGCCTTCTGGACGTCGGCCTTGGTGATTCGGCCATCCTTGCCGGTGCCGTCGACATCGCGCGCAGCGACATCGTTTTCGTCCATCAGCTTCTTGGCGGCAGGACTGGCCACGGGTTCGTCGTCGCTATCGGACTTGTCGGCCTTGTCGTCTTCGGCGGACTTGTCCTCGTCCTGATCTTTGTCCTTGTCCTCGGCGTCGTCGTTGGTGTCGGCCTTGGACTCGTCGGCGGCATCGTCACCGTCGTCGTCATCGCCGGCATCGGCGCCATCGCCTTCCTCGACGATTGCCAGCACGTCGCCGGCCTTGACCGTATCGCCGGCCGAAACCTTGATTTCAGCGAGCACACCGGCAGAGGTGGAAGGCACTTCGAGAACGACCTTGTCGGTCTCGAGGTCGACGAGATTCTCGTCGCGGCCGACCTTGTCGCCCTTGTTTTTCTGCCATTCACCCACGGTGGCTTCACTGACGGATTCCGGAAGCTCCGGGACTTTGACTTCTGTGGCCATGCTTGTCGTTTCCTAACTTGTCGAGATCGTTGGCGTGAGTCCGCGTACTAGCCCGCGGCCGAAATCACTTCTTCTTGGATCGGGATTTGCGAGTCTGTGCCTTGCCCTTGTCCACCAGGCGTTCACCGCCGGTCAGGCCGGCGTCGACCACCGCTTCCTGCTGTTTGACATGCAGCTTGTGATAACCCGCTGCCGTGGTCGCCGCACCCGGGCGTGTGGCATAGAGCAATTCGTGGCGTTCGGCCAGCGGCACCTGCAAGCGATGCTTGATCTGATACCAGGCGCCCTGGTTTTCCGGCTCTTCCTGACACCAGACCACTTCGTCGGCGTTCTTGTAGCGCTCGAGCACCGCGGCATAGTCGTTGGCCGGGAACGGATAGAGCTGTTCGATACGCACCAGCGCCACGTTGTCGAGTTCGCGCTCTTCGCGGGCCTGATAGAGGTCGTAGTAGACCTTGCCGCTACAGAACACCACCCGCTCGATGGCGTCGTCGTCGATGCTGTCGGGCTCGTCGATGACGAAATTGAACTGGCCTTCGGCGAGGTCCTCCAGTGTGGAGGTAGACAGACGATGGCGCAGCAGGCTCTTGGGCGTGAGCACCACCAGCGGCATGCGCAGATCGCGCACCATCTGCTGGCGCAACAGATGGAACCACTGCGCCGGCGTGGAGGGTACGCACACGATCATGTGCCGCTCGGCACACAACTGCAGAAAGCGCTCCAGGCGTGCCGAGGAATGCTCCGGGCCCTGGCCTTCGTAACCGTGCGGCAGGAACATGACCAGACCACACAGACGGCCCCACTTCGCCTGGCCGCTGGAAATGAACTGGTCGATGATCACCTGGGCGCCGTTGACGAAATCGCCGAACTGGGCTTCCCAGATCGTCAGCGTCGACGGATCGGCCGTGGCATAGCCGTACTCGAAGCCGAGCACACCGGCTTCGGAGAGCAGCGTGTCGTTGACGGTGAAGGCCGCGCTATCGCGCCCAACGTGCTTCAACGGCGTGAATTCGTGGCCGTCCTTCTGGTTGTAGAGCACCGCATGCCGGTGGAAGAACGTACCGCGCCCGGAATCCTGACCGGACAGCCGCACGTTAAAGCCGTCATCGAGCAGGCTGGCATAGGCCATATGCTCGGCAAAGCCCCAGTCAATACGCGAGGCTCCGGCCGCCATCTTGGCGCGATCGTCGATGATGCGCTGGGCACGCTTGTGCAGCTCGAAGCTGTCGGGCAGTTCGCGCAGGCGCGCGGCCAGGCGTTGCAGGGTTTCGACCGGCACCGATGTATCCACGATGTCGGACCAGCGCTGGCGGCTGTAACGCGCCCAGTCCACGGTATGCTCGTTACCGACCAGACCGAGCGTGGTACGGGAGATGTTCTTGCCTTCGTCGAGGCCGTCGCGATAGGCGTCGGCGAACTGCTGGGCTTCGTCCTTGTCGATCAGGCCTTCGGATTCCAGCTTGCCCGCATACAGCTTGCGGGTGGTCTCCATCTGCTTGACCTTCTGGTACATCAGCGGCTGGGTGACCGCCGGCTCGTCCGCCTCGTTATGGCCGTGGCGGCGATAGCAGATCATGTCGACGATCACGTCCTTGCCGAAGGTCTCGCGATAATCCATCGCCAGCCGGGTTACGAAGACCACGGCTTCCGGGTCATCACCATTGACGTGAAACACCGGCGCTTCGAGCATTTTGGCGATATCGGTACAGTACTGCGAGGTACGCGAATATTCGCCGAGCTTGGCGGTGATCGGGTTCTGCATGGTGAAACCGAGCTGGTTGTTCACCACCAGATGCACGGTACCGCCCGTGGCATAGCCGTGCGCCTGCGACAGCTGCAGGGTTTCCATGACGATGCCCTGGCCGGCGAACGACGCGTCGCCGTGGATGAGCACCGGCAGAATGGTTTCGCCTTCATCGTCGTGGCGACGTTCCTGGCGCGCCTTCACCGAGCCCTGCACGACCGGGTTCACGGCCTCCAGATGCGACGGGTTGAACGCCAGCACCAGATGTACGCGTTCGTTCTCGATCTCGATATCGGTCGAAAAGCCCATGTGGTACTTGACGTCGCCCGACATCTCGAGCTCGTCGAGGTCGTAGTCGCCCTCGAACTCGGCGAACAGTTCCTTCGGCGACTTGCCGAGAATGTTCACCAACACGTTCAAACGGCCGCGATGGGCCATGCCGATGACGATCTCGTCCACATGGCTACGCGCGGCCGAGCGCACGACTTCATCCAGCGCCGGAATCATGCTGTCGGCACCTTCCAGCGAAAAACGCTTCTGGCCAACGTATTTGGTATGCAGGTAGCGCTCGATGCCTTCGGCGGCGGTGAGCTGGCGCAACACTTCGCGCTTTTCTTTTTCGTTCAGGCGCGGCTTGTCGACACTCGCCTCGAGGCGGCGCTGGATCCAGCGCTTCTGGCGGGTGTCGGTGATGTACATGTATTCGGTGCCGATGGTGCCCGTATACACGCGTTTGCAGATATCGATGATATCGCGCAACGGCAGCTCATCGGCCTCGGTGAACAAGGAGCCGGTGTTGAACACCGTATCCATATCCGCCTCGCCCAGACCGTGAAATGCCGGATCGAGATCCGGCACATTCGGGCGCTCGTACAGGCCGAGCGGGTCGAGATCGGCAGCCTGATGGCCGCGCATGCGGTAGTAGTTGATCAGCCGCAGCACGCCAGCCTGCTTCTGGGCCGCGCGTTGCGACATGCTTGCCCGCGGTCGCGCGCCCTGGCCGGCCGAGGCCTGGGTATCCACGAACGAGTCGCGAATCGGCCCGTGCGCGATGTCCTGCGCGCCATCGCCGTTAAGACTTTTGAAATAGTCGCGCCAGCTTTGCTCGACCGAATCCGGGTCCTTCAGGTACTGCTCGTAGTAGGACTCGACATAGGCGGCATTGCCACCGAACAAGGGGGAATTTTCAATGAACTTGTCGTTAAGTTCGCTTTTCATAAAGTAAGGCCCATGGCCGTTTCGAGACGCCGGGATCGTCTCGTTCAAACCGTGCCGAAACGGCGCCTGCCGGCGGACGCCGCGATGGCAACGTATGATAACAAACCGTATCGTCGCCCGTGACCCACGGTACGACGTCAGCCGGTTTGACTGGTGTCCTGCTCATCGCCCCAATCGGCGGTGAGATTCTTGAGATAGTTGCGGAACTCGTCACCGATTTCGTGGTGTTGCAGGCCCATTTCGACGTTGGCCTTGAGATAGCCGAACTTGCTGCCGCAGTCGTAGCGCGTACCTTCGAACTCGTAGGCCAGCACCGTCTGTTCGCCCATCAGCGCTTCGATGGCATCGGTGAGCTGGATTTCACCGCCCGCGCCCGGCTTGGTCTTGTCCAGCAGGCGGAAGATACGGGGGGTGAGGATATAGCGGCCGACCACGGCCAGATTCGACGGCGCCTTGTCCGGGTCCGGCTTCTCGACGATGCCGCGAATCTCGGACAGCCCGGGGCCGATCGGCTCGACCTCGACGATGCCGTATTTGTAGGTTTCCTCCCACGGCACGCGCTGTACGGCCAGCACACTGGTGCCGTATTCCTGATACACCCGCTGCATCTGCGCCATGCAGGGCTGAAAAGAGCCGGCGATCAGGTCGTCGGCCAGAATGACGGCGAAATCCTGATCGCCCACGGCCGGCAGTGCACAGTTGATGGCGTGGCCAAGGCCCATCTGCTCGGGCTGGCGGATATACACGCAGCTGATACCCGGCGGCAGCACATCCTTGACCGCCTGCAGCAGTTCTTCCTTGCCCTTGGCTTCCAGCGTTGCCTCCAACTCATAGTCCCGATCAAAGTGATCCATGATCGAGTTCTTGGTATGGCTGGTGATGAACACCATTTCCTCGGCGCCCGCGGCGATCGCTTCCTTGACCGCATACTGAATCAGCGGTTTGTCCACCACCGGGAGGATTTCCTTGGCACTGGCCTTGGTTGCCGGCAGGAAACGCGTTCCCAGCCCTGCGACCGGGAATACCGCCTTACGAATACGCATAGTCGATCCTTTGGCTTTTCAGCCCTGCGAATTGGAATCTAGATAGCGGATATCGCCCAGCAGATGGACGATGTCGCCTTTCGGATTGGTCAGTGCAAAATCCGCGCCCTGTTCGTGCATACGGTAGGAAAAACAGGCCTTGCTGGGCAGAAACACGGGTTTCTTGAAGCCGAGCGTCAGGGTATAGGCGGATTTTTCAAGCTTGGGCTCGAGTTCCGCAGCGGCCCGGGCCTTGGTCCACATACCGGTCGCGATCGCGCGCGGAAAGCCGAAGAGCTTGGCACTCCACGGACTGAGATGGATGGGATTGTAATCGCCCGCGGCGCTGGCATAGCGCCGGCCGATGTTTTCCGGCACGTCCCAGGTGACCTGGTCCTCGGCCTCGAAGCCGAGCCCCTCGTCGTGTTTCTTTTTCTTCGACTTGGGCACGTTGGTCTTCTGGCGCGAAAGCATGACGCTGTTTTCCTGCCAGATCAGCTCGCCGGCGCGATCACGCACGCGGGTGACCAGGTCGAATTCCACCCCTTTTTCCACTTCGCGGTGGCCGCCCACGCTGACTTCCAGATGCAGCTTTTCCGCGGTTTCGATACCGCGATACTGGGTAATCTCGTTGCGCAGATGAATCAGGCCCAGCAGTTTGAGCGGAAAGTCCTTGTGCGTGAGTACGGCCATGTGCATGGGAAACGCCAGCACATGCGGATAGGTGACCGGCAGGTACGGCGAATGCTGAAAACCGCAGACCTTGCGATATTTCGCCAATTCCTCGGCGCGAACTTCCAGGTCGGGCAGCTCCGCGATGATCGTCGGTATCGTTTCGTCGCCAGACAACCCGCCCGACAGGGTCGTCGCGGCACGTAGATAGGACGGTGCTACCGAAGGAAGAGAATCGTATTCGAGCCGAGTTTCGTTCGCCATCGCCTGTTGTGTCGGAGTGCTTTAGAAAGGACGTTAACCCCTTTGCTGGGGTGAAACAACACGCTCAGTCGCCGGATAACGTCGGTTTCTCGCCTGCCAGCTCCGCACGCCGGTTGGCCACCATGCCGGCGAACTCCTCCGGCAGATCCTGGGCAAGCAGCCGGTCCCAATAGTCGATCGCCTGTTCGTCGTCACCACGTTCGGCCGCAGCGAGGCCCAGATACCACAGCGCTTCACGGCTTTGCGGATCCAGTTCGAGCAGTTGCTGGTAGAGCGTTTTCGCGCGTCCCTGCAGATCGTCGGTCGCCGCCAGCGTCGCTTGGGCTTCCGCGGCGATAATGGGTGGCCGTGGTGCGGGCATGGCGTCGTTGAGCACGCGATAACCCTTCGCCGCGGCGGTATAGTCGCCGATCGCCTCGTATGCCCGCGCGAGCATGGCCTGGGCGCGTAGATCGTCCGGATGCTCGGCCACGCGCTGTTCGAGCTCGCCGATCATGGTTTCCAGATTCGGCATCTGGCTTTCGCCAAGCGCCTGGTAGTCGCCCAGATGCCAGTAGACGGCACTCGAGCCGCCGACTACTACCAGCAGCACGAAAAGCGTGGCCAGCCAGGGCCGGCGCGGCGCTCGTGCGCCGGGCGCAATCGCCGGGGTATGGTCGATATCGGCGAGCAGACGTGCGCCGAGTTCGTCCTTTTCGGTTTCTGCCTCGCGCCGGCTCAAACGTCCGGCCGCCACCTCGCGTTCGATCTCTGCGTAACGCTGGTGATAGATGGTGATGTTGGCCGCACGCCGCTTATCGGGCGCGGGCGTGCCGGCACGCCATAGCGGTACGAGCACGAATACCAGACTGGCGGCGACGAGAATCGCCGCGAAAACGAGAAATTCGGTCATGAACGCTCTTGAGAAGAGTCGGAATCGGAATCGTGCGCCTGTTCTTCGAGCACGCGCGTAAGGCGCTCGCGGTCGAGCTGCGGCGTATGGGCGGGTGCTTCGCGGCGGCGCCGCATCATCCAGAAAACAACGAACAGGCCGATGGCCAACAGCACGAATGGGCCCGCCCACAGGATGACCGTGGCTGAATCCAGCGGCGGATCGTAGAGCACCCACTTGCCATAGCGGTCGACCAGATACTGCTTGATCTGCTCGTCGCTGCGCCCCTGTGCGATCTGGCGCTCGACGATATCGCGCAGATCCTTGGCCAGCGGCGCATCGGATTCGGCGATGCTGCGGTTCTGGCAGATCAGACAACGCAACTGCGCATTGAGCGCGTGATAGCGCGCCAGCTGCTCGCCCTCCAGATCCACCGCCTGCGCGCTGGTGGCCACGGCCAGCAGCACACACAGCGCGATCAGCATGCGCATCATGACGCGTTCGCCTTGAGCTGTTGGAGCTTGGGAATGAGCGTGTCGTTCATTTCCTCGCGCGTGATCGGGCCCACCACCTTGTAGCGGATAATGCCCTCGGCATCGACGACGAAGGTCTCCGGTACCGCCGATACACCCCAGTCGATGCCGGTCGCGCCGCTGGGGTCGAAGGCGACCACGGCGAACGGATTACCGTAGCGCCCCAGCCAACGCAACGCGGCCTCCTTGCTGTCCTTGTAGTTGAGCCCAACCACCGGCACACCGGTACGTCGCGAGACCGCCGTGATCAGCTCGTGTTCGGCGCGACAGGCCACACACCAGCTCGCCCAGACGTTGACCAGCGTGACCCGCCCCTTGAGATCGGCCACGCTGATACGTTCGCGATCGGAGGCCAGCGTGGGCAGATCGAACGCCGGCGCGGGCTTGCCGATGAAGGCCGACGGCAGCACATCCGGGCGGCGCGTGAGCCCATAGCCGAGCAAGACGATCAACGCCAACACGACGACAACAGGTACAACCAGGCGCCAACGCATCATGCATGCACCGGGTCGAGGCCACGATCGGCCGCAACGGCCTTGTCCTGGCGTGCGCGACGGCGATAGTAGCGCTTGTCAGTCAGGGCAATCAGCCCGCCGAGCGCGGCGATGAAGCCGCCCGCCCAGATCCAGCGCACGAACGGCCGATGATAGATACGTACGCTCCAAGCATCGCCGGATAACGGCTCGCCCAGCGACACATACAGATCCCGTGTGACTCCCACGTCGAGACCGGCCTCGGTCATGGTCTGACCGCCGGCGTTGTAGCGTCGCTTCGCCGGGAACAGTTCGGCGATTTGGTCACCGTCTTCGCGCACGATGAAATCGCCGATTTCGGCGGTGAAGTTCGGCCCGTCGACATGCCGTGTGCCGACGAACTCGAACTCGTAGCCCACCATCTCGGTACTCTGGCCCGGGGCAAGACGAACATCGTGCTCGCCGCCGAAACCACTGACCAGACTCACGCCGATCACGAAAATACCCACGCCCGCATGAGCCAGCGCCATGCCTACGACATTGCGGGGCAGCATCATACGCCGGCCGCGGCTGCGCCGAACAAGATCCTCGAAGGCGGTCGCAATCGCCCAGCAGCCGAGCACACAACCGGCCACGGCGGCCACCGCGCCGGTACCCACCGTCAGCAACGGCAAGGCCACACCGGCAACAATCGCGATCACAAGCGGCGCCCACAGGCGTGAACGCAACACATCGGCCCGGGTACGCTTCCAGGCCATTACCGCGGCCCCGCCGATCAGCACGACCAGCGGCACGGTCAGTGGAATGAAGACCTTGTTGAAATACGGCGGGCCCACCGAAATTCGCCCCATGCCCAGCGAGTCGGCCAGAATCGGATAGAGCGTACCCAGCAATACGCCGGCGGCGGCGACCACCAGAAAGATATTGTTGAGCAGCAACAGCCCTTCGCGCGACAAGGCGGCGACCGGTTCACGCCCGGCCTCGAACTGGGCCGCGCGCAATGCATACAGGATCAGCGAACCGCCGACGACCACCGCGAAAAACGTCAGGATATAGATGCCGCGGGTTGGATCGGTGGCAAAGGCGTGCACCGAAATGAGCACGCCCGAGCGCACCAGAAACGTGCCCAGCAACGACAGCGCGAAGGCGGTAATCGCCAGCAGCACGGTCCAGCTTTTGAAGATGCCGCGTTTTTCGGTCACCGCCAGCGAATGGATCAAGGCGGTACCCACCAGCCATGGCATGAACGAGGCGTTTTCGACCGGGTCCCAGAACCACCAGCCGCCCCAGCCGAGTTCCTTGTAGGCCCACCAGCTGCCCAGGGTCACGCCAATGGTCAGAAACATCCAGGCCGCCGTCGTCCACGGCCGCGTCCAGCGCGTCCACGCGCTATCCACGCGCCCGGTGATCAAGGCGGTAATGGCGAACGCGAAGGCCACGGCAAAGCCGACATAGCCCATATAGAGCATCGGCGGGTGCACGACCAGGCCCGGGTCCTGCAACAGGGGGTTGAGATCGCGCCCTTCCATCGGTGCCGGGAACTGGCGCTCGAAAGGATTGGAGGTGAACAGCGTGAACAGTAGAAAACCCACGCTCACCGCGCCCATCACTGCGAGCACACAACTGGCCACATCACGCGGCAACGTGCGACTGGCCAGGGCCACAGCGAGGCTCCAGCAGGCCAGCAACATCATCCACAGCAGCAACGAGCCCTCGTGTGCGCCCCAGATGGCGGCGATACGGTAGAACCACGGCAAGTGCGTGTTCGAATTCGCGGCGACATACGCCACCGAGAAATCGTTGGCATAAAAGGCAAAGCCCAGCGCAACAAAGGCAATGCCAAGCATCACGAACTGGCCGATCGCCGCCGGCGCGGCCACAGCCAGGCAATCCGCCCGGGAACGCAGAATGCCGTACATCGGCAACACGGTCTGCACGGTGGCCAGGCCGAGTGCGAGCACCAGTGCGAAATGCCCGATTTCGGGAATCATCGCTTGGCCTGCATGTTGGTCGGCATACAGCTTTGCCCCGTTTCGTCCTTCATCGCATCCGCCACATCGGGCGACATGTAGTTTTCATCATGTTTGGCGAGCACTTCGTCGGCCACGAACTGGCCCGATTCGTCGAGCTCGCCATAGGCCACAATGCCCTGGCCTTCACGAAACAGGTCCGGCAGCGTGCCGCGAAACTGGACCGGCACGCTGGCCTGACAATCGGCCAGGGTAAAACGCACCAGCAGATCGTCGTTGTTACGCTCGACCGAGCCGTTCTCGACCAGCCCGCCGATACGAAAACGCGTATGCGCGGGCACTTCGCCGGCCGCGATTTCGCTGGGCTGATAGAAATAGAGGATATTTTCGCTGAAAGCGGTCAGTGCCAGGCCGGTGGCCGCAGCCAGACCGACGAACAGCCCGCCGACCAGCATCAGGCGACGGCGTCGTGTCCTAGTCATCGAATTCCTCGTTCTCGATACGCCGCGCGATCTGCCGGTGGCGAATCAGCGGCGCGATGATATTGCCGACAATTACGACCGCAGCAATGGCGTAACTACTCCATACATACGGCGCATAACCGCCCATATGCCAGAACGCCTGCCAGGATTCATGCATCGCGAAACACCTTCTTGACCCAGCGACTACGCCGTTCGCGCCAGAGCAGTTGCGCGCGCATGTTCCAGAGCGTCAGCCAACCGAACATCAGGGTAAAACCGAGTGCGGCACACAGCAGCGGCCAGAGCATATCCATTTCCATGGCCGGGCGACCGAAACGCGTCACGGTCGGGCCCTGGTGCAGCGTGTTCCACCACTCGACCGAATAATGGATGATCGGCACGTTGATCACGCCCACCACCGCCAGCAAGGCACAGGCACGCGCGGCGGTCCGCGGCGACTCGATCGCGTTATGCAGCGCGATTATGCCCAGATAGAGAAACAACAGGATCAGCTCGGAGGTCAGGCGCGCGTCCCACACCCACCAGGTGCCCCACATCGGCTCGCCCCAGATCGCGCCGGTCACCAGCGCCAGAAAGGTAAAGCTCGCCCCGACCGGGGCCGCGGCGACGATGAAGATCTCGGCAAGCTTGAGCCGCCACACCAGTGCGACCACACCGGCTATGGCCATGCTCGTATAACCGAACAGCGACAGCCAGGCGCTGGGCACATGGATATAGAGAATACGAAAGGCATCGCCCTGCTGATAATCGACCGGCGCGGTCACCAGTCCACCATAAATGCCGTAGCCGGCGAGCAGCACGCCGGGCACGGCGAGCGCGAGCGCGATCGGCCGGCTCACCCGATAGAAATACGGCAGCGATCCGAAACGGTGCAGCCAGAGCATGAACGCGGACTTGGCCAAAACGTTTAGACCACTGTGTGGCGAATGAATTGTGGATTGCATTGACGCATAGTTTCTCTCGGCCATGCACAGAATGTATTGATCTGGCGCAATAATCCGGATAACCGGTCATTGCCCGCGCCAGCAGATCTGGCGCTGTTATTCGAGACTGATTTTCAACGCCGCCGCAATCGCGAACGGCGCGGTGGTGATTCCCAGCACGAGCAATGCTGCCAGCAGGTAGAGCGCGCCCGCCGCGGGAAGGCCTTCGATCGCCGCCCGCATTGCCCCGGCGCCAAAAATCAGCACGGGCACGTACAGCGGAAAAATCAGCAGACTCAACAACAGCCCGGCGCGTGGCAGGCTCAGCGTCAAGGCCGTGCCAATGGCGCCGACCAGGCCCAGCGTCGGTGTACCCAGCAACAGGCTGGCCATGATAACGGGTACGGCGGCCGCTGGCACGCCAAGCAGCAGCACCAGCAACGGCGACGCGAGCACGAAAATCAGCCCGCTGGCCAGCCAGTACGCCAACACCTTGGCCAGCGCGATCACGGCCAGCGGTTCCGGCGAGAGCACATATTGCTCCAAGGTGCCGTCTTCGTAATCGGGCTTGAACAGGCGCTGCAACGACAACAGCGCCGCCAGCAGCACCGCCATCCAGATCAGCGCCGGCGATACGGTGACCAGAATCGCGGCGTTGGCCCCCGTACCCAGCGGAAACAGCGCCACCACCAGCACGAAGAACAGCAAGTGATGCACGAGCACACCGCGCTGGCGAAAGGCCAGCAGCAGATCGCGGCGCAATACCGCCCAGAAAACACTCAGCACGGCGTCAACTCGATCGAGCGCACCGGCACGTCGGGCAGGCTCAAGGCTTCATGGGTGGTGAACACCGCCATACCCCCCGCCGCGACATGGGCCGCGATTCGGGCGCACAGTACCGCACGGGCCTCGACGTCGAGCGCCGACGCCGGCTCGTCGAGCAACCATAGCGGCGCCTCGGTCAACCATAACCGTGCCAGCGACACGCGCCGCTTCTGACCCGCGGACAAGCGCTCACAGGGGCGATGCGCGATACGCTTGAGCCCCAACTCGGCCAGCACGGCGCGAATACGCTTTTGCGAAACCGGCCGTGCGCACAGGCGCATAAGCACATCCAGATTTTCCACCGGCGTGAGCGCACCGTTGAGCGCGTTGTCGTGGCCGACAAAACACAACGCGTCCTTGAGCAACAGCGGATCATCGGCGGCGCCCTCGCCGGTTGGTTCCCAGACGATTTCGCCGGCCGCCGGTAGCTGCAGGCCCGCGAGGGTGCGCAACAAGGTGGTCTTGCCCGCCCCGTTTTCGCCGAGAATACGCGCGGCTTCGCCACCGACCAGGGCCACGTCCAGTCCAGCAAAGAGCGCGCGCTCGCCACGGGCGCAACTCAGGTTATGCATGCCGAGGCGCGGGCGCGTCATCGTGGGTCATCGAACCTAACGAGCGGCAAAAGCCGATTAACTGGTGCCCGGAGCCGGACTCGAACCGGCACGTCCCGAAGGACAAGGGATTTTAAGTCCCATGCGTCTACCAATTTCGCCATCCGGGCGCGAGCGCGGAATTCTAGGCGCTGTTGACGCCGTAGTCGAGGTAGCCATCGGCGCTAAGTTGCTGAAGTTAACGCGCGCACACGACTACACCGCAAAAAAATCGCCTGGGCAGCCACCGCTTTCGGGTCGCGTCGCCACGCGCGGGGCATACGTGCCGATTCACCCGGCGCGTAGGTCGCGCGGCACGCAGAATTTATCCCCCCGGCATTCAGACCCCCTCTAAATCGGCCGTTAACGCTGGCACTGGTATATGCACTAAACTAGCGGGCTATGGGGTTTAAAAGGGGGATGGCCGCCGTGCTGACTGATTTGCGACTATTTTTGACCATGGCGGTCCTGGCCGTGCTGCTTGCCGGCTGCGCGAGTGAGCCGCTTCCGCCACCGCAAATCGCCACCACACCGTCCCCCGCTGCCACACCGACCGGCGGCGACACGGCGCCCCCGTTGGCCGCGGCATCCGCCCAACCCGAGGCCGAACCACAGGCCGAGCCGTCAGAAGGCGTATTGCTCGGCGCTGGCGATATCGTGGAAATGCGCATGTTCGGCCAGCCGGACATGAATACCCAGGGTTTTATTTCCGATAACGGCGAAATATCGCTGCCACTACTGGGCGTGGTCGATATCGGCGGGATGACCCCGAACGCCGCCCAGAGTCAGATTGAATCGGCCTATCGTGAAGGCGGCTACTTCCGTGACCCCCAGATCAGCCTGACCCTGGTCGAACACCGCAGCCAGCAGGTCGCGGTGCTCGGTGCGGTCAATCAGCCCGGCCGTTTCTCGTTGACCAGCCGCACCACCCTGCTCGACGTGCTTGCCGAGGCCGGCGGTATTACCCCCCGCGGTGCACGCTCGGTGGTACTCATTCGCGGTGACGACACGCGCGAGCGTATCGATATCGACGCCCTGGTTACTGGTAACGGTCGTTCGCCGGATAATGTCCTTCACGCCGGCGATACCGTGTACGTGCCCCAGGCGCCGGTGTTCTATATCTATGGCGAAGTGCAACGCCCCGACGCCTATGCCATTCAGCCGGGCATGACCGTCATGCAGGCGATTTCCACCGGCGGTGGCCTGACCGAACGCGGTTCTAATTCGCGTTTCGTGCTGCATCGCAAAGCCGCCGACGGCTCGGTACAGACCGTCGACGCGTCGCCCACCACCCGGGTGCAGGCCGACGACGTGATCTTCGTCAAGGAGCGCTTCTTTTGAACGCAGCGATCGATCGCCCGCTGATTCCGGGCATGCGGGCCACGCCCACGGTGGGCCAGATAGTGCGCGCCGTGCGTGCCCATTGGCGTACGGTGGCGGTGACCGTGGCGGTGTTCTTCGTGCTGGCGATCATCGCGGCGCTGATGATGCGCAGCTACGAGGCACGCGCATCCCTGGTCATCGAATTTCCGACGCTGGACCCGCTGACCGGCCAGGCCCGCTCCAGCGCGCTGGCCGAGAGTTATCGCGCCACCCAGATCGATTTGATGACCAGCCAGAACGTCATGCTCGGCGTGGTCGACCAGCTCGGCCTTGCCGATGACCCGGCCGTACGCGACGAGTTCGATGCAGACGGCGACGGCGAAGGCACGCTGCGCCAGCGCCTGGCATCGGCGCTGGGCGAGAAGGTGGAAGTGCGTGCCGGCGAGGTAAGCCAGCTGCTGGTGGTCTCCTATCGCGGCGATGACCCGAAGCGCAGTGCCGCGATCGTCAACGCGGTGATCGACCAGTACATGAAGGCCAGTGAAAACATGGCCACCGACCCGGCGCGCCAGCGGCTGGGCCAGTATTCGAATTTTCTCGACGGTCTGCGCAAGAAGGTGGACGAAGCACAGGACGCGCTGACCAACGCGCGGCAGCGTTTCGACGTCATCGATTCGGCGGCTGCCGAAGGCGTGGATACAAGCCGGCTCAACGACCTCGGCACCCGTTTGAACGCGGCCCAGGCGCGTCTGCAGGCCGCGCAGGCCGAAGTCGATCAGATCAACGGCGCGCGTGCCAGCGGCCAGCCGATGACCGCCCAGGCCGATATTCTCGACAGCAACGTGGTGCAGGATCTCAAGAATCGGCTGGTCGGGTTTCAGGCCGAGCGCGCCGAGATCGCCGAATCGCTCGGGCCCAACCATCCGCGTCTTCGGGCGATCGATGGCCAGATCGCCACCGTGCGTAGCCGCCTGCGCGACGAGATCGATGCCTCGCTCGCGGCGGCCCGTCAGAGCGTCAAGGCAGCACGTGGCGAAGTCAATGCACTACAACAGAACTACGATGCCGCACGCGCTGACGTAATGGACAAGCAGACCAAGCGCGGCCAGCTCGACAGCTACCGACGGCGTCTGGAAAGCGCGACCCAGGTCTACGAAGCCGCGCTGTCAAATTACGACCAGGTGCTCGGTGGCAGCGAACTCAGTGCACAGAACGTCTCGGTGGTCACCCGGGCGATCGCGCCGACCAAGACCGCCGGTCTCAGTGGCAAGCGTAAACTCGCCGTGGCCCTGGTATTCGGACTGGTGGTCGGCGTCATGCTGGCCCTGCTCCAGGAACTGCTCGACCGGCGCGTGCGCGCCCCCGAAGATATCGAACGCGAACTGGAACTGCCGGTTCTGGGCGTACTCGGCCACGGAGCACTGCGATGACCGGCCATAGCCAGCCCGCGACCCCGCGGATTCACGACAATGTATTCGCCTACCACGCGCCGCATGGCCAGGCGGCGGATACCCTGCGCGCAGCGCTGGCCCGCATCGCACTCAGCGACAGCCATGCACGCTGTCTGGCCGTGGTCGGCTGTTCGACCGGCCTCGCGCGTAGCCGCGTGGCCGCGAATCTGGCGGTGCTGCTCGCCCGCTCCGGCCAGCGCACGGCGTTAATCGATGCCGCACGCCAGCACCCGCAACAGGGTCTGTTGTTCGGGCTCGACAGTCATACCGGCATGGCCGATATCGCGGTAATACCCGGGCTAAGCGTGATTCGCGCGACCGACACGCACCCGTCGCTGGGCGATACCCTCGTCGAGGCACCGAGCCAGTTCGCCGCCCTCGTTACCCGCCTGCGTGGCGATTACCAATACATCGTGATCGACGCGGCCGAACATACCGGCGATCTCGACGCGATTTCGGCCGCCGGTGTGAGCGACGGCGCGCTGTTGGTGGTCGAACGCGGTATCACGCCGTTGGCGCGGTTGCGCCAGTTGACCGACGGTCTGCATGAAAGCGGCGCAAACATTCTGGGCACCCTGCTCACCGACGGCTGATACACCCATGCGGTTGCCGGCTGCTCAAGATCGACGCTTCTACTGGCTGCTCATCGCCGTATTCTGGGCCACGCTGGCATTTGCCCTGCTGCCCGACGGGCTGGACTGGGCTCAGGATACGGTCGCGGAAAATGCCCAGCAGGGCTCGCTGATCCGTCGTCTGCAGTGGATGTCGCCGTTTCTGATCTGCGCGCTTGTCATCTGGCTGCGGCGTAGCGTGGCGTGGCGCGTAGCGCGCCAGATCGATCCCTGGCTCTGGCTTTTTCTGGGCTGGGCAATTCTCAGCGTTGGCTGGTCGGACTATCCGGCGGTGACCGTACGCAAGCTGGTATTGCTGATCGGCACGGTCGTTATCGCCCTTTCATTCCAGGTGGCAGCATGGCAGCCCGATCGGCTGCGCCGGCATACCCGGGCCTGTCTGAGCGCACTGGTCGTGGCATCGATCGTGGCGGTGTTCGTCATTCCCGATATCGCCCATGTCGCCGGCTACGAGAACGCCTGGACCGGTATTACCCGCAGCAAGAATCATCTCGGCATGGCGGCCGGTTTGATGATGGTGCTATGGATGCATGGTCTGGCGATTGGCGAGACGGGCGTGCTCGAGTCGCTGGGCTGGACGCTGGTCGCCGGCATTACGTTGATCATGGCCCGTAATGCGACCGCGCTGCTGTGCATGCTCGCTGTCCTGCCGCCGCTATGGCTGACATTTCGGCCCATGCTTTCCCTGCGTGGATTGGTATTCAGCAGCGTGCTAGTCGTCGGCGCACTGCTTGTGAGCCTGACCTTCGGCGTACTGATTACGCATGGTGTGCCCGGCTGGCGCGAGATCGTGGCCCCGGTCGCCAATGCGGTGGGCCGCGATGTCACCTTTACCGGGCGTCTGGAAATCTGGCGGCTGGTCTATGCCGAGGTCGTGAAGCATCCCTGGCTCGGTACCGGTTTCCAGGCATTCTGGCTGGGTGCCGGCGGGCCGGCGCCGTGGGTGACCCAGGACCTCTACGGGATTCTCTGGCAGGCGCACAACGGCTATCTGGATCTGGCCAACGAGCTGGGTGTGCCGGGGCTGATCCTGGGCGTCGGTTTTCTGATCAACACCATTCGCCGCGGTGTCGCGCTGTTGCCAGGCTGGCGCGCGGAAGCCGCCTGGATCGTCGCCTTCATGGCGTTTCTCGCGATTGCCAATATCGCCGAATCCAGCCTCTTCCGGCCCATTCATTTCATGTTCCTGTTATCGATTCACGCAAGCCTCGCGCTGGCGCGTCTGCGTGCGGTCGATCCGGCGGAGACACCGCAATGACGATAATCCGTAGGCGACGGCCCGGCTCGGCCCGGGTGTGGCAAATCGCGGTAGCCGGCGCACTGCTGCTGCTGGCAAATGCCGCGTCCGCGGCCGTAAGCGCCGAGGTGATACTCGCCCCGATCGACGTCGCCGAAGCCAATGCGAGCGTGTTCGCGACCCCGCTGGCGGTGAGCGACGCCACGGTGTACACGGTAAACGTCGAACCGGGCCCGCGACCGGTCAAGCTGCACGATTTCGGCTTTCACACCGTGGTACGCAAGGGCGAGCGCAGCCCCGACGGGCACTGGTCGTGGCGATCGCATCTGCTCGATGCCGATACCGCCAACGATCCCTACCATACCGCGGCTTCGATTGGTCTGGATCGCGACGGCTTCGTGCATGTGGCCTACGACATGCACAACCTGCCCTGGCAATACTCGGTTTCGGCGCAACCCGAGTCGATCAACGAATTCGTCTTTCGTGGCCAGCGCGTATCGGCCAAGGCCCGCTGGGGCAGCCAGCATCGGCGCGTGGAATTTCCCGCGCCCGGAACCGCGGCCATTCCCGGCACGCAAATCACCTATCCGTCGTTCTTCAACGACCGCGACGGGCGTTTGTATGTGACTTACCGCTATGCCGTGCGCCCGGCACGTACGTGGTCCGAGCGCCTGTTCTCGGGCGGTCTGGCCCGCTACGAGGAATCCAACCGCAGCTGGCATGCCATCGGCGGCGATGTGACCGTTGGTACCGATGATATCCGCCTGCCGCCGGGACGCAGTGAATACGTCAGCCGACCGTTCATCAGCGAACCGGGCTGGTGGGTCTATCAGATGCGCCTGGCATTCGACAGCGAAAACGGCATGCATGTCGCCTGGCTGTGGCGGCGCGGCGATTCCGGGGTCGACCAGAATTTCGCCAGCTATGCCTATCTGCCGCCGGCACGCGACGCAGCCTATGACGCGACGGGCAAGCGTTACCAGTTGCCGATCGATCTGGCTGCGGCCAGCCGGGTAGCGCCCGAGCGCATGGCCGAACTCGCCCCGGACGGTCTGTACAGCCCGGCCCGGATCAGCGTCAGCGAAGATGGCCATCCGGTGGTGGCCCTGCAGTCGGTTCACGGGCCGCGTTATCGCAGCCGCCTCGCCGACGGCCACTGGTCGGACCCCGAGCCGGTGCCCAACCAGGCGTTCGAACAACATTACGACGACCAGGGTCGCGAATGGGCTTTCGCGACGGGATTGACCGTGCTGCGTCGAAACGTCGACCCCAGCGGTCGACCGACCAGCGACTGGCGCACCGTCTACAAGGGCAACGCTCGCGACGGCACCGCGTTGTGTCATACGCGTGCGGTCGCCGCGCCCGCGGACAGCGCGACCGCGTTCTACCTGCACGCGAACGTGCTCGTCGACGGCCGGTGCCGCGATGATCGCGTTACGCTCGTGCGGTTGAGCGAGGAATAGCGTTTTCATGCGCGTTGTCATGCACGCCCCCTGGCCGGCCGAATATGTTGCCGAACTCGCGCGGGCGCTGAGCGCGCGCGCCGACATCACACGCCTGTGTCTTGTCGTACGCTCGGATTTTGCTTATGCCGAGGCCGTTGGCTGTTCCGTGGCGCGCTGTTACCCGGCCGCACGGGTCACGCGCGGACGCTGGCAACGTCTGGCCGCCCATGCGAAGGCGCTGGTGCGCACGGCCGCCTGTATATGGCGCGAACGCCCCGATATCTTTCATGTGCAGGCCTTGCATCAGCCCCTGCTCGACTGGCCGTTGCTTGTGATCGCGCGACTGCGGGGCGCACGCCTGGTATGGACCGCCCACAACAGCCTTCCGCACGAGAGCGCCCGTTTCGATCGCGCGCTGTTTCGGCGGATCTACCGGCATGTCGATGCGGTTATCGTCCATACCCGCTTCACCGCCGATACGCTGGTACGGCAGATGGGCACGCGCAGCGATCATATCCATGTCATCGCCCATGGTCCGCTCACCCTCGGCGCCGCCGAAGCGCTTCCGCGCACCGACGCGCGCCAGGCACTCGGGGTGGCTGACGATACGTTCCTGTTGTTGCTGTTCGGCCGGCTACGCCCGTACAAGGGGCTCGATCTGCTGCTGGAGGCGCTCGATCGCCTCGCCGACCCGGCGATACATCTGATCGTGGCCGGCGAAGATGCCCTCGGTGATGCCGCCGGCCAGCTCGCCGACCGGCGCGATGTCACTGCCGACCTGCGCCGGGTCGATGCCGAAACCACGGCACGCTATTTCGCCGCGGCGGATCTGGTGGTGCTGCCCTATCGGCGTATCGATCAGTCCGGCGTACTGATGTTGGCGTTGACCTACGGCTGTGCCGTACTGGCCAGCGACATCGGCGGCCTCGGCGAGGTCATCGACGACGAACGCTCCGGCTTTCTGCTCAAGCCCGTCGACGCCGAAACCCTGGCCACGCGTGTTGCCGCGATCAAGGCCCGGCCCGACGTCGTCGATCGCGTGCGTGCGCATGTCGCCGCCGAGGCCCACGGCGAGCGCGGCTGGCCGCAGCTGGCCGAACTCACCGCAGGCGTTTATCACGGTGTTGCCTAGCATGCATCGTCGCGCCGTACCCCCGAATCAAGAACAGGATCAGGACAATGACGACATGAGTGCGTACGCCCCGCGCAACGATGCAGACCCGCGCGCCCATGTGCTGATCATCGTCGAAAATCTGCCACTGCCCTTCGATCGCCGCGTTTGGCAGCAGGCCTGCGCATTGCGCGATGCAGGCTATGCGGTTTCGATCGTATGTCCGACCGCCGAAGGCTATCGCGAACGATATGTCGAT
This sequence comes from Salinisphaera sp. T5B8, assembly GCF_040361255.1. NCBI lineage: Bacteria > Pseudomonadati > Pseudomonadota > Gammaproteobacteria > Salinisphaerales > Salinisphaeraceae > Salinisphaera > Salinisphaera sp. T5B8. Next base: position 38,505 of record NZ_APNG01000009.1, on the reverse strand, counting down.
CTCGACGGCATCGCCATTTACCGACATCCGCTGCCGAATGTGCCGAATACGGCCTGGGCCTATCCGCTGGAATATGCCACGGCCCTGTTCTGGCAGCTCAGGCTCAGCGCGCGTATCGGGCGTCGCCGGCGTATCGACGTCATTCATGCCTGCAATCCGCCGGATACGATCTTTCTGGTGGCTGCCCTCGCGCGCCCGTTCGGGGTGCGGTTTCTGTTCGACCACCATGACCTGTGCCCGGAACTGTTCGTGGCCAAGTTCGGCCGCAACGGCGTCATGTATCGGCTGATGCGCGTACTCGAGCGCGCCACGTTCTCGCTCGCGAAAGTCTCCATCGCGACCAACGACTCGTTCAAGCGCATCGCCTGCAGTCGGGGCGGCATGGCAGAAGAAGACGTGTTCGTGGTGCGCAGCGGCCCCAATCTCGAGCGCATCCACGCGGTGGCGCCCGACCCGTCGCTACGCCGCGGGCGCGCCCATCTGGTGGGCTATGTGGGGGTCATGGGCGAACAGGAAGGCCTGGAGGATCTGTTGTACATGATCGCGGATATCGTGCACGAGCGTGGCCGCGCGGATATCCAGTTCTGTCTGGTCGGTTTCGGCCCGTCGCTTGAGGGATTACGCAGCCTCGCCGTGCAGCTGAACATCCACGACTACGTGGATTTTCCAGGCCGGCTGGACGGCGAAGACCTGATGCGGGTGCTCTCATCGGCCGATATATGTGTAAGTCCGGACCCGAAAAACGAGATGAACGATCAGTCGACGATGAACAAGATCCTGGAATACATGGCGCTCGGCAAGGCGCTGGTCCAGTACGACCTCACCGAGGGTCGCGCCTCGGCGGGCGACGCCGCGCTCTATGCGCAACCGGGCGATCGCCGCGATTTCGCCGACAAGATCCTCACCCTGATCGACGATATCGAACTGCGCCAGCGGCTGGGCGAAATCGGGCGTGAGCGTATCGAACAACGCCTGGCCTGGCACCATGAAGTGCCCAAGTTGCTGGCTGCTTACGAACGCGTGCTGTCGTGAACGAACAGGCCCCGCATACACCTTCCCAGGCGGCCCGCAGCGAGCCGAGAATTCTGGTCATTTCGCCGGTACGCGACGAAGCGCGCTTCATCGATGCCGCGATCGACAGCATGTGCGCACAGACCGTACGCCCGGCCGCCTGGGTGATCGTCAACGATGGCTCCAGTGACGATACCTCGGCCATTGCCAAGGCACGCGCACGCGAAACCGATTTCATCCATGTCGTCGACAAGCCCGACCGCGGGCGGCGCCAGGTCGGCTCGGGGGTGATCGAGGCCTTCAACTACGGGCTTGCGGCCGCGCCGATCAGCGACTGGAACTATATCGTCAAGCTGGATGCGGATATTACCTACGGGCCGGGTTATATCGAGCGCATGCTCGCCGAATTCGCCAGCGACGATCGACTGGCGGCGGTCTCCGGTCGGGTGTTTCGGCCCGAACCCGGCGGCGATGTCGAAGAACGCAAAAGCCCGGACATGGTCTGCGGGCCGTTCAAGTTCTACCGTCGGGCCGCCTTCGAGGCAATCGGCGGTTTCGAACAGACGCTGCAGTGGGACGGTATCGATATCCACCGCGCACGCATGACCGGCTGGCGTACGCGCAATATCCCCGATGCCGAGGCGCGCATTCACCATCATCGCCTGATGGGGTCCTCCGAGGTGAGTATCGTCCACGGCCGCCTGCGCTGGGGCCGCGGTATCCATTTCATGGGCTATCACCCGGCCTATGCCGTGGTATCCGGCGTCTACCGCATGCGCGACTGGCCCTATGTCGTGGGCGGGCTGCTGATCATCACCGGTTATTTCTCGGCCGCCGCACGCGGCGCCGAACGCTACCCCGACTCGACCTTTCGCACGAATCTGCGCGCCTGGCAACGCCAGCAGCTGGCTGCACTGCCACGGACCTTGTTTAACGCCGTACGTCGTCGCCTGAGCAAAGGGCATACGCAGCCATGAGACTTGCGAGCCGCACATTTTCCGCGCCGCTTTTTCACGGACTGATCTATGGCGGTCTGAGCACCGGTCTGTTGTTGTTCATTGCCGCGCTGTCGGATCAGGGCATTAGCGAAAAGGATCGTCAGCTCGCCGCCCTGGCCTTCGTGACCGTGGCGATCGTGTTCAGTCGTTACAACCTGATCTGGAAATGGCATGTCGGGCGCGCCGGCTCGATCGGTACCGGCGTGTTGTTCAGCTGGTTTCTATGCGCCACGGGGCTGATTTTTCTCGGTTTCCTGACCCGGCGCTCCGGCGAGTACGAACGCCGCGTGATCCTGCTGTGGCTTGCACTCACGCCGTTGCTGTTCGTGCTCGCCCATCACCTGATTCGCTACCTGTTCTTCCGGTTTTTTCCGGCATCGATGAAGTCGCGCACCGCGGTCATCGTATTCGTCAGCGAAGACGCCCAGCGGTTGGCCCATATTCTCGCCGCGCTGGATGTACCGAAATTCCGCCTGCTGGGTTTTTTCGAGGACCGCGGCCCCGAGCGCGTCGGCCATACCAGCTCCGACCGGCCGGTGCTCGGGCGTACCGACGAGGTGGTCGACTATGTCAATAAGCACAGCGTGAATGTCGTGTTCGTGGTGTTGCCGCTGGAAGGCGCCGATCGGGCAACCGATATTGTGCGCCGGCTCGGCGATACCACCGCCTCGATCTATTTCATGCCCACATCGCCGCTGTTTCGAAGCGATCAGCTGCAGTTCGCCAATATCGGCGGCGTGCCCGTGTTTTCGTTCAGCGAAAGCCCTTTCTTCGGCGCCGACGGCGTACTCAAGCGCTTGATGGATATCCTGTTCTCGGCGGGCGTGCTGATATTGCTGTCGCCGCTATTGCTGATTATTGCCGCGCTGATCTGGGCGACTGACGGACGGCCCGTGTTGTTTACCCAGCAGCGCTACGGGCTGGATGGCAAGCGTATTCGCGTGCACAAGTTTCGCACTATGCGCGTGGCCCCGGCCGATACCGACGTGCGCCAGGCCACACGCGACGACCCGCGGGTCACACCAATCGGCCGCGTGCTACGGCGCACTTCGATCGACGAATTGCCACAGTTCTGGGATGTATTGCGCGGTGCCATGAGCGTGGTCGGCCCACGGCCGCATGCCATCGAGCATAATGAGACCTATCGGGGGCTTATCGAGCGCTATATGCTGCGACACAAGGTACGGCCGGGCCTGACCGGGCTCGCTCAGATCAACGGCCTGCGTGGCGAAATCCAGATGTTGGAAAACATGGAACGCCGGGTCGAGTACGACCTGCGCTATATCCGTACCTGGTCGCCAGGGCTCGATGTCTACATCATTCTGCGCACCGTTGCGCTGATCTTTCGTGATCGTGCGGCTTATTGAGCCTCGCTACATTCTGGCCTTCACGATCGCGGCCCTGCCCTGGTACGCGCGTGGCGCCGAGTTGCGTCTGTCGCCCTATGTCGAAACCGGTATCAGTCGCGACAGCAATCTGTATGCCGCGCCCGAGGCCGAACGCGAGGCCGATACGCTGCACCGTGCCACGATCGGCGCGGATGCCCGCTGGGGCATGTCGCGCCAGGACCTGTCGCTACATATCGACCTGAGCCGGCTGAACTACGTCAAGAACGAGCGCCTCGACCACAACGCCTATCACGGCAATTTCGTCTGGAATTACGAAGTCGGCCACGCCCTGCGCGGCCGGCTTTACTACAACCGTTCACGCGAACTCACCGGCTTCGAAAATCGCGGCGGTCGCGAGTCCGATTTCATTCGCATGAGCAATCCGGGTATCGAGACCACCCTCGTCATCAGTCCGCACTGGCAGGTGATCGGTGGCGTCGATTACCGAATACGTCGACATACCCTCGACGACGAACGCCGCTACAACCGCAACGAGGTCGAATCGAGCCTGTCCTTGCGCTATATCGGCGCGCCCGGCGCGAGCCTCACCGCGGGCGTGGAACGTATCGACGGGCGTTATCCCGAACGCAACCCCGACGATCCGCTGGCCCGGCGTTTCGTCCAGCACGAGCCCTTCGGCCGGCTCGACTGGCGCTTTTCCGGTCGCTCGCGGGTACAGCTGCGGGCGGGCTATGCCCATCGTGAAAACCGCGGCGGCCAATCCGAGGATTATGGCGCCCCGACCGCGCGCCTGACCTATATCCGAGATATTTCTGCCAAGACGCAGCTGCGCTTCACGCTGTCGCAGGATATCTACTCGGCCGACAACGTGGACGCCAATGCGCTGCGCAACCGCGGCGCACGCGTGGAACTTGGCTGGGAATACAATCCGGCGATCAATCTCGCGGCCCATGCGGCCTGGGACCGACGCGACTATCAACGTACGTCCACGGCGGTAGACGCGCGTTCCGACGAGGTTCGCGATTATGGCCTCGACCTGACCTGGCAACCGCGGCGCCAGATCGCCGTCATTCTCAGTGGTCAGCGTATCGAGCGAGATTCGAACCTGCCCGGCTTTGCCTACGACGAATGGGTCGGCGGGCTTGCCCTGCGCGTCACACTCGATCCGCTGGCGCAATGAGCCCAGCGGCAAGCCGCGGCGTTTCGTCTATTTGTTCTAGCCCGGCACGCCCGCCTTGCGGCCACGTAGGGCGTTGAGCACGGACGCGAACAACGTACGCTGAAACACCAGCGCGAGACTCGTATAGATCAGCACACCGGCGCCCACCTGTACGATCAGACAGACCGCCGGCGATTGCTCCAGGCCGTCGACACGGCCGATCGCAACCACGGCCGCCGCCATGATCGACGCATTGATCAGGCTCGGCACGATCGACGCGATAAAGGCCAGCCGGTCGATGCCGAATACCGGCCGCGCCACGCGCAGATAAAAGCCGGCCAGCACCGTGGTCGACACCACACGCGCAATGCCGATCGCAATCAGCCCCAGCGGCGAGAGCATGACGAGCGCCACGGCCACGGCGACCACTTCCAGTGTCAGCGCCAGGCAACACAGCCGCGCCTCGCCCCGCGCGGCCAGCGCAGTCATCAGAAAATGCGTGGTCGCGCCGATCGCGCTGGCCAGCGCCAGGCCCGAGGCGATCGGTCCGGCCGCCGCCCAGCGTTCGCCGCCCAACAGGGCGATGACTGTCGGCGCGCTGGCCGCGAGCCCCAGAAAGACCGGCAACAGTACGATCGACGTATGCGACACCGTGCTTGCTACCGCTGCGCGCAACCGTGCCGGCGCGTCCTGGGCGCGTACGAAAAACGACATCGCGATGTTATGACTCACCGACGCCGTCGGCCCGCGTACCGGTTCGATGATGCGCAGCGCCATATTCAGATAGCCCGCGCCGTCGAGACCGAACAGCCGCGCGACGATACCCTGAAAGATCGCATCCCCTGCCTTGTCGACACAACGCGCGGCAAAAAACCAGCCCGCGACGCCGGACAGCTCGCCCAACCCCCGCGGCGACCAGGCCGGGCGAAGACGCACCGGCGCATCCACCATCAGCCAGATCAGGGTTACGAAACGCGACACCAGCCGCACCGCCAGCAGCGACCAGACGCCCACACCGGAAAACACCAGCGCCAGACCGGCACCGACGCCCACGGCATCGCCGGCCAGGCCCGACCAGGCGATACGCGCGAATGCGCGATGCCGGCGCGCGAGCGCGGTAAAGATCGCGACCCCGGCATGAGCGAGCAGAATCGGGCTGAAGCCGGCCACCAGCCACGCCAGTGTCACCACCTCGCTGTCCGGCGGATAAAACCGGGCAATGACGGCGGCCGCCACGAACGTCGCTGCAATCAGCGCGATCGAACCGGCCATGACGACGCCCAGCGCGGTGGCGAAATGCACCCGCGCGATACGTCGTCGTTGTACCAGCGATTCCTCGAAAGGCGCGGTCACCACAATCGCCAGCAGACTCACGATGACGATCGTCAACGACGCACGCCCGAATACCGCCGGCGACAGCCAGTAGGCGAATACGACCGTGGTGACCAGCTTGAGCAGGATACGACCGAAGGCATCGGCCAGCGACGAAGACAACCACTTCAGCACGGGCGCACCTGCCTTTCGTGGCCGATGCGCGCGACAATGCCTGCATGATCCGCGATTACGAACTCGAAGCGGCGATCGCTGCCCTGCTGCCGGCGTCCGTGGTGGTACGCGCCGGGCCGATCGTCGACGACGGCCCGCCCCTGCCCGCGATCGAGGCGGCGTTGATCACGCGCGCCCTGCCCGCGCGCCGGGCCGAATTCGCCAGTGGTCGCCAACTGGCGCGGGCGGCCCTGGCCGCGCTCGGGCGCCCTTTGGTAGCACTCGGCGCGACCCGCGATACGGGCCCGGCCTGGCCGGATGGCGTGGTCGGCAGCATTACCCACGCCGACGGCGTGGCGGCAGCCGTGGTTGCCGGACGGGACACGACGCTCGGCCTCGGCATCGATATCGAAGGACCGCGTGAACTCGCCCCAAGCGCGTGGGAAAGCGTATTCATGCCCGGCGAACAACGCATGTTGTCCGACGCACAGGCCGGCGCGCGATTGTTTTCGGCCAAGGAAGCCGCCTTCAAGTGTCTCGTTACACTCGGCCCGGCGCCCACCGATTTTCGTGATTTCGAATTGCAGGCAGTGCCCGACGGCTATCGCGTGTGTATGCCGCCTGCCTGCGCGCCGCGCGCGTATGTCATCGTTCGCCGCCGCGTGCACGCTCGACGCGTGATCTGTGCCGCCTTTTCTCATGGGTCTGGACCGAAGCCCGCTTGAAGCCAGGCAATGACCGCCTCGATCAGGCGCATGCGCTCGGCGTTGCGCGAGAAGGTGTGATCGGCCGACGGCAGGAATCGTTCGCTCAGATGATCGTCGGTCTCCACATCCGCCAGCGCATTGCGCAGCTGCCCGGCATGGTTGTAATAGCTGTGGGTCGCCCCCGAATAGGCATAGAACAGCCGTACGTCACGCGCGATGAGCGTGGCCACCTCGCGGGCGAGCGTGTCGCGGTCGGGCATTTCGAAGAAGTCGACGCCTTCGATGACGGCATGATCGGCATCGGTCGCCGGGCCGAACTTGCGTTCGAACCAGTTCTGCCAGCGTCGCGGCGACACCAGCCGCTGGGTCACGTAGCGCCATTTGAAGCCGGCGGTGATCGCGGCATGGCCGTCGATCTGGATCATGCCGACGACGGCGTCGTTGGCCAGCGCCACGCGATGGGCATCGTCGGCGCCGCTGCACAGTCCGAACAGCACCACACCGCGACAGCCGGCGTGTTTCTCGAGCAGATCCGCCGCGCAGGCGCATTCAATCTGCAGCTCTTCAGCCCGGTCGGCAGCTAGCGGTCGTTGCGGCTTGCGGCTTTCGCCCATGCCGGCATAGTCGAAACGCAGGCTGGCAAAACCGGCATCCGCCAGTGCGCGCGCCACCGCGACCGACAAGCCGCGCGGACCCACGCGGTGCTCGAGCCCGGCATTGAGAAACAACACACCCGGGCGTGGCCCAGCGACCGGCGTATCCGGCTCGCACAGAATTCCCACCAGATGTGATTCATGGCCGAAGACAAGCGGTGTTTCGTGCATATCAGCCCAGCACCCGGTCCAGCATGGCATCCGTCGAGCGCGCCAGCGCCACGCGCCGATATTGGGCACGGATATCGAACCAATCCATGCTTTCGGCCATCTCGAGTATTTGCCCGTTGCGCTCGGTCACGCTCTGTTCCAGTGGGCGCACGCGCTCGCCCTGGCTCAGGGCCAGTTGCCAGTCGTCGACCCGTTCGGCGGCATAGTCCATGAGATTGGCCCGTGCGAGGCCGTCGACCACGGCGTCGGGCCAGTGAAAACCCAGATATTCATCCGCGCCGCGTTCGGCGTGGTGATGTCGGCGCGGCCGATAGCGGTTCATGTTGCGGGTCTGGCTTTCATGCATGTCGGCGATCGCGCGCAGATAGGCCTGACCGTCCACGACCGGGTCCCAGAACACCAGGCGGCGGCGTTCGCTGTCGCGCGCACTGGCCGCGGCCGCGATCAACGCGCCCACGCGCACCCCAAGAATACGGATATGCGACAGCGCCGTGGTTTCGCGCAGCCAGGCGATCGCCGTGCCGGTGTTGGCGATCCATTCCTGCCAGCTGGCATCGTGCTGGCGGCCGTGGCTGTCGCCCGTGCCGCGATAATCGAACCGCAGCACATGGGCATTGCGCGCGGCCGCCGCCTGGGCGATCTGCCAGCAGGCACGATAGCTACGCATGTATTCGTAGCCGATCCCCTGGCAGATCAGCAGCGCGGTCTCCGGGGAGCGACTGTCTGGCGCCGGCGGGTGATAGGCGCCGTAGAGCGCGTCCTGCGCACCGAAAAAGAACGGAACCATGGCCACCTCAGGACGACCGCGACAGGCCCAGTTTTGCCATCAGTCCGCTCCGGCGTTCGCTGCTATCGCTGGCCTCGGCGGTCTGTGCCGGATTGTCCTCGGCCACGTCGCTCGCGGGCGCCGTGGTCGGCGCTTGCGGACTCTGCTCGGCCGCGGTATGCGCGGGCTGTCGGGCCGCCTGAAGGCGCATGGCGAGCTGGCCGAGGCTGTCGAGCATCATCGCGCGTACGGGAATTTCCACCGCATGCTGCTCGCGCGCGTTGGCCACCGCACGTACCGCGAGCAACGAATGCCCGCCCATGTCGATGAACGTATCTTCAGTACTCGGCGTGATCTCGTGGCCCAGCGCCTGCGCCCACAGTGCGGTGATTTCGCCCATGGCGGTGGCATCCGCCGCGGGCCCGGCGTCATCCGCGCTATCGTCCTTGAACGGATCGACCAGCGCCTTGCGGTCAATCTTGCCGTTGGCCAGGCGCGGCCAGCGATCCTGCGTCACGAACTGCTGAACGACCATGTACAGCGGTAGATGTTCACGCAGATAGCGCCTTAGCGCGGCAGGCGTGACGTCCTCGTGGCCGGCGGCCGGCTGCCACCAGGCCACCAGCTGATCGTCGCCCGCCGCGGCGCTACGTACGGCCACCACGGCCTGTTCAACTGCGGGATGCCGGGTGAGCACGGTTTCGATTTCGCCGAGTTCGATACGAAAACCGCGCAGCTTCACCTGGGTGTCGGCACGACCGATGAATTCGATCTGGCCATCGCTGCGCCAGCGACACATGTCGCCGGTGCGATAACGACGTGCGCTGGGCGCACCGTCCGGGTCGGCCACGAAGCGCTCGGCATTGAGTTCGGGCCGACCAAGATAGCCCGCCGTCACGCCGGCGCCGCCGATGAGCAGCTCGCCGACTTCACCAACCGGCAGCGGCCGATCCTGGGCGTCGACGATCTGTGCGCGCCAGCCCGCGATCGGCGCGCCGATGGTTTCGGGGCCGTCCGGGTAACGGTCGCCGGCGGTGGCAAACACGGTGGTTTCGGTCGGGCCATAGCATTCGAGCACGCGCGTGACGCCGGGTTGCGCGGCCAGCCGGGCCACCAGATCCCGTCGTAGCGGCTCGCCCGCGGACACCACGGTTCGTACCGATGTCGGCAACTCCGCATGGCGCAACAGTTCCGACAGCGCCGAGGGCACGCCGCCGACGATCGTGGGCGCGGTCTCAAGCGGAGTGACCAGCGCCAGCAGGTCGTCTACCAGCACTACGGTCTTGCCCCGAGACAACGGCACGAACAGCTCGAATACCGATACATCGAAACAGATCGAGGTGGACAGCAGCATGCGCTCGATTTCGTCGTCGGCAAGCGCCTGCTTGGCCCAGGCCAGCAACGCCATGACGTTTCGATGGCGTACCGACACGCCCTTCGGCCGGCCGGTGGAACCCGAGGTATAAATGACATAGGCCTCGCGCTCGCCATCAACGCCCACATCCGGCACCGCGCCCTGCCCGGCCATCGCCGTGGCCAGCGTCAATGTCGGCGTATCGCCGAGCGGCCGCTGGGCGTCGTCGATCAACGTCAGCGCTACACCGCTGTCTTCGGCAGTAAAGACGAGCCGCTCCAACGGATAGGCCGGATCCATGGGCAGATAGGCCGCCCCGGCCTTGAGAATGCCGATCATCGCGGCGATCAGTTCCGGCGTACGCGCCGCACACAGGCCGACACGGCTACCCACGCCCACACCGCGCTCGGCCAGACTGGCCGCGATACGATCCGACGCGGCGTCCAGGCGGGCATAGTCCCAGTCGCCCGCGGCATGGGCTACGGCAATAGACTGCGGCGTGGCCGCTGCAGCGCGACGCAAGGCCACGACCAGATCGATATCGGTATCGAGTGCCAGCGGCGCCGGGTTGAAGGCCTTACCCGGGTCGTCGCGCTGCACAGCGCGCAACGGCAAGTCATCGATTGCGATATCGATGTTCTCGGCGACCGCCGCCAGCACCTGTTCGTAGTCGTTCAGCCAGCCGGTGATCATGTCGGCATCGAACAGCGCGGTGGCATAGTCGCAGTCGATCCACCAGCCGTCGGCGCCGATTTCCAGATCGAAATGCAGGTCGAACTGGGTCGCCGTCTTGGGCGGCTCGTCGGTCGCACTTTGCAGACCCGGCAGCGCGGGCGGACCATCATCCGGCGCGCAATTGAACATGATTTCCGCCAGCGGCAGACGCGACGGATCGCGCGGTCCGGCCACCTCGCGCACGATCTGGCCATAGGTCGCACCGGCATGGTCGCTGGCGGCACCAATCATGCGTCGGGCACTGGCCAGCAGATCGGCAAACGATGCATCCGGGGACGCGCTCACGCGCACCGGCAGCGTTTGTACGCAATGACCGAACAGCTCGGTTTCGCCTTCCAGCACCTGGCCGGCCACCGGCATCGCCACCACCACGTCGCGCTGGCCGGACAGACGCATGACCAGGGCCGCGAACGCCGCGAAGGTCAACGCATAGCGCGTGGTCGAGCGGGCCGTAGCCGCCGCGGTAATACGCTCCGCCAGCGCCTGCGGCAGCTGGTGGCGCAGGGTATGGCCGGCGGCCTGACGCTGGGCCGGGCGCGCGCCGCGCGTGGGTAGCGTCAATTCGGGCGGTGCGCTGGCATACAATTCGCGCCACCATGCCAGATCGGGGCCGGCATCACGGGCCAGCTGCCGGGCGACATGCTGCGAAAACGGCACCGGCGCCGGCAGCGCGGCGGGCTCGCCGCTAAGATTAGCGCCATACAGTGCCGCCAGGTCGCGGAAAAACAGCATCGTCGACCAGCCGTCGCAGACCAGGTGATGCATGAGCACGCCGACCGCATAGCGCGTATCAGCAATACGGTGCACGCTCACCGCGAACAAGGCCGTCGCAGCATCGGTGATATCCAGAATGTCCTGGCTCATCGCCTCGATCGCGGCATCGGCTTCAGCCTGCGGCTGGGCGCTACCGCGATGGTCGACCCATTCCAGGCGCACGAGGCGCGCATCGGCCGCGCGGTGCTGGGTTTCGCCGTCGGCAGAAAACCGCAGCGCCAGCGCCTCGTGCCGGGCCGCGGCCGCTTCGACCGCAGCCGCGAACGCCGTCTCGTCGAGTGGGCCGTCCAGGCGCAGGCGTGAAACCTGGTTGTAGGCCGGCGCGACGTCCGGATCGACCTGCTGGGCGAGCCAGATTTCGCGCTGGGCCTCGATCAAGGGCATGGACTCGCCCACCGCAAGGCCCATTGCCGACGCGGTATCGGCTGTGGGCGCGGCGTCGGCGTGTGCAGCCGGCTCGCCCGGCAAGGCCCCCGTCTGCACCAGCGCATCGATACCGGCGAGAATCGTTCGTTCGACGGTGTCGATCTCCTGTGCGCCATGGGCGATCGAGAAGAAGCAATTCTGGGCCGGGTCGCGTACATAGACGCCATGGGCGATCAGCCAGGGCGCCAATAGCGCGGCCAGCGGTTGATCCGGCGGCGTGTCGAAACGGAACCAGGACGAGAAATGGCGGATGCGCAGCGGCACGCCGCGTTCTTCCATCGCACGGTTGATACGCCCGGCAAACGCGGCCGTAGCGGCCTCCAGCGTCCGTTGCGAAGCGCCCGCATCGTTCTCGATCCATTCGAGTACGACATCCGCGGCGGCAATAGCCAACGGATGGCGGACATGGGTGCCGGCAAAGAAGGTCATGGGCGATTCGGGTACGGAATCGTCGTCGAAACGCCAATGCCCGCCGTCGATCGCATCCAGCCAGCGTGTGCCGCCGGCCAGCGCGCCGATCGGCAGACCGCCGCCCAGGATCTTGCCGTAGGTGCACATGTCGGCACCGATATGCCAGCGCTGGTTGATGCCACCCGGCGCACAACGAAAGCCCGTGATCATCTCGTCCAGAATCAGTGCCGCGCCGGCTTGCGCGGTGATATCGCGCAGCTCGCGAACGAAGGCCTCGGGCTGACGATCGGGATGCCGGCTCTGAACCGGTTCGACCAGTACGGCGGCGATGCGATGGGCCTGCTCGCGTACGATCGCCAGCGAATCCGGCGAGTCGTAGTCGAGCACGATGACGTCATCGACACCGTGGGGCGCCAGTCCCGGCGCGCCGGGCCGGGTCGAAAGCTCGCCATCGGCTACATAGGCGCGGCCGAGCACCTCATCGAAAGTGCCGTGATAATCGCCGCTGAAATAGACGATGGTATTGCGCCCGGTGACGGTGCGTGCACAGCGCAGCGCGGCCATGACCGCTTCCGAACCGGTGGTGGTGAACGTCGCACGTTCGTGACCGGTCAACCGGCACAACCGTTCGGCCACACGCGCGGCGGCCTGCACCTGCGGGCCAAGTTCCATACCGCGATCGAGCTGGGCATGTACGGCATTGCGTACGAACTCGGGGCCGTGGCCCAGAAAGGCCACGCCGAGGCTCATGGTCAGATCGATATAGTCGTTGCCATCGATATCGGTCAGCCGTGCACCGTGGCTGGTCTGCATGGCGATCTGATAGCTCAAGCCCTTCCAGTCGCGATGAAAACCCACCACATGGCGCGGATCGGCCAGGTATTGGCGCCCGCTTTCGGCCAGCGCACGGGATTGCGGCGTACGTTCGGTCAACTGTGCAGTCAGCCGGTCGATAAAGGCTCGCTGCTGGGCGTTGAGCGTTGTATGGGCAGCGCCCGCCAACGGTTTGTACGGCCCGAACCGGCCGCCGGTCTGGATCTGCCCGCCCTGGGCGCGGCCATTCAATGCAACCCGGCTGGCAGTGCCTGCGCTTGCAGCCGGCGCCGCGGCTGGCGCGGGCGAAGACGTCGTGTGCGACGTCGGGCCCTGGGGCGCAGGCGCCGGGGGCGGCGTGCCGGGCGATGGCGCCGGCGCGCTGGCCAGCAGCGCCAGCTGTTGCTGCATCAGCGCAAGCTGTTGTTCGACGATGCGATGCGTTTCGCTGCTCGCGGGCGCGTAACCCGCCGCTGGCGGCGGCGCGGGCATATAAGCAGACGCGGTCGGCGCAGGCTGTTGTGGCGGCGGCGTGGCGCCAGCCTGGGTCTGCGGGGGCTGGGTCTGCGGGGGCTGGGCCTGCGGGGCCTGGGGTGCAGGCGCAGCCTGGGGCGCGGGTGCGGCCGGCTCGGGCGCCGGCGCTGGCATCTCGTTGTCCAGGTGGGCGGCGAGCGCGTCGATGGTTTCGGTGCGTTCGAGCAGATCGCGAAAACGCACGCTCACACCGAAGCTGCGCGAAATCTCGGCGGCGACCTGAGTCAACAGCATCGAATCCATACCCAGCGCGGCGAAGCTGCGTTGGGCCACATCGTCGACGATGTCGATACCGGTCAGGTCGTGAAAGATCGTGCGCAGGCGCTCGCGCAGCTCGGGCACGCGATCGGGTTGGGACATGACGGGCTCGCTGGGCATGGCGGCCGGCGCCGGCGTCGGGCCGGCCTCGGCGGTTGTCGGCGCATCGGTGCGCCGAGGGGGATCGATCCAGTAACGTTTACGCTCGAAGGGGTAGGTCGGCAGATGCAGGCGCTGGCGCGGTGCTTCGTCACAGCCGAACACCGCGTGCCAGTCCGGCGTCACACCGGCCTGCCAGAGCGCGCCCAGCGCGTTGAGCATGGCCACATCGGCGGGCGTGTCGTCGCGCGGGCCGGGCTGACTGGCGATCGTGACCGGCGGCGCATCACCGGCGTCCTGCTGGCTGATCGCGGTACTCAGCTGGCCGCCCGGGCCGCATTCGAGAAATACCGGGCGCATGCTCTGCTGCACGGTTTCGATGGCCGCGGCGAACTGGACGGCGTTGCGCATCTGGCGCGACCAGTAGTCCGGCGCCTGCATGGCATCGTTTTCCAGCAACGCGCCGGTGAGCGTCGACACGATCGGCCGCTGGGCCGGCGCGCGGGTGATGGCCTTGACTGCCTGTTCCAGCGGCGCCATGGCATCGGCCATCGCCCGGCTGTGAAAGGCATGGGAGGTTGCCAGGCGTGTCGTCCGGATATCGGCGTTCTGCAGCCGTGTGGCCAGCGCGTCGATGGCGCCGTGTTCGCCGGACACGACACACAGCTGGGGCGCGTTGACAGCGCTGATTTCCGCTGTTTCGTCGAGATACGGCTCGACCTGCGACACGCCGGCATGAACGGCCAGCATCGCGCCCGGCGGCTGATCAGCCATGAGTCGTGCGCGCGTGGCGATCAGCGTACAGGCATCTGCCTCGCTGAATACACCGGCCAGTACGGCCGCCGCGAACTCGCCCACGCTGTGGCCGACGAGCATTTCCGCCTCGATACCCCAGGCATGCCATTGGTAGGCCAGCGCCAGTTCCAGCACGAAGATCGCCGGTTGGGTGATCGCCGTATCGGCGAGCTTGTCGGCCGCGCTGTCCTGCTCGTCGCCCTCGGGCAGGATCAGACGGCGAATATCCAGGCCAAGCGGTGCTTCGAGATAGCCCGCCAGGCGGTCGACCGTATCCTGAAAAACGCCGGGTACGGCGTAGAGCGCACGGCCCATGCCCGGATATTGCGCCCCCTGGCCGGGGAATACCGCCACCACCGGTGGCGCATCGGCAACCAAAGCGGGCTGATTCGCAGCCCGGCGGCTCGCGCGCTTGAGCGCCTCGGCCGCCTGTTCGGGATCGCTGGCCACCACCGACAAGCGATAACTCATCTCGGCTCGGCCGACCGCGAGCGTCCAGGCCACGTCCGCCAGCACGGCCTGGGGATGCGCAATCAGCCAGTCGGCCAGCGCATTGCAGCGCGCGGCCAACGCGGTTGGCGTCTTCGCCGACAGCACCAGCAGCTGGGCGGCACGCGGTGGCGGATGGCCGGGCGCACGTTCCGGCGCCTCGGTCACGATGACATGCGCGTTGGTGCCGCCCACCCCGAACGACGACACCCCGGCAATGCGCGGGCGTTCGGGTTCGGATGGCCAGGGGGTGAGCTTGTCGACCACCTTGAACGGCGTCGAGGCGAAATCGATACGCGGGTTGGGCCGTGTGTAGTGCAACGTGGCAGGCAGCTGTCCGTCGCGCAGCGCATGGATGACCTTCACCATGCCGGCCACGCCCGCAGCCGAATCCAGATGGCCGACATTGGGTTTGACCGCGCCCAGCCAGACCGGCGTGCCGGTCGCCGCACCGCTGCGCCAGGCCATCGCCAGGCCTTCGACCTCGATCGGATCACCCAGCGGGGTACCGGTGCCGTGGGTTTCGATATAACCGATATCGTCGGGGGAAACGCCCGCGGCCTGCTGGGCACGCCGAATCACCGCCGCCTGACCAGCCGGACTGGGGGCGGTGAAGCTCATCTTGGCGGCGCCGTCGTTATTGATGGCGCTGCCCCGGATCACCGCCAGTATCTCGTCACCATCGGCGAGCGCATCGTCGTAGCATTTGAGCACGAACGCGCCCAGACCGCTGGAAAACACCGTCCCGCAGGCGCGTTCGTCGAAACTGCGTACGCGTCCGTCCTGCGAGGCCATGCCGCCTTCCTGGGCGAAATAGCCCTGCTCCTGCGGCAGCCCGATGGAAACGCCGCCGGCGAGCGCGACCCGCGATTCGCCGGTGAGCAGACTCATGCAGGCCTGGTGCACGGCGACCAGACCGGTCGAACAGGCCGTCTGGACGTTGATCGCCGGCCCGGTCAGGCCGAATTTGTAGGCGGTGCGCGTGGGCAGGTAGTCCTTGTCGTTGGACACCATCGCGGTAAAGCTTTCCACGCCGCGAATACGGATCTGATCCTCGATCGCGGCGCGATCGTGGAGGATGTTGTAGAGCAGATACGGCTCCAGATAACCGGCACCGGCAAATACACCGACATCGGCACCGCTACGCGCCGGGTCCACCCCGGCCTGTTCGAGCGCGGCCCAGGCCACTTCCAGCCAGAGCCGCTGCTGCGGGTCGATAAGTGCGGCCTCGCGGGGCGTGATACCAAAAAACGGGGCATCGAAATATTCGATATCGTCGAGCACCCCGCGTGCAGCCACGAACGCCGGATGGGCCATGAGGCGATCGATATCCGGCTCGTGCGGGCGCAGGGCCTCGGCATCGAAACGGGTGATGGATTCGATACCGGCCACCAGGTTGGCCCAGAACGTATCGGTATCGCGCGCGCCGGGGAAACGGCCAGCCATGCCAATGATGGCGACGCGTCGATCGCGCGCCAATGCCCCGTCGCTGCGGCGGCCAGGCTGTGCGGTGGCGCTCAACTCGGCACGGCCGCGGGTCAGGCGTTCGGCCAGCTTGCGAATGGTGGCGTACTGGAACAATTCCGCGATCGAAGGGGCTTCGCCGAATTTCTCCGCGATCTGCCCGCGTGCGACCACCAGCGACAGCGAATCGCCACCGATGTCGAAAAAGCTGTCGTCGATGCCGGGATTCGTTGCGCCAGCGACATCCCGCCAGATGGCGGCAATCGTCTTCTCCGCCTCGTTACGCGGCGCGATATAGCTGCGCGCGCTTGCCGTTTCGCTCACCGGTTCCGGGATCGGCAGACTGCGCCGGTCCACCTTGCCGTTCGCGGTCAGCGGGAAGTGCTCCATCGGCATATAGACGTTCGGACACATCACCGATGGCAGGCGCGCACTCACATGCGCACGCAGTGCGTCTTCATCGAAAGTGGTGTTCAAACGCACATAGGCGACCAGTCGCGGCGGCTGGTCACCGACCAGACGCACTACCGCCTGTTCGACGCTGGCATGGGCGGTCAGCGCGGTTTCGATTTCGCCCGGCTCGATTCGGTGGCCGCGGATCTTGATCTGATCGTCACGCCGGCCCAGACATTTGAGCCGGCCGTTGCCGTGGGCATCTACCTGCCAACGGGCGAGATCGCCGGTGCGATAGGTCGACTCCGGCTCGACACCGTAGCCCGGCGTCCAGTCGATGAAAGCGGCCGCAGTGCGCTCGGCATCGTTGAGATAGCCCGCTGCGACACCCGTGCCGCCGATATAGAGTTCGCCGACGACCCCCGGTGCGACGATGGAGCCGTCCGGTGCGACTACATGGCAATGGGTGTTGGCGATCGGCGTGCCGATACCGATATCCCGGCTATCGACGATACGTTCGCGGGTCGACCACACCGTGGTTTCGGTCGGCCCGTACATATTCCACAGCGCGAAGCCCGGCGCGGCGCAGCTGAGCAGATCGCGCGCAAGCGCCGCGTCCAGCGGCTCGCCACCGATCATGGCCGTGAAGCCTGCCGGCGGCGTCCATTCGGCCAGGCGCAGCAGCCGCCAGGTCGAGGGCGTGGCCTGGAGGCGGTTGATGCCGTGGGTTTCGATCAGGCGGGCCAGACGCAGGCCGTCGAAGACATCCGGATCCTCGGCGATGATCACCCGCGCACCCACCAGCAGCGGCCCGAACAGTTCCAGTACCGCGATATCGAACGACAGCGTGGTCACGGCCAGCAGGCAATCCTCGCGGCCGATGCCCGGCTCGTCGATCATCGACTGCAGGAAGTTCATGACATTGGCATGCGTAAGGACCACGCCCTTCGGCAACCCGCTGGAGCCGGAGGTGAAAATCACATAGGCGGTGTCATTCGGAGCGACCGCCGCAGGCGCTACGGCATCGGTTGCGGTGCTGTCGTCATATTCGGCATCGAGTTCGATGATGGCTGGCGTGTTCTCCGGCAGCGCGGCCGCGACCGAGCGCTGGGTGATCACACAAACCGGCTGGGCGACATCGAACACACGCGCGAGCCGCGAGCCCGGATGGGTGGGGTCGCAGGGCACATATCCCGCCCCCAGACGCTGCACCGCCAGGGCCGCGATAATCATGAACTCGGATCGTGGCAGGAAGATGGCGACATGATCGTGGGCACGCACGCCATGCGCGGCCAGACGTGCAGCCAACCTGTCGATGGCCGTATCGAGCGCGGCATAGCTGAGCTCGCGTGTTTCGCAGACCACCGCGACGGCATCGGGCTGGCGCCGCGCCTGGGCGGCAACCGCTTCGTCGATGCGCCCGTACTCGGGCGCCGGTGTGGGCCGCGGCTGCCATTGCTCGATCAGGCGTTGCCGATCGAGCGTGGCCAGCCAGTCGAGCGAGTGCAACGGCGCATCGCCGCCCTGCTCGCTCGCGGACTCGGCCAGCCGTAGCAACCGGTCGACGAGCAGATCGGCGCTGGCGGCCTCGAAACGCTGGGGGTCGTAGCTCAACTCCAGCTTGAGCTCATCGCCGCCGTAGGCAAACAGGGTCAACGGATAGCCGGTATGGCCACGCAGGTCGAAATGCCAGTCGTGGCCGCGCTTGCAGCCGGCCAGTGCGGCATCGATGCTCAAGTGATCGTAGATGACGATCGAATTCAGCAGGCCACTGCCCGTACCCGAGGCACGCTGGATACCCAGCAGGCCCAGATGCTGGTGTGGATGGGTACGACGCTGATCCTGGCGCCGTTCGCGCAGGAAGGCACGCAGCGACATGTCCGGGTCCACGGCCGCGCGCGAGGGCGTGGTATTGATGAACAACGCAGCCACGCGCTCGGCATCATCGCGCAGCCCCCCCAGGCGGCCCGACCGCGTCACCCCGAAGATGAGATCGGTCGCGCCGGTATGCCGCCACAGCAGCATGGCCCAGAGCCCTTCCACCAGCGCCGACCAGCCGATCCCGCGTTCGTTGACCAGCGTGCGCAATTTGGCCGTGCTCTCTGCGTCCAGATGACGGATGGTGCGCGCCGAGCGCGGTACGGCGGTGAAATCGGGGGCTCGGTCGCGATAAAGCGCGCTCAGCAGTGGCGCGCTGGGCACATCACGCAGATAGTCGCGCCAGAATTGCCGATCCGGCTCGGCATCTCGGTTGGCATGCCAGTCGAACAGTGCCTGCGGCGACGGCGGCACGGCCAGCGCCGGCGGCTCGTCGCCCTGGCAGAAGGCATCGTAATACTGGAAGAACTCGTCGAAGGTGAGCACCGAGCCGCGCCCATCCATGAGCACATGATGAAACGACCAGAGCAGACACCATTCGTCGTCGCCCAGATCGAGCCCGGTGAAACGAAACAGCGGCGGGTTCGACAGATCGATCGGGGTCTGGAAATCCGCCTCGATGAAAGCATCGACCTGCGCGGGCGACCAATCGCGCGCGTCGTGCCATCGCACCCGCAGTTCCACATGATCCTGCACGATCCGTCGGGCCGTGCCATCAGCCTGCCCGCAATAGCGCGTCCGCAGCACTTCGTGGCGGTCGGTCAGGGCCTGCCAGGCCCGTTCAAAGGCTTCCGGCTGAAAGCGTTCGGTAAAGCGAACAACGAACTGTTCGACATTGATGGGCGAATCCGGTGCGGCAATGGCCTGCAGAATCATGCCCTGCTGGGTCGGGGTGGGCACTGATTCGGCGATATCACGGGGCGTGCTCATGGACAGTCGACCGCCCGTGCCGCCGTGGCCGGACACCGCTCGTATGTGAGCAGCGCGTCGTATGCACCGTACTTAGTGGTCATGCCCCCGTTCTCCCATAGCCCGACACAGGTGTGTTACCGGCCGATACACAATTGCAGGTATCACGCAGCTTTGCCTAAAGGCTATCGACTCCAATACCCGAGACTGAAGCCCTGATCGACACCTGAAAGGCACGATATTCGCCAAGATCCGGCGCTGGGCACAGCGCTTTCGTCGGTTTCGACACAAACGAGAATAATACGGGATCGGGTCAATGCCGCGTATGAACAATTCAGCCCCCGCCCGCGGCCCTTCGACTCGCCCAAGACGCGCGAATAAAGACGCGCCGGCGCAGTGTAATCCGCTGCGGTGCAGCGAGTTGATGCGGGGGTTGCAACGCCAATGCTACCCGCACCCGATGCCAGCCTATCGTTGACGATCGGTGGCCGCGCCGGCCAGTGCTAAAGCAAACCGCGCTCTTGCCGGGTATTGGGGTCAAGCAAACGCCGGGCACAAAAAAGCCCGTCAATACGGGCCGATCAAGACTTGCGGGGAGTTGGGCGACAACGAGATGGAGGCCAGGCCCGGAATCGAACCGAGGTACGCGGCTTTGCAGGCCGCTGCATCACCACTCTGCCACCTGGCCGGTCGCATACATCCGGAGATACGGATGCTGATAAAGAAAAGCCTCGACCGGCGGGCCGAGGCTTCGGCAATGTCTATTTGGAGCGGGAAACGAGATTCGAACTCGCGACCCCAACCTTGGCAAGGTTGTGCTCTACCACTGAGCTATTCCCGCGCCGTTGAGAGTGCGTATTCTAGGCGTAAACGATCGGGTGTCAACCCTTATCGACAAACGATTTTCTGTCGGCCCGATGGCGGCCCGAATCGCCGCTGTTGCAATGGCCCGCCCAGCCGCGTCACGAAGCGATTTTGCCTTGCATGCATCACGGCCGCGAGCCGCTTAGGTTAAAAGCGTTGACTGGTTAGCGTTCCATGCTCAACCGCGGCCAGGCCTGGCGCAGGTAGACCACCATCGACCAGAGCGTCAGCGCGGCCGAAATCACCAGCAGCACGACGCCGAACAGATAGATCCCGCTGCGCTGGACCAGATCGAAAAGCATGCAGAAGATGGCTGCCATCTGGATCGCCGTCTTGTACTTGCCCAGCGAACCGACCGCCACCACGCCGCGCTCGCCGAGCTCGGCCATCCATTCGCGCAGCGCCGACACCGTAAGCTCGCGGCCGACGATGATCGTGGCCGATAGCGCGATGTAATAGTGCGGATCGCGATAGACGAGCATGACCAGTACCGCGCACACGATGAGCTTGTCGGCCACCGGGTCCAGAAACGCGCCGAAGGCAGAGGTCTGATTCCAGCGCCTTGCCAGATGGCCATCCAGCCAGTCGGTGGCCAGGGCGATGCCGAACAGGATCGCGGCGACGATATTGGCCGTGGGCAGTGGCACGAACATCAGCCCCACCACGAACGGAATGAGGATCAGGCGAAACAGGGTCAGCCAGATGGGCAGGTTCAAGCGGGTCTCCTCGCCGGCCGTGTCGCTGTATTAACCGCGACGTCAGGCCGTATTGTGGAAATAATCGTAGATTCGTTGTGCCATGGTCGCACTGATGCCTTCCACCCGTGCAAGCTCGGATACGCCGGCACGGGCCACCTGCTTGGGCCCACCGAAGGTCTGCAACAGCTTCTTGCGCCGCTTGGGCCCCAGCCCGTCGACGCCGTCGAGCATCGATCCCTGCCGCGCCTTGCCGCGCTGGCCGCGATGCCCGGCGATGGCAAAGCGATGCGCTTCGTCGCGAATCTGCTGGATCAGATGCAGCCCCGGTGAGTCTGCCGGCAGTATAAGAGGCGATTTCGCGCCCGGCAAAAAGATCTGCTCGAGGCCCGGCTTGCGGGTCGAACCCTTGGCCACGCCGATGACGTTCACCCCCGTGACCTCGAGTTCCGCAAGAGCCTCCATCGCCACGGCGAGCTGGCCCTTGCCGCCGTCGATGAGCAACAGGTCGGGCATGTTGTCCTCGCCGTTCTTGACGCGCTTGAAACGCCGGGTCAGCGCCTGGCGCATGGCGGCATAATCGTCGCCGGGCTCGATACCGTCGATATTGAAACGCCGATATTTGGATTTGTTAGCCACGCCCGCTTCGAATACCACACAGGAGGCGACAGTGCGTTCGCCGCGCGTATGGCTGATATCGAAGCAGGCCATATGCATGGGCGGCGCGTCGAGACCCAGCCCCTGTGCGAGCGATGACAGCCGTTTTTCCACACCGGCACGGCTGGCCAGCTGGGCGGACAGGGTCTGGGCAAGCGTGGCGCGCGTATTGTCGAGCCAGCGTTTGCGCTCGGCACGTACGCTCGTCTTGAAGGCCACCTTGCGTTGCGCCCGACGGGCCAGACTTTCGGCCAGCCATTTGTCGTCGGTCGGTAGTGGATCGACGAGCAATTCCGGCGGCGGGCGCCGCTCCAGGTAATACTGGCTCATGAAGGCGGCGGCCAGATCGGCGACAGCGGTGCCGGCAGGCGCATGCGGAAAGAAACTGCGATGGCCCAGATTGATGCCGCCGCGCACGGTCACCACCACCACCGCGCCAACCCCGCCATCGATGGCGGCACACAGAATGTCGAAGTCGCCCTGCCCACCGACCTTCTGACTTTGCGATTGCAGCCGCCGCAGGGCGGCGATCTTTTCACGCAGGCGCGCGGCGGTTTCGAAGTCCAGTGCCTTGGCAGCGGCTTCCATTTCGCCTACGAGTCGGTCGATAAGTTTTTCGTTGCGTCCTTCCAGCAGCTCGACCGCGTCGTGCACGTCACGGGCGTAGTCATCCTTGCTGATATAGCCCACACACGGCGCGGTACAGCGTTTGATCTGATATTGCAGACAGGGTCGCGAACGGTTCTCGAAAAAACTGTCGCGACAATTGCGCAGCTTGAACAACCGCATGAGCGTGTCCTGGGTCTGCTTGACCGCGCCCGAGCTGGGAAACGGGCCGAAATAATGGCCCTTACGCTTCTGCGCGCCGCGATGATAGACCACGCGGGGATAGTCGTTATCGCCCGTGATCATGAGGTAGGGATAGCTTTTGTCGTCGCGCAGATAGACGTTATAGCGCGGCCGATGCTTCTTGATGAGCGTGGACTCGAGCAGCAGCGCTTCGTCTTCGGTATGCGTGATCGTGACCTGGATATCGGCGACCTGATCCAGCATCGCTTCGGTCTTGGCATTGCCCGAAGCCCGCAGGAAATAGCTCGACACCCGTTTTTTCAGGTTCTTCGCCTTGCCGACATAGAGCACGTCGCCCTTGGTGTCGTACATGCGATAAACACCGGGCGCCTGGGTCAGCTGGCGCAGATAACTACGCGGGTCGAAACCGGTATCGGTCGTCGCCGTGTTTTGTTGTTCGGTCGTATCGTCGCTCATCGCATCATCATGGCGGCGCGGTGTTTTCAGGCAAGGGCGATCGCTCGATACAGGCGCGGGCACGAGCAAAGATATCCGTAAACATGGCCTCGGTCAGGCGTTTGGTGTTCAGGTTATAGCGGCTGCAATGATAGGAATCGAGCAGCACGCGAGAGCCGCCTAGCGCATGTTCGCGCCCGTGCGCAAAGACGAATGCGCGCTGGCGTGCCCCCAGCGCACGTACGATCGCCTTGTGGGCGACCACGCCGAGCGCGAGTACTACCCGCGCTGTGGCGAGTTCGCTGGCCAGAAAGGGATTACAGGCATTCACCTCGGCAGCTACCGGCGTGTTCTGCGGCGGTAGGCATTTGACCACATTGGTAATACGACAGTCCTGGAGCACAAGCCCATCGCCCGGCCCCGTCGACACCGGCTGGTTGGCAAAGCCGTGCGCGTGCAGCGCGCGATAGATCAACGCCCCGGACCCATCGCCGCTAAAGGGTCGGCCGCTGGCGTTGGCACCGTGTAACGCTGGCGCGAGGCCGACCACGAGCAGCCGTGCCGTGGCCGGGCCAAACGCACGAACCGGTGCCGCATGGTAATCCGGAAACGCCGCGCGTACCTGTTCTCGCAGTGCGACCAAACGCGGGCAGCGGCCACAGTCGACCGGCGGGTCGATCATTTCCTAATGCCAGTTCCAGGATGAGAAATAATTCGCACGCGACTGATTTTAAAAACCAAAGTGCCCCGTCGCATGCGCGCCGGGGCACTAACGCCGCTTATCTGCAGCGGGCGGGTTGAACTCAGGACAGCGACAGTTCCGAGGCACTCACGACCACGCCATCAAGATCGGCATAAATCCAGTCGCCCGGCATGAACGATACGCCGGCAAAACGCACTGGCACATCGCGCTCGCCCTGATTCTTCTTGTTGGATTTCTTCGGATGGGTGTTGAGCGCCTTGACGGCCACGCCCATCTGCGAGATGTCGGCCGAATCGCGGATACAGCCATAGACCAGAATGCCGGCCCAGTCGTTATCGATAGCCAGCTGGGCGAGATTGTCGCCGAGCAGCGCACAGCGATCCGAGGCGCCGCCATCGACCACCAGGACACGGCCTTCGCCGGGCTCTTCCAGCGCGGCGCGTACCAGCGAGTTGTCCTCGAAGCACTTCACGGTGCTGATCGGGCCGGCAAAATCGAGCGTGCCGCCGAAGTCGGTGAAAATCGGTTCGGCGATCTGCAGCTTGTCGCTGAATTCGTCGCAGAGATCGGTTACAGGCGTCATACGAGGTCCTCTTTACGAAAAAATGGCTGGAAAGTGAGTCGCGATCAAGGCAGCGCTTGCTTATGTATGAAACTCAGTTGGCTGGACCAAGGCAAGCGCATTGTCCGCAAACACACGCGAATTAATGCAAAAGCCCGATCGCTCGAACGCCGGGTGGTCTCATGTTCACGCGGCATGCCGAAGTTTGTACATGATTTTCAACAGGCCGCTGCCGCGATGCCGGCATGCAGGCCCCTGCGCGCGCCACCTCAAAGGCGCGGACGCGGGCGCGCGCCAAAACCGAGGACGCCGGTGAGCGCGCCGAAGGCGAGCAGCACGAAATACACGCCCGTCCAGGCCGGCAGACTGACACCCAGAAACGCGCCCTTGACCTCGGCACAACTGGCATCGCCGCGCAATACCGTGGCCAGCACCTCGGTCAACGGCATGATATCAATCAGATAATCCAGCCCGGGGCCACAGGCCGGCACCTGATCGGGCGGCAGATTCATCAGCCAGACGTGGCGGGCGGCAATACCGGCGCCTGCGAGCGCTGAAAGCCCGGCCAACGCCGCGTAGACCCGGTGAGCCACGCCGTGCGCGCCATGCGCCCAACCGATCAGGCAGAAAAGCGCGACACCGGCCATCGCGACACGCTGAAAGATACACAGCGGACACGGATCCAGTCCCTGGAAATATTGCAGGTAATAGGCGAACGCCAGGCCGCCCGCGGCGGCCAGAAAACCGGCGAGGAAATAGATACGCGTGCTCATGCGGCGATGATTTCATACCCCCCGGCCGGCCGCAATTGCCGTTGTGGGCCGCACACGCGGGCCCAAACGCCAATCAGGCAAGCTCAAGCGCGGTGGCGCCCGGCCGATAGCCCATCGGATCGCGCATCGGGTCGGCGATCCACGCCACACAAGGGGATAACAATGCTCAAGCGCCTCAATCAGATCAACGTCAAATATGCGATCGCATTCATCACGGTCGCGGTCGCGATGTTTGCGGTGGTGGTCGTCGATCTCATGCTCGTACATACGCTCAAGGAGCGCATGCGCGAATTCGGCGGGCCATTTCTGAATTCGACCGCCGCCGTGCTCAATGCCGACCGCGATCTGTATCAGGCCCATGTGGCCACGCTCGAGTACATGCGTCTGGACCCGGCCAGCCCCCTTGGCCAGCAACAACTGGCCATCTTCGAGGAAAACGCCGAGCAGGCGAATACGCGGCTCCAGAAGTTCGTCAATGACCTTGCCGCCTACCCGGAAGTCGTCGCTTCGGTCAACGATTTCGGCGCGCTCTACGAGCGTTGGCTGAAGACGTCCAACGAGGTGCTGGAACGGCGCAGTAACGGCGACTACGCGGGCGCGCTGGCCCTGCTCGACGGGCAGCTCGAACACCAGTTTGCCGAATTGCGCGAAGTCTACGACCGCGCCAGCATCGCTGCAGAGGACAAGATCCACGCCCTGGAGACAGCCGCGCTCTCCCGCGCCACCATGCAGGAGTATGCGGTGGTCGGCTTTGCCGTGGTCATCGGCCTGCTGACACTCGTCGTGGCACTGGTCGGGCCGCTGATGATGTCGCGCGCGATCAAGGCCGTCACGCAGCGTATCAAGGAAATCACCGAAGGCGACGGCGATCTGACCGCACGTATCGATACCCGGCGCACCGATGAGTTGGGCGATCTCGCCGTCAACTTCAACGCCTTCATCGGCCGTATGGACGGCACGCTGCAAAGCGTACGCAGCTCTACGCAGAGCGTGCACGGCGCCGCCAACGAGATCGCCCAGGGCAGCCAGGCCCTGGCCAGCCGTACCGAACAGGCCGCGGCGAGTCTCGAGCAGACCTCGGCGTCCATGGAGGAAATCACCGCCACGGTGGGCAATACCGCCGAAGCCGCCGACCAGGCCAGCGAATTGACCCATTCCACTGTCGACGCAGCACACGAAGGTCAGCGCGCCATGCGCGAGATGGCCACCACGATGGAAGACATCGCCCAATCCGCCGGCGAAATCAGCGCGGTGACCACGTTGATGGACGGCATCGCATTCCAGACCAATCTGCTGGCCTTGAACGCCTCGGTCGAGGCCGCACGCGCCGGCGAGCACGGCCGCGGTTTCTCGGTGGTGGCCCAGGAAGTCCGCAATCTCGCCAGTCGGGCGGCGGATGCGTCGCGCCAGATCCGCGCACTCAGCGATACCTCCGTAACCCATACCGAGTCCGGCACGCGGCTGGTGCGTGAAACCGGCGAAACCATGCAGGACATTGTCAGCCGTATCGAACGGGTGACCGAAGTCGTCGGCCAGATCCGCAACGGCGCCCGCGAACAAAGCCAGGGTGTCAGTCAGATCAACGTCGCGGTCACGGAACTCGACAGCGCAACCCAGCACAATGCGGCCATGGTGGAGCAAACCAGTGCAGCAGCGCTGCATATGCGCGAACAGGCGGATCAGCTCCAGGCGCTGCTGGCCTCGTTCCGCTTGAGTTCGGATATCCAGTCGCCCGCGGCCAGCGAGCCGGAACTCACAGGGTCTGCCGAGCGCCACGCGACAACCTACCCGTCCGGGCACAGGCCGAGTAAGGCCGCCGCGTAGCCCAGAGCGCGGTCAGGCGGGACGAACACAGCGGGCCCAGCCGGCTGTGTTGCGCACCGTCGAACGAAGAACGCCGGCCCATGTCCGGCGTTCTTTTTTGATGTGGGTGGTCGACAAGCTCAAGCTGTCGCAGACGCGCGCCGCACCCGGCTTTCGAGCATTTTCATCACCGCCCGTTCTTCCGGACCGGTGAGATCGCCCTCTTCCAGCTCGGCCTCGATGAGCGCGCGGAAATGGCTGAGCGTGCGGCCATCCAGATAGGTTTCGATCACCCGTGGGTCGATATAACTCGAGCGCGCGATGCTCGGCGTATTGCCCAGACGCTTGGCGACCCGCTCAACCGCGTCACGCACATTCTTCTCGCTGATCTTTTCATCGTCGCCGGGACCGATTTCATCGAGCGCCAGCGCGGCAAGCGACGTGCCCGCCCAGGTACGAAAATCCTTGGCGCTGTACTGTTCGCCCATCACCTCGTGGATGTAGTCGTTCAGATCGGCGCTGTCGACATACACCTTCTCGCCGCTGTCGTCGTAGTACTTGAAGATCTCGTAGCCGGGTTGTTCATCCAGTTCGGCCACGATTCGAGCCAGGCGTTCGTCCTCCACCACCCGATGCTGGCGCTGCCCGCTCTTGCCGTCGTAGTCGAAGATCAGCTCGTCGCCGTCGATGGTCAGATGTTTCGAGCGCATGGTCGTCAGCCCGTACGACGCGTTTTCGCGCGCGTAGCTTTCGCTGCCGGGCCGAAAATAGGCGCTGTCGATCAGACGCACCATGCAGGCGAGTACTTTTTCCCGATTCATGCCTGGCTGCGCCAGATGTTGGCCGGTGGCCCGACGCATCGTCGACAGTTGCTCGGCAAACGCCAGAATCCGGTCGAATTTGGCCTGATCGCGGCGCTCGCGCCATGCGTCATTGTAGATGTACTGCTTGCGCCCGGCTGCGTCGCGCCCGGTCGCATGCACGCGCGCTTTTTCATCCAGGCTGATTTCCACGCTCTGCCAGGCCGGCGGCACGGCCAGCGATTCGATCCAGCGACGCCGGCGTTTATCGCGCAGCGTTCGGCCATTGGCATAGCGATAGGTAAAGCCCTTGCCGCAGCGATGCCGGGTCACGAGGTCGGGGCTATTGTTCTGCGGGCTCATCGCGTACCGGTCGAAAGTGTCGTGCCAAGCGTTATATGTCCACGCTTACGCCGGGCATTGCCCGAACGATGCGCATGCACGGTGCATAGCATTGGCCAAACGACCGCGCAAAGGCTATCCGGGTTTATTCGTAACGCTGTGTCGCGCCCGGTCTTCGCGCGGGTTGTTGTTAGGCTGTGGCTTGTACTTGTCACGGGGGACTGCATGAATCGCGTCGTTACGCTTGCCGTATGTCTGGCGGCTATCTGGCTGTTATCGGCCTGTTCCGAACATGCAGGCGACAATGCCGACGCCGGTCGGCTCGATCGCATCCGTGAGCACGGCGTGCTACGTGTGGTCACCCGTAATGCGCCCACCAGCTATTACCTGAACCGCCACAAACAAGCCGCCGGCCCGGAATACGCGCTCACCTCAGCATTCGCAGCGCATCTGGGGGTGAAAGTCGAATACACGGTCAAGGATTCCATTCATAGCGTGCTCGATACGCTTGCCCGCGGCAAGGCTGACCTGGCGGCGGCGGGGCTGAGCATCACCCCGGCAC
Organism: Salinisphaera sp. T5B8; assembly: GCF_040361255.1. NCBI lineage: Bacteria > Pseudomonadati > Pseudomonadota > Gammaproteobacteria > Salinisphaerales > Salinisphaeraceae > Salinisphaera > Salinisphaera sp. T5B8. The sequence goes on along the minus strand of NZ_APNG01000009.1, from coordinate 9,868 downwards.
GGCGCGAGCGGTTTCGTTTTACGCACGCCTACCAGACCGTGCGCCCGCAGGTGGTCTGCAATGGCCAAAGTGCGCGCCCCCGGGACATCCCGCAACTGGCGAACGTTTCGCTCACGGTCATTGCCGACAGCAGCTATGCCGAACGCCTGAGCGAGCTCAAGCAATCCCACCCCGAGCTGCACTGGAAGGAAAACACGCGGGTGGGCACCGAACAGCTGCTCTATCGCGTATGGAAAAACGAACTCGACTGCACCGTGGCCGACTCCAACATCGTGGATATCAACCGCCGCTACTATCCACAGCTTCAGGTGATGTTCGACCTGCGCGAGTCCGACGCATTGGCCTGGGCCGTGCCACGCCACGCCAACGCCCTGGCGCAAACCGCCAGCGACTGGCTGAAAAGCGCCGCCGGGCAACAGGCGCGAACTGCGATGAAGAACCGGTACTACACCTATTTGCCGGAATTCGACTTCGTCGACCGGCGCGCGCTGGTCGAGCGTATCGATACGCGTCTGCCGCGCTACGACCGTCTGTTCGAGCGCGCGGGCGAACGCCATGCCCTGCCGCCGCTGCTGCTCGCCGCCCAGGCCTATCAGGAATCGAAATGGGACCCGCGGGCAAAAAGCCCCACGGGCGTACGCGGCTTGATGATGCTGACTGGGCGCACCGCCAGGGCGATGGACGTGGACAATCGGCTCGACCCGGCTCAAAGCATCGCCGGCGGTGCGCGCTATCTGGCGCGTATGCGCGAACGTATCGACGCGGCTGTGCCCTCGCCCGATCGCCTGCTTATGGCCCTGGCGGCCTACAACATCGGGCTTGCCCATTTACGCGATGCCCAACGTCTGGCCGAACGGCTGGGCAAAGATTCGCATCGCTGGCGCGATCTCAAGCAGGTACTGCCGCTACTGGCGGACAAGCGCTACTACCCGTCGTTGAAATACGGTTATGCACGCGGCCACGAACCGGTGCGCTATATCCACCGCATTCGCGACTACGAGGACGTCATTCGGCGCCACGTCGACCCGTGAACGCACGTCGCGGGCGCCCGACGCCGGCGGCAGGTCAATCAATCGTTGCTGCGCTGTTTGAGCCACTTCAGCGCGCCCGCCGGCATACCGCGAAACTTGGGATGGCCCGCCAGCGGTGCAGCCATCAGCGCCTGGGGTGCCGTAAGATCACGCACCGCGTGATACACCTCGGAACGCGTCATCGACGAATACACGATATACAGATCGTCGCGCAGGCACAGCGCATCAAAGTTTGCCTGTAGCGCCTGTGAATCGGCGGCTTCGGCCAAGACGAGATAAAAGCGCGGGCTATCGGTGTCGTTCATCGCAGGACTTGGCTTCATTGACGGGCAGGCGCTCATAGGCCGCTATCAAAGCGTGCTGCGCACGGCTTCCAGCGCCCAGAGTACGAGCATGCCTGCCGCGATGGTGTAGAAGATATTACGCGTGCGCCAGGCCACGATCGCCGCCGCAATGCCCGCGAACAGGCGCAGATTGTTCACCGACAACGCTACATGCCCTTCTTCGACCACCACCGCCGGCACAATGATCGCCGCCAGCACGGCCGCCGGTACGAACCGCAGCGCGTTTTGCACCGTAGCCGGCATGGTCAGCGAATCCGCCAGTGCGATGAACGACCAGCGCAGCACGAACGTCAGCACACCGACGCAGATGACCGTGATCCAGACGCTGGCATCAGTCATCGTCGACCGCCCGCGCGCTCGTGAACGCTGCCACCACCACACCGGTCGCGATGCCGGCCACCGCGCCCAGTATCAGCCCCAGATTCCAGGCCAGCCCGTGCCCGGCCACAGCCACCACACCGCCCACAATCGCCGCGGCCACACTTGCCCGGTCGCGAATCGCGGGCACGATCATCGCCATGAACACCAACGGAATCGCGAACTCCAGATGCCAGGCATCCGGCAGCCGCGCACCGGCGAGCGCGCCCACGATGGTGCCAATCTGCCAACAGCTCCATAACGGCAGGGCCACGCCGAGATAGAACGCAATTCGCTGCGACAGCCGGTCGCGCTCGGCAAAACCGTAGATGCCGAATACATACGGCTGGTCGGTCAGAAAATAGCTCACCAGCGCGCGCGTACCCGCGCCGGCACCACGAAAATACGGCGCAATCGACGCGCTATACATCATGAAGCGCAGATTGATGAACAAGACCGTAACGAGAATGATCAGCAACGGCGCGCCGTCGTAAAGCAACTGTAGCGTGGCCAACTGTGCAGCCCCGGCAAACACGAACACCGACAAGGCACTCGCCACCCACGGCGACAGGCCCAGACGCACCGCGACCATGCCCGCGATCAACGCAAACGGCACGATACCGATCAGCACCGGCAGCACGGTTTGTGCCCCGGCCGCAAAATCCCGACGCAGGAGCTGCTTGTAAGTTATTTCGCTTTGCAAACCTCGCCCCCGACCGAAAGACCGCGATGATGCCGTAGGAACATGTTGCGGCGAAAGCGCGCCTGCACTTCGCGCATGCGGTAGCGGGTGTTCAGCCAGCCGCCAATGCGCGATGGCTGGTCTGTATCACCGCGCACAGCGCGAGCGCGGCGATATTGATGGTCACCGGATTGAATGCGGCGACCAGTGTGGCCGGCGCAAACAGGGCAGCATCCGCCAACAGCAAGATCAACAAAGCGGCAGCGATATAAACCGGCACGAGCGCGCTGCGCAGCAACGCGACCGACAAACCAATCAAAATCTCGACACTACCCGCCAGCCCCGCGAACACGGCCGCCGATATCGGAATGTGATGGCCGGCAACCCACGCCGTTTCCATCGGATCGAGCCAGAGCAGCTTGGGCACCAGGCCGTGATAGATGAACACGAATGCCAACGCATAGCGTGCATAGCGCTTGATGCGCGCCAGCTCAGCCATTCGCGTCGAGAAAGCGCCCCGCATGATCCGGACTGGGCAAAACGCAGGCATCGTAACGCCCGAAAATCTTGTACCGGTTGCGCGCGATGCGATCGTAAACGAAATCGCGCACACCCCGCGGGCATACGCGCAGCACGGCAAACAGTCGCCACGCCCCGCCCAGTTGTACGACGACCCGCAAAAACGCGTCCGAGCGTTCATAGGCGTTGCGACCCTCGACGTACAGCATCGTGTCGAAACGATCGGTCGGTAGACCGAAATGAGCCAGAATCGCCTGCCCTTCGGCAGACTGCACCGAGGCCAGCTTGAAACGCCGCTGTGTGTCGTATTTCAGGATGAACCGACACCAGGCATTACACAGCCGGCAGACGCCGTCGAACAGAATCACGCGGTCGTCGGTCTGGATATAGGGCGGTAGCGAGTGCGTGCGGACCATGCGGTTGATCGTACGCGAGCCGATACGCGATTTCGATGGCCTGCTTGGCACGCACGTCGTGCGCTCCACGACACGCGCTCGGCCTGAGCGAACTAGAGCAATACCAGCGACATAAGCCACACCACGAGAATACCCACGACACCCTGAATCAGCGTGGCTACCGTCTGTGCCCGATAGGCCAGCGTCACGGGCATGCGGCTGAACTGGGATACGACCCAGAAGAAGCTGTCGTTGGCGTGGGAGACGGTCATCGCACCCGCGCCGATGGCGAGCACACATAGCGCACGCCCCATTTCGCTATCCAGGCCGATATCGCCCAGCAAAGGAGCGACGAGAGCGGAGGTCGCAACGAGTGCCACCGTGGACGAGCCCTGGGCGGTCTTGAGCGCGGCGGCCACCACGAAGGGCATGAAGATGCCGATACCCAGCGTGGACAGCGTATCGCCGATGAAATCCGCCAGCGGCGTGGCCTTGAGCACCTGGCCGAAGGCACCGCCCGCGCCGGTGATCATGAGAATGGGCGCGGCCGCGGCAATACCGGCGCTCACGCGTTGCTCCAGCGCTTCGCGGCGCTTGACCTTGGGCAGCAACGGACAGGCCGCCACCAGACCCAACGTCAGTGCGACCAACGGATTGCCAAGCAACCTCAGTACGGCGGCGACAGCGCCCTCGCCCAGCGGCGCGGACGGAAAGGCGGCAACCGACCCCAGGCAAATCAGTACGATCGGCAACAGAATCGGCACGAAGGAGGCGAATACGCCCGGCAGTACGCCCTGTTTTTCCCGGAACGCGGCGAAAGCATCCTCGGCGTTGAGCGCGTCGGCCTCTTCGGTCAACAGGCCGGCATCGGCGTCGTCGCGCCCCAGATAGCGATTCGCCCAGAGCATGCCCGCGAGCGCGGTGATCAGCGCGACGACCGCACCCAGTACGATGACCAGCCCGAGGTTATTGCCAATGCCCAGATTACCGGCAGCCGCGATCGGTCCGGGCGTGGGCGGCACAAACGTGTGCGTGGCATACAGCCCGGTGGCCAGTGCGACGCTCATGGCGGTGACCGACACGTTCATACGGGCGGCGACCGCGTTCTTGAGCGAATTCAGAATGACGTAGCCGGAATCGCAGAACACCGGAATCGACACCAGATAGCCAATCAGCGACATCGTGAGCGTGGGAAAGCGTTGCCCCAACGCGCGAATGATCGTTTCGGCCATGGTCAGCGCAGCGCCGCTTTTCTCCAGAATCACGCCGATGATGGTGCCGAACACGATCACCAGACCGATACTGCCGAGAATGCCGCCAAAGCCCTTGCCGATGGCATCGACGACATCCAGCGCCGGCACGCCGTAGGCCAGCCCGCCGAAAAAGGCCGTGACCAGCAATACCAGAAACGGGTGCAGCTTGAGCCCCGAGGTCGCGACAACGATGAACGCAATCAGGGCAACGAGAATCAGGGCATATAGCATGGGGCGAACACAGCGCGGACACGATCGACGGCGCGTAGTTTGGACTATATGCAAACTACAGGGAATGTTTCAGCGCATGGGCGCTGTGAACGGCCCATCACGGCGCACGCCGCGGGGCGTTACTCATACCGCTGCTAGGCGCTACCTCCGGGATCATCGGCTTTGGCCGAGTTCGCCCGCTGCCGATCGACGCGTTCGAATAGCTCGGATTCTGGCTCTGGCCGGCAGAACAGGTAGCCCTGTACGTATTCGCAGCCCATGGCACGAATGATGTCCCATTGTTGCTGGGTTTCGACACCTTCGGCCACCACGGCCAGATCCTGACCGTGGGCGAGCGCGACGATACCCCGCGCCAATTCGTACGCCGGGCCTTCGTGATCGACCTGCTGCACGACCCGCTTGTCGAGTTTGACGAGCGCCAACGGCAGCCGCGTAAGGTAGGCAATCGATGAATACCCGCTGCCGAAATCGTCGATCGCAATTCGTGCGCCGGTTTCGGTCAGCCGCCGCAGCGCGCGTGCCATGCGTTCGAAATCGCGGATGACGCTGCGCTCGGTCAGCTCGAACACGAGATGACGACCATCGACACCGTATTGCGCAAGTGTTGCGTCCACCATGTCATGGAAATCGCGCTGAAATACTTCGGCGCCGGGCACATTGATCGTGACGTAGGGTACGAAGCGCGAATCCGCCTGCCAGATGGATAGATACCGGCAGGCGGTCTCCAGCGCATGGGCAACCAGCGCGCGCCGCGGCCCCTTTTCAGGATCGATGACCGGGACGAATTCCGACGGCGATACCTCGCCGAGCTGCGGGTCCTGCCAGCGGGCGAGCAATTCCACGCCCATCAATGACTGGTCCGCCGTCGCAAATATCGGCTGGGCGTGAAAGGTCACCGCGCCCGAGCGCACGGCCGGTTCGAAACGGGTGCGTATCGCGGACTCGCGCCGAAAACGCTTGGCGATCGACGCATTGAACAAGGCCGTATCGCCGGCCCAGCTCTGATTCTCGTGCGCCAGCTGGGCACGGCCGATCAGCGCCACGCCGGAGTCGCCATGATCGGGGTGCACACACAACCCGCAGCTCGCCTCGAATGCAAAGCGTACGTCCTCGTGTTCGATCTCGCGCTCGGCGTGGGCACGCAGCTGTTCGCAATGACGGCGGGCGGCCTGCACCGACCCATTGAACTCGAAGGCGCCAACGAAGCCCCGCTCGGTCAGGCGGGCGATATAAATCAGGGTGTCGCCGTGACCGCGCAGATCGTCCATCCAGCGATTGATCATCGCCTGAATACGCCCCGGGCCATAGGCGAGCGACATGTCGTAGAGGTTATCGACACTCAGATAGAAGATACCCAGCTTGCGCCCTGCCTCGCGGGCCTGTTCGACCAGCAGTTCGATCTTTTCATAGGCGATGATATGGGTGGGCGATGGCAAGGCGGCATCACGATCCAGCAGCTCGGCCATACCGGCACGCGTGGATGCCAGGGCCTCGTTGAGACTGAACTCCTCTTCCACCAAAAGCGCGATCTCGTTGAGCGTTTGTCGTGCGTTGTCATCAAAGCCGCGCGGCTTGAAATCCAGCACGGCCACACAGCCAACGACCTCGCCGGCCTGCGTACGCAACGCACGCGCGGCGAAAAAACGCATATTGCGGGTGGAATCGTCTTTGACGTCTTTGCGGGCAACGTCAATGTCTTCAATGACGAACACATCACGATGCCCGGCCGCCTCGCGACACAAGCGAATTTGCTCGGCGGCCGTGCCAAGTTGAAAGCCAAAGCGGGATTTGAACGAATACTGGCCATCATCGAACAACGCGATCAGCGCTTCGGGGGCGTCGAATATGCGGCCGAGCAGTCGGGTAAAACGATCGTATCGCTCGGCATGCGAATCTGCCCACAATTCCGAGCGCAGTAATTCGCCGACGCGTGCGTCGAGCGATTTCAGCTCGGTTGGATCCGACGTCCCGTCGCGATCGGCCCCGTCACTGGCGCGCTGCGTTTGTGCCTTACGGCGTTGCTGTGCGGTCTTGGCCGCTCCACCTTGCGCAACGTCGCCCGCGCGCCTGTCGTTATCGTTTGTCACCCCTGCCCCGGTTGATCTGACCTGCAGCCAAACGGCCGATGACCGTTTCGGCAATGCGTGGCCGTTGTGACCAGTTATGAGCCAGTTCGCTACGCCAACGCAACCCGCCGCGCCTGTGCCTGCGGTTATATACGTCGACTTTATGCGATCACGGGTGTGTTATCGGCATGTCCGCGTGATTGCGTAGTGCCGACCGGCTCTCGGTCCACTCGACTCGATCGAGCCGATACAGCCGCACCGGCCGGCCGTGAAACGTCATCATCTCGAAGCGCGCAAAGCCGACCTTTTCGGCCACCCGTAGCGAGGCGTGATGTGACGGTTCGATAATCGCCACGATCGACGCCACGTCTTGAACGCCAAACGCATGCGCGAGAACCGCGGTCGCCGCTTCGGCGGCCAGCCCCTTGTTCCAGTAACGCGTGGCCAGCCGGTAGCCCAGGCTCATCTGTTCGATCACGCCGACCGCTTCCGGCGCGACGCCGCAAAAACCGATCAGCGAGGCGTCGCGCTTGTCGATGAGCGCCCAAGGTCCTAAGCCGTGGGTCGCGTAACAATCACGACACCATGCAATGAAATCCCGCGTGGCGGCTTCGTCGCAGACACCGCGTAGCGAATACGACATCACGGCTGGGTCACTCAGAATCGCGGTCAATGCGGGCACGTCATCCAGCGTTAACGCCCGCATGGTCAATCGCTGCGTTTCAAGCATGGTTTGAAGCATCTACTTCACGTGCTCGCACCGCGCTAAGGGATGGTGCCACGATGTAACGTACGGCTACTCGCGCTCTTTTGCGAAGGGTCGTTAACCTTGTCGTCGGGCGTTTAGCCCGTGCGCCGGAGTATGGGCGCACTCCACAAGACCTTGCCGGCGGGCGCGGCGTGTGCCTGCTGCGTAGCGCCGGCATCTTCCATGGATACCATCAGCTTCGCCGGCGGTGTCATGCGCTGGACGGTCGCTTTACCGAGCTCCATGGTGTAGCCACCCTTTTTGTGCGGCCATTCGCCCAGCGGTATGGGATCCCCCGTCTCCGGCTTGAGCCAGGCACGCAGTATCTTGCCTTGGGGCACCTGATAGTCACCCAGGGCGACCACTTGCATTTCGTCGTCATTCGCCCAGGCGGTCACCAGCCAGCCGGTACCGGTCGGGTCGTCATAGACGATACTCGTATATGCATGCGGCGGATTGGGTTCGCCGATGCCATGGTGATACGACGGCTGGGACAGCAGCATGCCACCCAACACCAGCGCCACCACCGACGCGGCAATCGCGGCGGCACGCCAAAACCGTGAATCATTAGCCGCAGGCGCTTTTGCGGAACTCGCCGCGGGGGCCGCTTTGCCGGACTCGTTGAGCGACAGCGCCTTCGACACGCGCGCCCATACCGAGGCCGGCGGCTGTACGGGGGCAAGGCCCAGTCCGAGACTTGCGAGTCGATGCTCCCAATAGACGAGTTCGCGCTGTGCTCGCGCGTCGTTTTCCAGACGCTGTTCGAAGGCTTCGCGCTGATCGGGCTCCGCCGTGCCCAGCACGTATTCACCCGCGGCAATCACCAGCTCGTCATCACGCTCTTGGGATGTCATGACGCACGCTCCCCAAGCCATTCACGCAACCGCATCAAGCCGCGACGAATCCAGCTCTTGACCGTCCCCAACGGCGCGTCCAGGCGCTGCGAGAGTTCCTGGTGCGTCAGGCCTTCATAGTAGGCAAGCAGCACACTGTCGCGCTGCTGCGGCTGCAGCGTCTTCAGACAGGCCTGAATGGCATCAAGCGACTGCTGGTTTTCGTTCTCTTCCAGCGGTGAGAGCGCCTGCTCATCCTCGAGCAGTGTAGCCATCATGTCCGGTTCCTCCGGCATCGCCACTTCAGGGCGCTTGCGTCTGAGTACGTCCAGTGCGCGGTAGCGGGCAATCGACAACAGCCACGTCAGAGGCGCCCCCCGTTCCGGAGTGTAGGTGTCGGCCTTCTGCCAGACCCTTACATAAGCGTCCTGCAAGGCATCCTGCGCCCGCTCCGGATTACGCAGGATACGCAGCAACAACGCATAGAGTTGCGCCGACGTTGCGGCATAAAGCTGCTGAAAGGCGCGCTCGTCACCTTGGGCCGTGTCCGCCAGCCACGCAGCCAGCTGCTCTCGATCAGCCACGATCTAAAGGCCCGTCTCGCCAGCACAGGCGATTACACAGGGCGGCACGTTTGGTAAACGGCGCGGCGTTGGCAAGGTTGTTCTGTCGCGCAAACGCGGGTGTCGCATAGCCATTATGCGCGAATACGTCATCCATGATCCGGATAGTGTGGCGCCAAAGCGCTGGCGACACAATCGTTTTGCGCTCGCCATACGCGGTAGCGCGGTTTGCATGGCCCGCGCGCGAGCGCGATCAACCCTGTGCCGCGATCGTGCGCGTCCGCCCGATTGACGACATTCAAAACCCGCGCGGCCGGCCCACCGCTGCAGCAAACCTATTCGCTGCGGCGAGCCCAACAGCATGCGCGCGTCCAGCCGTACGCCTGGCATGGCGCGACAATGCCAAGGCGTGGCTCCGACGGCGCTATCCGCTGTGCCGCAACCCGTGATCAATTTATCGCTGGGCCGCCGATTATGTAGCCGACCGCGGTGAGCATGACCGCAAACGCGAGCAAGTACAGACAAAAACGCAGCACGGTTATTAATGCGCCCCGCCACCCACGTGAGCGGATCAGGTAAACGGGCATCACCAACTCGATGAGTATGGCCGCGATGCTGACATACAGACCGATGCGATCGGCGTGCCAGCCACGCGATTTCGCATCCGCATAAAGCCAGACGACCGCGAGGCCGTTGAGTACGAGCTTGCTGGTGATCAGATACCAGCCGGCACGGCTGGATGGCAGTGAACTGCCCCGAGAATACCGGAGGCTCCAACTCTTGAGAGAATGGAGCGACCATCCCCCGCTATTGAGTAGCACGTCGATCTGGAGTCCAATCACCCAA
>NZ_APNG01000008.1:0-174481 GCF_040361255.1 Salinisphaera sp. T5B8 | reverse complement strand
AAAAAAAGCCCGCCAATAGGCGGGCTTTTGATGCTGGCTGGGGGAGAGGGATTCGAACCCCCGTTGACGGAGTCAGAGTCCGTAGTCCTACCACTAGACGATCCCCCAGCAAACTGGGCTGACCGCTCGCCGGGTAGGCGGCAAACGGTCGGCAATCGCCGCTAGCGCTTGGAGTACTGCGGCGATTTGCGAGCTTTGTGCAGGCCGATCTTCTTGCGCTCGACCTTGCGGGCGTCACGGGTCATGTAGCCCGCGGCGCGCAGCGGTGCACGCATCATTTCGTCATACTGTACCAGCGCCCGGGACAGGCCGTGGCGAATGGCGCCGGCCTGGCCGTTGGGGCCGCCACCGGCGACGGTCACGTTGATATCGAAACGATCGCTCGAATCGGTGGCTTCCAGCGCCTGACGCACGATCATGCGCGAAGTCGGACGGCCGAAGTATTCGTCCAGCGACTTCTTGTTAACCGTGATCTGGCCACTACCCGGCTTGATGAAAACGCGGGCGGTCGCGGTCTTGCGACGGCCGGTACCGTAGGCTTGTTCGGTTGCCATTGACTAAATCTCCAGCGTCTGCGGCTGCTGTGCGGTATGCGGATGCTCGGCGCCCGGATAGACGCGCAGCTTGCGGGCCATCTGACGGCCCAGCGGATTCTTCGGCAGCATGCCCTTGACGGCATGCTCGATCACGCGCTCGGGATGGGCGGCGAGCTGATCCTCGAGCGTGACGGACTTCATGTTGCCGACATAACCGGTGAACCGGTAATAGATCTTCTGCTGCGGCTTCTTGCCGGTCACCTTGATCTTGGAGGCGTTCACGACCACGATGTGATCGCCCACGTCCATATGCGGGGTGTATTCCGGCTTGTGCTTGCCGCGCAGGCGCGTGGCGACTTCCGAAGCCAGACGACCGAGCGTCTTGCCGTCGGCATCGACGACATACCAGTCACCGGGGACTTCGTCTTTCTTTGCAGAAAACGTCTTCATTGCACTGTATCCTGAACCAACGCGATTAGGCAGCCGGGGCGGCTGCGAAAGCGCGCAATTCTATCGGGGGTACGCGGGTTTTGCAACGCCCGTGGCGTGCCGATTTGCAACGCCGGTCAGGGCCGCTGTGTGAGTATCTCGTCGAGATCGCGGCGCTGACTGCGCGGGCGGCGTTTCGGATAGCCATACCATAGCAGACCCACGCAGTATTCGTGGGCGCTGTCGATCTCCAGGATCGGCGCCAGATCGGGGTGACGCGTGGCCTCGCCACTGATCCATTTGCTGCCCAGGCCCGCGCTATGCAGATACAGCGCGATATTCTGAATCGCGCAGGCACAGGCGGCATAGTCTTCGCGCGCGGTGACCGGGTCTTCATTAACAACACAGGTGATGGCCAGCCACCCGGGCACCGATTGCCAGCGCTCGCGCTTGGCCACCGCCACTTCGTCGCCCTTGCGCTCGGCGACCAGCCGTGTGTTGAGGTCGATGATGGCGTCGCGCGTTCTGGGCCCGAGCGTATAGAAACGCCATGGCTCGGTCAGATGATGATTGGGTGCCCAGCGCGCCAGTTCGACGGCCTCACGGATGATCGCCGGGTCCGGGATCTCGTCGGTGAATTGATCGACCGTGCGCCGCCCGCGGATGAAGGCAGCCGCGTCGGCGGGCGTGATCGGGCTGGGCTTGAGGATGCTGCGATCGGTCATGCGCGCGGTTTCGATTGCGACGGTTCGCGCGCCAGTCTAACGCGCGAGCTTTTCATTCGCGCTGGCGACGCGTAACAGAATCAGGTTGGCCAGTTCTTCGTGCATGCTGGTCAGCAGTTCGCTTTGTTCTTGTTCGGCGCCCAGACGTTCGGTGTTGTCGAAACTGTAGCTGCGGGTCACCGACAAGGTTTCGTTTTCCAGCTGGGTGGCGCCGTTGACCTCGTAATCGAAGGCGACTTCGGTGGTGAGTTCGTATTCGGCGACCTGACCATCGACGGGGCTGACCGAGACGATGCGCTGACGGTTGTCGATTTCGTCGATGGACAACCGCGCCGGCGCGCTGCTATCGCCCAGCACATGACGTTCACGCAGCCGTTGGCGCAGGGTTTCCACCAGCGGCGGATCACCGACCCGATAGTCGTCGCTGTAGCTGACGTACATGCGATCAATGCCATCGGGCAGCGGCGACGCCCCCATCAGATGAAAAGCACAGCCGGCGAGCATGGCGGTGAGCGCGATCAGCACGCCACCCAGGGCCACACGTCGGTCGAACAGGACAGCAGATATCGATTTCATGAGGCGATCTATACCACGAGATTAACGAGCTTGCCCGGCACGACGATGGTCTTCTTGATCGGCGCGCCGTCAATGAAGCGCACCACATTGGCCTCGGCCTGGGCAATCTCGGCCACGGCATCGCGATCGGCCGCAGCCGGCACGTCGATCTTGGCGCGCACCTTGCCGTTGACCTGGACCACCAGCGTGAGGGTATCGCGGGTGAGCGCGGACTCGTCGGCCTGCGGCCACGCGACATCCAGCAGCAGATCTTCGTGGCCCAGTGCGCGCCAGAGCGCATCGCAGACATGCGGGATGATCGGCGCAAGCATTTTCACCACCGCTTCCAGGGCTTCCTGGCGCACGGCCTGGTTCGACGGCTGGCCGCCATCGATCTTGCCCAGTGCGTTGCACAGTTCCATGACCGCGGCGATCGCGGTGTTGAACGTGGTGCGCCGGCCGATGTCGTCGCCCACCTTGCCAATGGTTTCGTGCAGCTTGCGGCGCAGCTCGCCGGCTTCGCCGTCCGCCTGCGTGGCCGGGGCGACGATGCCCGCCTCGACGTGTTCGGCAACCAGACGCCACAAGCGCTTGATGAAGCGATTGGCCCCTTCCACGCCCGCATCCGACCATTCCAGCGACTGGTCCGGCGGCGCGGCGAACATGGAGAACAGGCGCACCGTATCCGCGCCGTAGGTTTCGATGAGCGCCTGCGGATCGACCGTATTGCCCTTGGACTTGGACATCTTCGCCCCGTCCTTGAGCACCATGCCCTGGGTGAGCAGGCGCTTGAACGGCTCGCCGGCCTCGGTGAGGCCTTCGTCGCGCATCACCTTCTGGAAAAAGCGCGCATACAGCAGATGCAGAATGGCGTGCTCGATACCGCCGATGTATTGATCCACCGGCAGCCAGTAGTTGGCGCGATCGTCGAGCATCGACTCGGCATCCGGGCAGGCAAAACGCGCGAAATACCAGGACGATTCCATGAAGGTATCGAAGGTATCGGTTTCGCGGCGGGCCGGCTTGCCGCACTGCGGGCAATCCACGTTCACGAACTCGGGCATGTCCGGCAACGGCGAGCCCGTGCCCTCCGGGGTCACGTCTTCCGGCAACACCACCGGCAGGTCGGCTTCCGGCACCGGTACCGCGCCGCAATCATCGCAGTGGATGATCGGAATCGGCGCGCCCCAGTAGCGCTGACGGCTCAAACCCCAATCGCGCAGACGATATTGCGTCTTGCGGCGCGCGATACCGCGGCCTTCCAGGCGATCGGCGATATCGTTGAAGGCGGTGTCGAAATCCTTGCCGTCGTCGTCGCCGGAATTGATGAGCACGCCTTTTTCCACGCTCGCCTGCGAACTCACGTCGGGCGTATTGCCCTCGGCGGTGGCGATCACGGGGACGATGGGCAGATCGTAGGCGCTGGCGAACTCCCAGTCGCGCTGATCGTGGGCGGGTACGCTCATGACCGCGCCGGTGCCATAGCCCGTCAGGACGAAATTGGCGACAAAGATCGGCATGCGCTCGCCCGAGAGCGGATGACGCGCCTCGATGGGCAAGCGATAACCTTTCTTCTCGCGTGTTTCCAGGCTGGCTTCGGCAGTGCCGGCCTTGCGACATTCTTCACAGAAGGCGGCCAGTTCGGCGTCGTGCTCGGCAGCGGCCGCGACCAGCGGATGATCGGCGGCGACGGCCATATAGGTCGCGCCGTGCAGTGTATCCGGGCGTGTCGTATAAACCGTCAGCGGATCGTCGTAGCCCACGACTTCGAAATCGATTTCCAGACCGGTCGAACGCCCGATCCAGTTCGCCTGCATGGTCTTGACCGCCTCGGGCCAGCCCTCGAGCGCATCCAGATCGTCCAGCAGTTCGTCGGCATAGTCGGTGATGCGGGCAAACCACTGCGGGATGGCGCGTTGTTCGACGACCGCGCCCGAACGCCAGCCGCGCCCGTCCACCACCTGCTCGTTGGCGAGCACGGTCTGGTCGACCGGGTCCCAGTTGACGATCGATTCCTTGCGATAGACCAGCCCTTTTTCGAACAGCTTGGTGAACAGCCACTGCTCCCAGCGGTAGTAACTCGGATCGCAGGTGGCGATCTCGCGGGACCAGTCGTAGGCAAAACCCAGCTGTGCGAGTTGCTCGCGCATGGCGGCGATGTTCTCGCGGGTCCATTTCGCCGGCGGCACGCCGTTCTTGATCGCCGCGTTTTCGGCCGGCAGGCCGAAGGCATCCCAGCCCATCGGCTGGAGCACGTTCTTGCCGCACATGCGTTGATAACGCGAGATGACGTCGCCGATGGTGTAGTTGCGCACATGCCCCATATGCAGCTTGCCGCTGGGATACGGGAACATCGACAGGCAATAGAACTTCTCGCGGTCGTCGCGCTTGACTTCGAACGCGCGCGCGTCGCGCCAGCGGGCCTGGACATCGGCCTCGATTGCATCGAAACGGTAGGTGGAATCCATCGGCGGCTATCGATCGGGCAGTCGAAAACAGCCGGCAAGTGTACTGCCTCGCTGCGCGCTTCGCATCAGCCGCCGGCCGGGCGCTTGTTCAATCGCCTGTCTTGCGTGTCCGGCGCTGGCGACGTGCAAGCAGCCATGCCGCCAGCAACGACAGTGCGGTGACGGCAAAGCCCGCCCACCACAACGGCCGGTCGCCGATACGCATATAGGGCGTTTCGCCGCTACGCGGCTGGACCTGCGATTCGATCTGAGCGATCTGGAACTCGGGCGTGCGCTCGCGCAGGCGGCCGTCGTAGTCGATGATCGCGGAAATGCCGGTATTGGCTGCACGCAGCATGGGCCGCCCGGCTTCGAGCGCGCGCATGCGTGCGATTTCCAGATGCTGGGCCGCGGCGGTCGTGCCGGCAAACCAGGCGTCGTTGGTCACGTTTACCAGCATGCCGGCTTGCGGCAGCGCCTTGGCGATCTCGTAGCCGAAGGCATCCTCGAAACAGATCGACAGCCCCAGCTTCACGCCGTCGACTTCGATCAGGGCCTGATCATCGGCGCCGAAGCCGAAGTCGCTATAACGCATGTTGACGCCGTCGAGCAGCGTCTTGACGAATTCCGGGACCGGAAAGTATTCGCCAAACGGCACAAGATGGCGCTTGTAGTAACGCCCCTGCCCGGCGCCCAGCGCCAGCACGGCGTTGTAATACGGCGCGTCGCTGGCTTCATGGACCAGGATGCCGGCCAGCACGGTCTGATCGCGTTCACCCGCCAGCGTGGCGATATCGTCGAGATAGGCCTGCACCTGATTGGCCGGCGCGGGGATGGCCACTTCCGGCCAGACCACCAGGTCGGCGTCGGAGGCCTCGGTCATCGCCCGGTAACGTTCCAATGTGGTGCGAAAGACATCGCGATCCCACTTGACCGCCTGGGCGAAGTTGCCCTGAACGACATCCACGCTCACCGGCGCGCCGCTGGCCTGTGTCCATTCGGTGGTCGGCGGCGTGTACCACAGACCCAACGGCGCCAGACCGATGAGCACCACCGCCAGCGCCCGCGCGGGAATGGAGCCGGCGAACAACAGCACCACCGTGCCGGCGCTGGCCACCATCAGCGCGCCCAGGAAATACACACCGCCGATCGGGGCGAGCGCGGTCACCGGCGCATCGATGAGCGAGTACCCCAGCGACAGCCAGGGAAAGCCGGTCATCACCCAGCTGCGTACCAGCTCGGCGAGCAGCCAGGCACAAGGCACCACCAGCAGCGCCCAGAGCGTGCGCGGCAGCACGCGTGTCGCCCCGGCGAGTGCGCCCACCAGCGCCGGATACAGCGCCATGTAGACCGTGAGCAGGCACACCAGCGCGATCGCCATGGGCAGCGGCGCGCCGCCGTAGTAATAAGTGGACACAAAGGTCCAGTAGATGCCGGTGCCGAAATGGGCCAGCCCGAACACGAAACCGCGCCAGGCACCGCGACGCGCGCTCGCCGGCCACCACAGCGCAAGCAGGCCCACGAGTGCGAGCAGCGTGAGCCCGTAGTAGCCGAACGGGGCGAAACCCAGGGTTGCCAGCCCGCCGAACAGGGCGGGCAGCAGCACATCCAGGGCGGCGATACGCGCGATGCGTTTCGCAGCCATGCGCTACTCGGAGGCCTCCGGCAGGACCGTCATCTGAAACAGATGGATACGGCGCGAATCCGCGCGCTGCACATTGAACTGGAAGCGGTCGATGATGGTGGTTTCGCCGCGCTTGGGCATATGCCCGAATTCGTGCACGACCAGCCCGCCAATGGTGTCGAAATCCTCGTCCGAGAAGTCGGTCTCGAAATAGTCGTTGAATTCCTCGACCGGGGTAAGGCTGCGAATGAGAAAACGGTTGTGTTCCTGGCGCAGGATGTTCGCGCCTTCGGCCTGGTCGTATTCGTCGTCGATCTCGCCGACGATCTGTTCGAGCGCATCCTCGATGGTCACCAGCCCGGCCACGCCACCGTATTCGTCCACGACCACGGCCATGTGGTTGCGCGAGGCCTTGAACTCCTTGAGCAGCACGTTCACGCGCTTGGATTCGGGCACGTAAACCGCCGGGCGCAGCACCGCGCCCAGTTCGAACGCGTCGCTGTCCTGGCGATCCTCGGCGAGCTGGAGCATGTCCTTGGCCAGCAGAATACCGACGACCTCGTCGCGGGATTCGCCGATCACCGGAAAACGCGAATGGCCGGATTCGATGGCGATCGACAGGATATCGGCGGCGGCCGCATCGGACTCGACCACCACCATCTGCGAGCGCGGCACCATGATGTCGCGCACCTGCTGTTCGGACACCTTGAGCACGCCCTGCATCATCCACAGGGCATCGATATCGAGCAGTTCGTTTTCCTGTGCTTCGGTGAGCACTTCCACCAACTCGTCGCGATCGCGCGGTGGTCCGGCCAGGCTCATGCCGATCTGGCGCAGCCAGTTGCCGCTACTTCGACTCTGCTCGCTGTCGTCCTCGTCGCTCATCGTATGCGGCCGCAGCCGCGCCCTCCTCTCAAGCCCAGATGTCTGGCTCGGCCCTACGGCCTGCGGAATCGATTTCAGGCACTCACGGTGCGGTAAGGATCGTCGTGGCCGAGATCCGCCATCACCCTGCGCTCGAGCGCCTCCATGGTTTCGGCCTCATCGTCGCCGATATGGTCATAGCCGAGCAAGTGCAAAACGCCGTGCACGACCATATGACATAGATGCGCATCACGGCTTTTGTGCTGCTCGCCGGCCTCGCGCGCGATCACCGGCATGCAGATCGCCAGATCGCCGAGCACGGTCAGCCCCGGCAGTTCGGCGCCGGCCGGGAACGACAGCACATTGGTCGCATAGCGCTTGTCACGATAGTCGCCGTTGAGCTGGGCCGACTCGGCCTCGTCGATCAGACGTACGGCCAGTTCGTAGACGGGTTCGTCACTGCAACGCGCGCCTTCGAGGGCGGCGATTGCCGCGCGCTCGAGCATGTGCGGATCGGGCGCGTCGATGCCGGGCGCGCAGTCCAGCGCGAGTTCGATATTCATGCGGTTGCCGCCGACTAGCCGTGCTCGCCTGCTTCGCTTTCGCGATCGTAGGCCTGAACGATGCGCTGAACCAGCGGATGACGCACCACATCGCGCGCCGAGAACTTGGTCACGCTGATGCCTTCGATATCCTGCAGCAGCCGTACCGCATGGCGCAGGCCCGATTTCTTGGCCACCGGCAGATCCACCTGGGTCATGTCGCCCGTGACCACCGCAGTCGAGCCGAAGCCGATGCGGGTGAGAAACATCTTCATCTGCTCGACGGTGGTGTTCTGCGCCTCGTCGAGAATGATGAACGCCTCGTTGAGGGTACGCCCGCGCATATAGGCCAGCGGAGCGATTTCGATGACGTTACGCTCGATGAGCCGCCCCACCCGGTCGAAACCGAGCATTTCGTAGAGCGCGTCGTAGAGCGGGCGCAGATAGGGATCGATCTTCTGGGCCAGATCGCCCGGCAGAAAGCCGAGCCGCTCGCCCGCTTCCACGGCCGGTCGCACCAGCAGCAGGCGGCGCACGCGTTCGGATTCGAGCGCATCCACGGCTGCAGCCACCGCCAGATAGGTCTTGCCGGTACCCGCCGGGCCGATACCGAAGTTGAGATCGTTGTCCGCCAGATTGGCGAGATAACGGCGCTGGCTGGGCCCGCGCCCGCGCACCAGGCCGAGACGGGTCTTGATCACGACATCCCGCGGCTCGGCGCTGGCGCCGTTGCCGCCGCCGTGGAGTTCGCGCTCGGCCGTACGGGCCACGATATGCACGCGATCGGGGCCGATCTCGCCGGCTGCGGTCGCGCTGTAGAGCTCGTTGAGCGCGTCGATCGCCGCCGTGGCCGCGCCCTCGTCGCCCTCGACCTGAAATAGATGACCGCGGTTATGCACCTGCACGTCGAGCGTGCGCTCGATCAGGCGCAGATGCTGGTCCTGCGGGCCACACAGATAAGCCAGCCGTGTCGTATCCGGCGGGGTCAGTTCGAGGCTCTTGCGGATAGGTTCGTTCAAAATGATTCGTGTGGTTGGCGGCGGGGCCGATCAGCCGGCCGCGGCCGCGAGATCGGGCAGGGGTACATCGGCATCGCGCGTGACCACCCGCCCGCGCAGCGAATTGTCGAGTGCTTCGGTGATTTCGATCTCGACGAAGTGCCCGACCATGCGCGGGTGGCCGTCGAAGTTGACCCAGCGGTTGGAATCGGTACGCCCGGCCATCTGGCCGCCACCGCGTTTGGATTCGCGCTCGACCAGCACGCGCTGGGTGGTGCCGATCATGTTCTGCATGTATTCGCGGTTGAATTCGGCGATTCGTGCCTGCAACCGCGCCAGGCGTTGTTTCTTGACCTCGCGCGGCGTGTCGTCGGCCATATCGGCCGCCGGCGTGCCGGGACGCTTGCTGTAGACGAAGGAAAACGCGGCATCGAAGCGCATGTCCTCGACCAGCTGCATCGTCTGCTCGAACTCGGCCTCGCCCTCCCCTGGATGGCCGACGATGATATCGGTCGACAGGCTGATATCCGGACGCACGGCGCGCAGCTTGGCAATACGTTCGCGAAAATGATCGGCCGTATAGCCGCGTTTCATATCCGCGAGCACGCGGTCCGAGCCCGACTGCACCGGTAGATGCAGATAGTTGGCCAGCTTGGGCACCCGCGCATAGGCCTCGATCAGCGCATCCGAGAATTCCAGCGGATGGCTGGTGGTATAGCGAATCCGCTCGATGCCCTCGATCTCGGCCACGAACTCGACCAGCATGGCCAGATCGCAGATCGAGCCATCTTCCATCGGCCCGCGATAGCCGTTGACGTTCTGGCCCAGCAGCGTGATTTCCTTGACGCCCTGGTCGGCCAGCTCCGCGACTTCCAGAATCACATCGTCGAAGGGCCGCGAGATTTCCTCACCGCGTGTATAGGGCACCACGCAGAAGCTGCAGTATTTCGAGCAGCCTTCCATGATCGACACGAACGCCGTCGCGCCCTCGGCTTTTGCCGGCGGCATGTGATCGAACTTGTCGATTTCCGGAAAGGCGATATCGACGATGCCGGCGCCGTTATCCTGTACGGCATCCAGCATTTCCGGCAGCCGGTGCAACGTCTGCGGGCCGAAGACCATATCCACGAACGGTGCTCGCTCGCGAATCGCATGGCCTTCCTGGGAGGCCACACAGCCGCCCACGCCGATCACGATATCGGGGCGTTCGGCCTTGAGCTCACGCCAGCGCCCGAGCTGCGAAAACACCTTCTCGGCCGCTTTCTCGCGAATCGAGCAGGTGTTGAGCAGGATGATGTCGGCTTCTTCCGGCGTATTGACGCGCTCGGCATTGCGCTGCTTGCGCAGCACCTCGACCATCTTGGCCGAGTCGTATTCGTTCATCTGGCAGCCCCAGGTCTGAACGAAGACTTTGGGTTGGGTCGCGCTGTTCATGGCCCGTCCGGCCCGTCGTGGGGCGAATTCAAGCAAGCCATACAGTGTAAACGATCCGGCAAGGTGCTTGCCTGCGCGCAGGCGTCTGCCTGGCCGGTGTCACGACTGATCGGCCACCCAGGCGCCACGGCTGGAGCGTTCGCGCAGGGCATCGCGATCGAGAATATCCACTTTATTCTGCGACACCTTAATTACACCCGCGCGTTGCAGCCGCGTGAGTACGCGGCTGACGGTTTCCAGGCGCATCGACAGAAAATTGGCCAGATCCGCGCGTTTCATGTTCAACGGCACCGGCGTGGGCGGCATGCCACGCAATGCACGCCGACGGCTCAGACCCAGCAGCAGACTGCTGATACGGCCCTCGCTGTCCTTGCGGCCCAGGGTAAGCATCATACGCCCGTCTTCGGAAAGCACCTGGCTCATCAAGCGCACCAGACGCTGGCGCAGACTCGGCAATTCGTCGACGAGCACATCCAGCTGATCGACCGGGATCCGGCAGAAATGGCTCGTTTCCAGCGCCACCGCGCTGCAATGGTGCTGCTGATCGGCAAAGCCGTCGAAACCGAGAATATCGCCCGGGTAGTAGAAGCCCAGGATCTGTTCGAAGCCTTCTTCGTCGATGCGTACCGTCTTGGCCGAACCGTCGCGTACCGCATAAATATGGGTCAGGCCGTCACCCTGGGCAAACAACTCCGTTTCCGCGGGCACGGCTTCGCCGGAGTCCACCAGACGTTCGAGTTTTTGCAGATCGTGACTATCGAGATGATCTGGCAAACACAGGTAGCGTAACGAGCAATGGCTGCAGGTTTCGCTCAACTGCTGCATTTGCTGGGAGAGTGCCGGCATGGACAATTGCCCTGGGTTGGCGATACGAAATAAACACGTGTGTCAGCGCAAGCTTAGCCAAATAACAGACAACTTTCAGACTTCTTGCATGGCGGACAACCACATTGCGCATTAACCGTTAGCGCACAACCTTTTGCGCGACCGGCGAAGACGGTGTGGCCATATTGACCTGGATCAATACACCAATATGACAATCCAGCCAATCTTTGCTCCAGACACTTCCAAAATAGAACAGGAGCCCTGCCATGACGTCCCTTCCGCGCGCCGTAATCGCCCCCGCGGCCCTCGCACTGACCTCGGTCTTCGTCACGGGCGTCGCCCAGGCCGAAGCCGGCGATTGGATCGTGCGGGGCGGCGTGACCTACGTCGCACCCAACGATGATACCTCAAGCCGTAACGGCCAGCTCGCGCCCGCGCTGCAGGGTACCGATGTCAACGTGAGTTCCGAGCCGCAATTCGGGCTGACGATCGCCTACCTGATCAGCGACAATCTGGCGGTCGAACTGCTGGGCGCCTCGCCGTTCAAGCATGACCTCACCCTGAGCGGCGGCGCACTCGACGGCACCCCGCTGGGCGATATCAAGCACCTGCCGCCGACGGTCAGCCTGCAGTACCGCTTCAACAACGAATCGGCGTTCACCCCCTATGTGGGTCTGGGCCTGAACTATACGTTCTTCTTCTCGGAAGACGTATCGGATGAAGCCCAGGCGATCGGCGTCGAGAAGATCGAGCTCGACGACTCCTTCGGACCGGCTGCCCAGGTTGGCGTGGACTACGCGCTCACCGACAACTGGCTGATCAATGCCGATGTGCGCTATCTGCAGATCGACACCACGGCCAAGGTGAGCACCGCCACCGGCACCACCCATGTGGATGTGGATATCGATCCCTGGGTGTACACGCTGGCGCTGGGCTACCAGTTCTAGTGTCGACACGGTAACGGGCGCCCGGCCACGGGCGCCCGATTGCCGGGGCCATAGCTTCGCTACCTGCCCCGGCTTATGTCGAACATCCACCCGCCACTCTGCCCGCTTCATACCCCATGCCCGACCGGCCAACGCCCACGGCCTGGCTCAAGCGTGAAAGCGATGCGGTACGTCGCCCGGTGACCCGTGCGATCGCCATCGAAAGCGCTGGAGGTGGCCTGCTCATCGGCCAGGCGATCGTACTCGCACATATCGCCAACGCCGTCATCTTCGGCCAGGCGGCGCTCAGCGCCCTAGCCGGCTGGCTTGGCGGCTTATTCGCGCTCATCGCAGCGCGGGCCGTACTGGCCTATCTTGCCGAACGCGCGCGTTTTGATGCCGCGACCACGATCAAGACCGATATACGCAAACGCCTGCTGCTCGCAATCGAACAGCTCGGGGTGACCTGGCAACGCCGCAACGCCAGTGGCGATGTGGTGGAAACACTCACCGACGGCGTGGAAAAACTCGAAGCCTATTACGGGCGCTATCTGTCGCAGACCGCGCTCGCCGTGCTGCTGCCGCTGGCCATTCTGGCGGTCATCGCCCCCATCGACTGGCTGTCGGCGCTGATCCTGCTGATCTGCGGGCCGTTGATCCCGGTGTTCATGATCTTCATCGGCAAGGGCGCGGAAAAACTCAACCAGCACCAATGGCGCCGGCTCGGGTTGCTGTCCGCGCACTTTCTGGATGCGCTGCAGGGCCTGACCACGCTGCGTATCTTCAATCTGGGCGCACGCGAGGCCCGGCTGATCGAGCGTCTGTCCGACGATTATCGCCAGAGCACGATGGCCGTGCTGCGTGTGGCCTTTCTGTCCTCGCTGGTGCTGGAGTTTTTGGCGACGGTGAGTATCGCGCTGGTGGCCGTGCTCATCGGTTTTCGCCTGATGTGGGGCGAAATCGGCTTCGAAGCCGGATTCCTGGTACTGCTGCTCGCCCCGGAGTTCTATCTGCCGTTGCGCAATATGGGCAGCGTCTATCACGCACGCATGGAAGCCATTGGCGCAGCCGAGCGCATGGTCGAGATGCTCGCCACACCGGCGCCGGACTGGCCGGGTACCCGCCGTGATATCGCCCGCGACAGGCCGCCGCGGGTGACATTAAGCGGCCTTGGCTATCGCTACCCCGACAGCGACACGCCCGCGCTGGCGGATATCGATCTGGATATCGCCCCCGGCGAAACCGTGGCCGTCGTCGGCGCGACCGGGGCGGGCAAGAGCACCCTCGCGCTGGCCCTGCTGGGGCTGATCAAGGCCGAGCACGGCGATCTGCGTATCGACGGCGTATCGCTCGACGACATCGCCATCGAGGCCTGGCGCGAACGCCTGGCCTGGGTGCCGCAACGCCCACGACTGTTCAACGCCAGTGTGCGCGCCAACCTGCAACTCGGCGCGGCCGATGTCGATGATGCCCACCTCTGGGACGCCCTCGAACGCGCCCAGGCCCGTGATTTCGTGGCGGCCCTGCCCCAGGGACTGGATACCCCGATTGGCGAACGCGGTATGCGACTGTCCGGCGGCCAGGCGCAGCGCCTGGCCATCGCCCGGGCTTTCGTACGCGATGCGCGCTTTGTGGTGGTCGACGAAATCAGTGCGCATCTGGATGCCGACAACGAACAGCGACTGGTCGCAGCGCTGAAAACGCTGGCGCACGAGCGCAGCATGCTGTTGATTGCACATCGGCTGGCCAGCGTCGCCCATGCCGACCGGATCGTGGTGATGGACGCCGGGCGTATTGTCGAACAGGGCACGCACGACGCGCTGTTGGCCGCGCAGGGTCTGTATGCCCGCCTGGTCGCGCATGACGAGGCGATGGCGGCATGAAAGCGCTGCTCGACGATTTTCGCTGGTGGGCTTGGCAGGCACGCCCCTATGCGGGCCGCTTCGCCTTGGGTATCGCGATATCGATCGCGACCGTGGGCGCCAATATGGCGCTGCTGGCCGTAGCCGGCTGGTTTATCGCGAGCATGGCCGCGGCCGGGCTGGCGGGCGCGAGCATGAATTATTTCACCCCGGCGGCGGTGATCCGCGGGCTGGCGATCGTACGCACTGGCGGGCGTTATCTCGAACGCCTAGTGACCCACGATGCCACCCTGCGCCTGCTTACAGGCCTGCGGCTGTGGTTCTATCGCCAGATCGAGCCACTATCCACGCTCGATCTGCACAACGGCGATCTGCTGGCGCGCCTGCGCTCGGATATCGATACGCTCGACCATATCTATCTGCGCCTGGTGGTGCCCGTGGTCGTGGGCGTCGTCTGCCTGAGCGCGGCGGTGGTGGTATTTGCCTGGTACAGCCCCGCGCTGGCGCTGGTCAATCTCACGCTGCTGCTCACGGCCGGCGCGATCGTGCCAACACTGGTGTATCGCCTGGGCCGGGCACCGGGCCAGGCCGCCGTTGAAACCGGCGCGCGCCTCAAGGCCGCGGCCGTGGACTGGGTCGAGGGTCTGGGCGAGCTCACCGTATTCGGCGCGGTCGAAACACGCCGGGCGGCAATCGCTGAGCTGTCCGACGAGTGGATCACCCAGCAACGTCGGTTGTCGAAACTCAGCGGCCTATCCAATGCCGGCGTACTGCTGCTGACCAATCTCGCCCTGGTGGGCAGCGCCGTGGTACTGATCCCGCTGATCCGCACGAACGCACTGCACGGCGTGGACTTCGCGCCGCTGTTGTTGCTGGTAATCGGCTGTTTCGAGGCGGTCGCACTCATGCCTGGCGCATGGCAGGCACTGGGCCAGGCGCGTGCAGCCACGGCCCGCCTGCGTGCCTTCGAACACCGCGCGCCGGTGATTAACGAGCCGGCACGTCCCGCCCCGGCCCCCACGCGCGATACGATCCGGCTGGTCGATGTCGGCGTACGTTATACGCCCGACGGCCCCTGGGCGCTGCAGCAGGTTACGTTATCGATCGCGCCGGGCGAGCATATCGCGATCGTCGGGCCCAGCGGCGCAGGCAAATCCACGCTGGTGAACCTGTTGCTGCGGCTGACCCCCAAAAGCCGAGGCGAAATCTGTTGGGACGCACGCGCGCTATCGGCCTATCGGGCCGCGGATCTGCGCGCGCGGATCGCGCTCGTACCGCAGCAGGTGTATCTGTTTCATACCAGCGTGCGCGAGAACCTGCTCGTCGGCCGCCCCGAGGCCAGTGCCGACGACATGATCGCGGCTGCGCGTACCGCTGGCGTCCACGACGAGATCGTCGCCCTGCCCGAAGGCTACGACACGCTCGTGGGCGAGGAAGGCCAGCGTCTATCCGGCGGCCAGGTAAGGCGTATCGGCATCGCCCGCGCGCTGTTGCGCGATGCGCCCATCATGATCCTCGACGAACCATTCGAAGGCCTGGATCGGGCCACCTCGGCCCGCCTGTGGGCACGTCTGCAACGCCAGCTGGCCGATCGCACGCTGATTCTGATTTCGCACGACCTGGCGCGGGTACGCACGTTCGAGCGCATTCTCGTATTCGAAAACGGCCGCCTGGTGGCCGACGGCGACCACGCCCGACTCAGTCAGGCGTGCGAGAGCTATCGCCGGCTGCATAGTGCCTATTTCAAGCGCGAGCCGGCCGCCGTGCCTGCCCACGGCCCGACCCCGGCACAACGTCGGCGCGCCTGATCACCTGCGGCCCATGCGCGGTCTGCATACCTGCGCACACCGTTTGACATAAATCAACGGCCGGACGCCGCACTTGGTCTAGCGTGATTTTGTGTCGTTGTGAGGTGTGGCGCCGCGTTTGGCACAGGCGCCAGACAGCGAGGCCGATCATGCAGGAACTCGAAACCGTCATCGCGTTGTCCCGAACCCAGTTTGCGGCAACCGCGCTTTATCATTACTTGTTCGTACCGCTCACGCTGGGGCTGTCGGTACTGCTGGCGACGATGGAAACCATCTACGTCATCAGCGGCCGCGAGATCTACCGACGCATGACCCAGTTCTGGGCCAAGCTGTTCGCGATCAACTTCGCGCTCGGCGTGGCGACCGGGCTGACCATGGAGTTCGAATTCGGCACCAATTGGTCGACCTATTCGCACTTCGTGGGCGATATCTTCGGCGCGCCCCTGGCCATCGAAGGCCTGATGGCCTTCTTTCTCGAATCCACCTTCGTGGGGCTGATGCTGTTCGGCTGGGACAAGCTCTCGCGCGGCAAGCATCTGCTGGTGACCTATATGGTCGCCCTGGGCTCGAACCTCTCTGCCCTGTGGATTCTGGTCGCCAACGCCTACATGCAGCATCCGGTGGGCTCGGAGTTCAACCCCGAAACCATGCGCATGGAGCTGGACAGCTTCACTGCCCTGCTGTTCAGCAGCGATGCGCAGGCCAAGTTCGTGCATACCAGTATCGCCGGTTTTCTGACCGCTTCCATCTTCGTGATCGGCATCAGCGCCTACTACATGCTGCGCAATCGCCATCGCGCGATCGCGATCCGCTCGTTTCGCGTGGCTGCCCTGTTCGGCGTGTTTGCCAGCATCGGCGTGATCTGCCTGGGCGACGCGCTGGGCTTTGTCAGCGGCGAAGGCCAGCCCAACAAGCTGGTGGCCATGGAAGGCCTGTGGGAAACCGCCGAAGCCCCGGCCGGTTTCAACGTCGTCGCCTGGCCGGATCAGCAGGCCATGGAGAACCGCTTCGAGCTGCAGATCCCCTATGTGCTCACGCCGCTGGTCACGCATAGCTTCGATGGCAGCATCGCCGGCGCCGATGATCTGGTGCGTCAGGCCGAAGTGCGTATCCGCGACGGCATTCCGGCGCTGCGCGCGCTGGAAACGCTCAGCGACAACCCGAAAGACCCCGACGCGCTGCGCCAGTTTCGTACCCACGGTGACAACCTGGGCTACGCACTGCTGCTCAAGCGCTATGCGCCCGATGTTTCGCAGGCCACGCCCGAACAGATCAACCGCGCCGCGCGCGACACCATTCCGCCGGTCGCGCCCGTGTTCTGGTCGTTCCGGATCATGGTCGCCGCGGCATTCGGCATGCTCGCCTTCCTGATTCTGGCCACCATCTATTCGCTGCGCGGCCAGATTGCCGACAAGCGCTGGTTCCTGAAGATCGCGCCCTGGATGATCCCGGTGCCATTCATCGCCAACGAAGCCGGCTGGGTGGTCGCCGAACTCGGTCGCCAGCCCTGGACGGTCTATGGTCAGCTACCGACCTGGGTATCGGCATCCACCCATTCCGTGGGCTACATGATCTTTTCGCTGACCGGTTTCGTGGCGATCTACACCCTGTTCATCGTCGTCGAGATGTATCTGATGGTGAAGTTCATCAAGCAGGGCCCGGACGACTCCCCGACGCACCGGCCGTCGTCGCCCGCGCTCGCCACGCCCGGCCATACATCGCAGTGGAGCGAGGCCTGAGTCATGGAAACCTATATCGTTCTCAAACTGGTGTGGTGGGCGCTGCTCGGCGTGTTGCTGATTGGCCTGGCGGTCATGGTCGGCATGGACATGGGCGTGGGCGCAGGACTGCGCTATTTCGGCCGCACCGACAACGAACGTCGCGCCACGATCAACATGATCGCGCCGCACTGGGACGGCAACCAGGTGTGGTTCATCCTCGGCGGCGGCGCAGTGTTCGCCGCCTGGCCGACGATCTATGCCACCGCCTTTTCCGGGCTCTATGTGGTCATGCTGGTCTTGCTGTGGAGCATGATCGTGCGCCCGCTGGGCTTCGAGTATCGCAGCAAGCTGACCTCGCAGCGCTGGCGCAACGTCTGGGATACGACGCTATTCATTTCCGGAGCGGTGCCGATGATCGTGTTCGGCGCGGCCATGGGCAACATGCTGCGCGGCGTACCGTTCAATTTCGAGTGGAACATGGTGTCGCACTACACCGGTAGTTTCATCGCGCTGTTCAACCCCTTTGCCGTGCTCTGCGGGTTGATGTCGCTGGCGCTGGCGCTCTACCAGGGCAGCGCCATGGTCATGAATCGCGGTACGGGCGTCATACGCGATCGTGCGGCCAATCTGCTGACCATGACGGGCCTGGCCGCCCTGGCGCTGTTCACCATCTGTGGTATCTGGGTGGCTTTCATGCCGGGCTATGTGATTACCGCAGGCGCGGACCCGGGCGGAGCGGCCATACCGCTGCGCAAGAGCGTGGAAACCGCAGCCGGCGCCTGGCTGAACAACTTTTCGGCCTATCCCGTGCTGTGGCTGATTCCAGGACTGGTGTATGCGGGCGTGCTCGCCGGCATCGTATGCGCCCGCCGCGGCCTTTCGCATGTGGCCTGGTGGCTGGGCGCGCTCGCCTGGGCCGGCACGATCGGCACCGTGGGCACGGCGATGTTCCCGTTTCTCATGCCCTCGTCGAGCCAACCGGCCCACAGCCTGACCGTATGGGATGCCTCCTCGAGCGCGACCACGCTGGCGTGGATGGTGGTATTCACGGTGATATTCATACCGATCGTGGCGATCTACACCAGCTGGGCATTCTGGGTGATGCGCGGCAAGGTCACCCCGGAGACGATCGAACACGACGAGCACGCGTATTAGCGGAGCGAAACGATGAAAAACATTCTGCTTTTCGTATTCTGGTTCGCTGTCGGCCTGATCGCACTGTTTCTGGCCATCGTGCTCGGCGACTCCGGCGCCTGGTATCTCGCCTGGGTGTTGGGCACGGTCATGATGATCCTGATTGCCGCCGCCGGCACCGTGGTGCTCGAAGTCGACGACGAACCGCACGAGCACTGAGTTCACGCCACGCATGCGTCGCGGCCGGTGTCGAGTGCTCATCGACACCGGCCCGGGCCACATCGCCGCTCGCCCAATGGAACGCCGTTGGCGGTGCTCAAGCAGCGGGTTGCCCGCCAATGAACGCGAAGACACGCGAATAAGACGAACGCCAGATCGCGCGAAGGCTGGGCGATCCGCTGTTAACGCCGCACGCTCAACTGTTTGCGTAATCAATAGCGACCTTGCATTCGCGTTGATCGGCGTGCATTCGCGGACGGTTTTTCCTTATTTGAAGGTATCAACGGCAGATATCGCCATTTGTGTGGCCAAAGGCGTCGTGCTTATTCGCCACTGACGAACGCTTTCGACCGCCCCGCCAGCATGATCGTCCTTATTTTTCGAGCTGTTCGTTGCTCAGAATATGGCCTGTGAACAACACCTTGCGATCGCCGACACGGGCCTGTCGTGAATTGTGCGGGCATATACGCCAGTTGATTCAGATCAAGCCTGTCGACGAGCGCCCAAGCGATACTGCAATCACCGACAAAAAGAGGAGATTGTTATGTCTCAGACCCTTCTAGTACCGCTGGACCTGAATCAGGACGCTGTATTCGACAGCGTGTTCGAGAACGTCAATAAGGTGGCTGCCAATACCGGCGCGACCATCGTTCTGTTGAGCGTGATTCCGCAGATCGATGCCGGGGACTTTCCCTATGTCGGCACCGACTACGTCAGAAAACTCGGCGAAACGGCCCATGCCCAGCTCGAGCGTATCGGCCGGCAGTATCTCGGCAGTGACGACAATTGGCAGGTCGACGTTCGCGTGGGCCCGGTCGCGCGCACGATCGTACGGCGGGCCGATCACTTCGGGGCCGATCTGATCATCATGGCCTCGCACAACCCGAAATTCTGGGATGTGCTGCTCGGTAGTATCGCCAGCCAGGTGGTCAAGCATGCCCAGCATTCGGTGCTGGTCGTACGCCAGAAACGCGACGCCCACGCTGCCGACATCCACGACGAAAGCCGTGATGCCCTGGACGACTGATAAAACGTCGTCCTTTGGTCCAGGCTGGCTCAGGCGGATGCCGACATGAAAAAGTGCGTGCTTGTTCCGATCGATCTGTCGCATGAGGCCAATTTCGACCTGATCTTTTCGGCCACCACCACCCTCGCTCGTCGCCACGATGCGACCTTGCATGTGTTGACCGTGGTGCCCACCGAGATCTCGGTCTGGCCTTATGTGCCGCAGAGTTTCGCGGGCGAAGCCCAGAAACTGGCGGAGTCGCAGCTCAAGGAACTGGCCCGGCTGGAATACGCCGACGATATCCGCTGGACCAGCGAGGCCGTGATCGGCCCTATCGCCGCGACCATCGTTCAGCGCGCCGAGGATGTGCGCGCTGGGCTGATTGCGATCGCATCGCACGACCCGAGAATGCGCGATCTGCTACTCGGTGGCACGGCCGATCGCGTATTACGACGTACGCGCTGTAGCGTGCTCGTGCTGCGACACGGCGAAGGCTGGGAATGGTGCTGACGCGCCTGCGTCAGCGCCTCGCCCGATTGAGCGGCACAACAGCACTTTAGACCGAATAATATTTCGCAAACCAACGGATATACGGGCCGGATACACCGGCCCGTTCTTTTATCGAAAGCGCCTGCGCCGGGCGAGCCTCATGGCTCCTGAACGGTGGATTGCCAACCACCGTCGGGCGCGCGCTCGAACAGCCGGCGCGAATGCAGGCGATGCCAGCCGGCCGCCCAGAATTCCAGCCGTGTGGGCAACAGCCGGTAGGCGACCCAATGCTCCGGGCGCGGTACACGCTCGAAATCGTAGGTCTCGCGTTCGTGCTCGCGCCGCTCGCGAAAGGCCTCGGGATCGCCGAAGACCGCATGCTGCTCGGAGCTGCGCGCGGTCAGCTGGCTCTCGCGCGAACGCTGGGCCCACAAACGGTCGGCGGCGTGCGCGTCAAGCACTTCGACCACGCCTTCAATGGTGATCTGCTGTTGCAGGCCGTGCCAGAAAAAGCACAGCGCGACATAGGGGTGCCACTGCAGATGCTGGCCCTTGCCGGTATGCGCATTGACGAAAAACACCAGCGCATCTTCATCGATCTGGACATTGATCGTACGCACGCTGGGCTTGGCGAATGCGGGATCGACCGTTGCAAGCGTGGCCGTTTGCGGGTCCGGTTCGCCGCGCTCGCGTGCCGCGGCCAGCCAGTCGAACAGACCGCGGATCGGATCGGAAATATCAGGTGCATTCATACGCTGTCCCTCGTATGGCGCCGCGGCCGTCGTTGCCACGCCTTGGGTCGCTGCGCCTGGCTAGCACGGGCTGACCCGTGCCGGTGTGATCGAAGCGATCGTTTTATCCGAGACTAGCGCGTTCGCCAGCGCGAAAATTGATCCGGATCAAAATCAGGACGCCTGTGCCGATTTTGTGCGCAAGGCATGGCGCAGGAGCTTCGGGTTGGGCACCTCGATGGTACGCCCGCCACACAGCACGATCGTGCCGTTTTCGGCGAGCTGGCGCAGCGTGCGCGAAAAGGTCTCGGCCCGAATCGCCAGGCGTCCGGCGATCGCGCTCTTCGAGGTCGGCAGGCTCAGCCGTACCGGGCCGTCTGCAGGCTCGGGGATCAGTTCCAGCAGATAGTTCACCACGCGATAGCGGCTATCGCGCAGGGTCAGCGACTCCACCTCGTCGAGCAGGCGCTCGATACGCGCGGTGAGCTTGCACATCACCGACATGCAGGTCTGAAAGGAATACTGCAATTCGGCCAGATATTCGGTCCGGTTAATCGCCACGATGCGGCTTTTTTCCAGCGCCTGCGCACTCACCGGATAACGCGGGGTGGACATGAACAGCACGCCCTCGCCAAAACTCTCGCCACTGCCGACCAGACCCATGATCTTTTCGTCACCGTCGATCGACAGCCGATAAAGTTTGACCCGGCCGGCCAGCACAAGGAAAAAGGTGTCGGCAATATCACCGCGATGAAACAGCGTCTGGCCAGCGGCAAAGGGCTGGATCGTCATGCCGCGGACCAGGCGAGAGCGCTGGGCATCGCTCATGCCGTCGACAAAGTACTGATGCTTGAGTGCTTCGCGTATTTCTCGTGCGCTGGCACCGTCGTTAGCGGCCATCGTCGCCTCTTCGCACACCGCGCATCGCGCGGGCGCCAGCGCAGCGCGCGGTGATTAGATCGAAACTGCGTGCCCGGCCAATGAAACACGAGCGCCCGAAACGAAACTGGCTCATCGCGATACCGCGGCCCTCGGCATGACGCGCCGGCGCGCAACACGCGCGGCTAAACGCCGGAACCACAGGTGGTAGTGGCACGCTGCGCGCGCCTTGGCGAAAAAAGGATTCATACCCCGATGATCGCCTGCGCCGATCGGACAGGCCTTGATCTGGGTCAATGTGTTACGTGGGACAGCCGACGATATTTCGGCCTATGCCGTGCCGGCGTCAGCCCATCAAATCACTCGCGTCACGGTCGCGCCACATCTGCGACGAGGCGATCCAGCTGGAATCGGGTGGGATACGCCGCCCGGTGATCTGGTAGATCGACAAACGCAGAAGGTATTCGCGTGTGCCGCCGGGCAGCGGCTGTGGCAACGATGCACGAATCTCGCCCTCGGGCACGATATCCAACGCACCACGCACCATCACACTCCAGGCCGAACGCCGTTGCGTATCGTGGCCATCGACCTGAAAGGTCGCCGGCTCACGCGCAAGCGCCGCGTCATGCTTGGCGCCGGGTCCGCTGCAAATGAGAATGCGCTCGTCATCTACCAGATAGTTGACCGGCAGCACCTGCGGGCTGGGATCGCTGTTGAAGGCGAGACGGCCGATCGAATGGGTACGCAGCAGTTGTAGACAGCTACGGGCATCGAGCACGCTAAGGCGCCCGGATGGAAGATCCTGGGACATGGCGGTGTTCCATCGGTGGTTCTAGCGAACCACCAGTCTGGAACAGCGCCGACGCGCGGGCTTTGATCTGCATCATATCGCTGCCGAGCGCCGGGCTTGCCAGCGCGCGCCTGCAAAAGGCTGCGGCGCTGCTATGCGTCTCGTCCGCCTAGAACGGAATATCGTCGTCCAGATCGTCGTCGAAGCCGGGATCGCCGCCGGCCGGCTCACGCTGCGGCGGCTGATAGGACGACTGGCCACCTCGGCCGCCCCCCTGACCGCCGCCATAGCCACCACCACCGCCCTGCTGCTGGGGCGCGCGCTGCTGGCCGCCGCCACCACCGCCGAATGGCGCGCTGGAGCCGCCACTGCCGCCCTTGGTGTCGAGCATCTGCATCTCGTTACCAACGATCTCGGTGGTATAGACGTCCTGGCCTTCCTTGTTCTGCCACTTGCGGGTCTGAATCCGGCCCTCGACGTAAATCTTGGAGCCCTTGCGCAGATACTCGCCGGCCACTTCGGCCAGCCGCGCGAAGAACACCACGCGATGCCATTCGGTGCGTTCCTGCATCTCGCCGCTGGACTTGTCGCGCCAGGTATCGGAGGTGGCGAGATTGACGTTGGTCACCGCGGTGCCGCCGGCGGTATAGCGCGTTTCCGGGTCGGCGCCGAGATTGCCGATCAGAATCGCCTTGTTGATGCCTCTACTTGCCATTGCAACACTCCATCGAGTTGGGTCGGTAGCCGCGCACTAAGCCTGTGCGGGCTGCCGCGAAAATGCGTCGAGATCGACATCGTCTGCCTGTGCGCTGTCGACTTTTATATAGGCCACGCCTTCGTCGAGCGCAACCGCGGCTTCCACCACGCCGGGCTGGGCCAGCAGCTCGGCTTCAAGCGCGCGTGCCTGGGCGGCATCGTTGACCGCGACGCTGATCATGCGCGTGCGGGTAAAACGCGGCGCTTTCATGGTAACCGCCACCGCAAACCATAGCACCGCCACGATCGCAGAGAAGATGAATACCCCGGCCGGCCCTTCCAGCCCGTAGGCCCAGCCGCCGATCGTGCCGCCTACGAAAATACCGAAAAACTGCGAGCTGGAATACACGCCCATGGCGGTACCCTTGGCGTCTGCTGGCGCGGCCTTGGAAATCAGCGAGGGCAGACTGGCTTCCATGGTATTGAAGGCCGCAAAGAACAGCGTCAGCACCACGACCAGTTCGACCAGGCTGGTATGCCAGGCCAGCAACGCCACCTGGCTCAGACCCAGCGTCACCACGGCGCCGACGAACACGGCCTTCATCTGGCGCTTGGCCTCGGCGATGATGATCATCGGCACCATAATCATGACCGATACGGCCAGCACCGGCAGATAGACCATCCAGAGTTCGTTTTCGCCTACGCCCACCACATCGCGTAACAACACGGGCACGGCGATGAAGCTCGCCGTGAGCATGGCGTGCAGCGCGAAGATGCCGAAATCCAGACGCAGCAGCTGGCCGTCGGTGAGCACCCGCTTGAACATCGCCGGCACCGCCCCCGTATCGCGATGCGATTGCAGCACCCTTGGCTGCGGGGTAACACGATAGAGCACGCCGATGCCGGCCAGGGCCATGACGGCCGTAGTCCAGAAGATGCCGGATACGCCGATCACGGCATTAAGCAACGGTCCGAGCACCAGAGCGAGCGCGAACGACAGTCCGATGGTCATGCCGATGACCGCCATCGTCTTGGTGCGCTGTTCTTCCCGGGTCAGATCCGCGCCGAGGGCAAGAATCACGGAACCGACCGCGCCCGCACCCTGCAGGATTCGCCCGGCGATCACGCCATAAATACTGCCCGAAAGCGCGGCCACCACGCTGCCCAGGGCGAAGATGAGCAGACCGATACAGATCATGCGCTTGCGCCCGAAGCGATCGGAGAGCATGCCGAAGGGAATCTGCAACAGCGCCTGCGTCAGGCCGTAAGCCCCCAGCGCGAGGCCCACCGTGAACGGCGTCGAGCCGTCCAGATGCTTGGCATAGAAGGTGAACACGGGGTAAATCATGAACAGGCCGAGCATGCGCAGGGAGAAGATGCCTGCCAGGGAAAAGGCCGCCCGGGTTTCGAATCTGGTCATGAAGCAACTCTTGCCAGGGTTGGATGCAATACCGGCGGCCGTACGGCGGCATGCCTGCCGTGGGTGCGTCGCTTGCCGGTGCAGCCGGTGGTCAGGCGGCATCTTCGAGCCATGCGAGCACGCGATCAGGGGCACGAACGCTCGGCTGCCGAGCCGTCGATTGGCGCTGCCAATCAGGCGGCGCATTCTAGCATAGGGCCGGCCGCAGGCCGTGTGTAACGTGGTTTTGAGGCGTGCTTGCGGCGCTGCGTATACTGGTCGGCTATTCCTTCTCATCGCGCCCGCTTCATGGACAGTATCCGCATCCGCGGTGCCCGTACGCACAATCTCCAGAACGTCGATCTCGATCTGCCGCGCAACAAGCTGATCGTGATTACCGGCCTATCCGGTTCCGGCAAATCGTCGCTGGCCTTCGACACCGTCTATGCCGAAGGCCAGCGCCGCTATGTCGAGTCGCTATCGGCCTATGCACGTCAGTTTCTGTCGATGATGGAAAAGCCGGACCTCGATTCGATCGAGGGCCTGTCGCCGGCCATTTCCATCGAACAGAAATCGACCTCGCATAACCCGCGCTCCACGGTGGGTACGGTCACCGAGATCCATGACTATCTGCGCCTGCTGTTCGCGCGCGCGGGTACGCCCTATTGCCCGGATCACGACGAACCGCTGACCGCCCAGAGCGTGTCGCAGATGGTCGACCAGACGCTGGAAAAGGAGGCCGAATCGGCCTGGATGCTGCTCGCGCCGGTGATTCGTTCGCGTAAGGGCGAGCATCGCGACGTCTTCGAGCAGATGCGTGGTCAGGGCTTCGTGCGTATGCGGGTAGACGGCGAGATCGTCGAAATCGACGAAGTCCCGGAACTCAACCCCAAGGTGAAGCACGATATCGAAGTGGTCGTGGACCGCTTCAAGATCCGCGACGGCATTCAGCAGCGCCTGGCCGAATCCTTCGAGACCGCCCTGCGCCTATCCGAAGGCATTGCCTGGATTCTGCCCTGGCGCGGCGACGGCGAGCCGGAGGTGTTTTCCTCGCAGTTCGCCTGCCCGGTCTGTGGCTATTCCATTAACGACATGGAACCGCGGCTGTTTTCCTTCAACTCGCCGCATGGCGCCTGCAGCGCCTGCGACGGGCTCGGCTCGCTGGCGGTGTTCGATGTCGACCGCGTAATTACCGACGACTCGCTGAGCCTGGCCGGCGGCGCGGTTCGTGGCTGGGACCGGCGCAACCCCTATTTCTTCGGCCTGATTCAGTCGCTGGCCGAGAAATACGGCTTCGACGTGGACACGCCCTGGCACGATCTACCGGAGAAAGCCCGCAAGATCATCCTGCACGGCTCCGGCCGGGAGAAGATCGAGTTTCGCTATGTGAATGCCCGCGGGCGCACGCGCGTACGCAAGCATGCCTTCGAGGGCGTGCTCGACAACATGCAACGCCGCTATGCAGAAACCGACTCGATGGCAGTCCGCGAGGAACTGGCCAAGTATCTATCCGACAAGGCCTGCCCGACCTGTGGCGGTGCGCGCCTGAACCAGGCCGCACGGCATGTCCGCGTGGCCGATCGCACCCTGCCCGAAATCAATGCCGCCAGTATTGCCGGCGCCTACGAAATCGCCGAAGCGCTGGATATTCCCGGCCACCGCGCCGAGATCGCCGAGCCGATCCTCAAGGAAATCAAGGCACGGCTGAAGTTCCTGCTCGACGTCGGCCTGAATTATCTGACCCTGTCGCGCAGCGCGGAAACACTTTCCGGCGGCGAGGCCCAGCGTATTCGTCTGGCCAGCCAGATCGGCGCGGGGCTGGTGGGCGTGATGTATGTGCTCGACGAGCCCTCCATCGGCCTGCATCAGCGTGACAACCGGCGCCTGCTCAACACGCTCGAACGCCTGCGCGATCTGGGCAATACCGTGATCGTGGTCGAACACGACGAAGATGCGATCCGCGAAGCCGAATATGTGGTCGACATGGGCCCGGGCGCGGGCGATCACGGCGGCCATATCATCGCCGAAGGCAGCGCCGAACAGATCGCCAACCACGAAGACTCGCTGACCGGCCAGTATCTGTCCGGCCGGCTGACGATCCCGATTCCGGAAAACCGGATTGCCTTCGATAAAGAACGCGTGATCAAGATCAACGGCGCGCGCGGCAACAACCTCAAGAACGTCTCGGTCGAGCTGTCCATGGGCCAGCTGACCTGTATCACCGGCGTGTCCGGCTCGGGCAAGTCGACGCTGATCAACGAAACCCTGTTCCCGGCCGCTGCGCGCCAGGTCAACCGGGCGGTGGCTCGGGCCGCACCCATGACCTCGATCGAGGGCCTCGAACATCTCGACAAGGTCATTGATATCAGTCAGGCCCCGATCGGGCGTACGCCGCGTTCCAATCCGGCCACCTATACCGGCCTGTTCGGCACCATTCGCGAGCTGTTCGCGAATACGCCGGAAGCCCGGGCGCGCGGCTATCAGCCGGGGCGGTTCTCCTTCAACGTCAAGGGCGGGCGCTGCGAGGCCTGTCAGGGCGACGGCGTGATCAAGGTGGAAATGCATTTTCTGCCGGATATCTACGTAACCTGCGATACCTGCAAGGGCGCGCGCTACAACCGCGAAACCCTGCAGGTGCACTACAAGGGCAAGACCATTTCCGACGTGCTGGAAATGCGCGTCGAAGCCGCGCTCGAGTTCTTCGCCCCGGTGCCGAGCCTGAAACGCAAGCTGGAAACGCTCATGGACGTGGGCCTGAGCTACGTGAAGCTCGGCCAGAACGCGACCACCCTTTCCGGCGGCGAGGCCCAGCGCATCAAGCTCGCCCGCGAGCTGTCCAAGCGCGATACCGGGCGCACGCTCTATCTGCTGGACGAGCCCACCACGGGCCTGCACTTCCACGACATCAACCAGCTGCTGAAGGTGCTGTTACGCCTGCGCGATGCCGGCAACGCGGTGATCGTGATCGAGCACAACCTGGACGTGATCAAGTCTGCCGACTGGCTCGTCGATCTGGGCCCGGAGGGCGGCGAAGGCGGCGGCGAGATCATCGCCACTGGCACGCCCGAAGACGTGGCCGCCATCGAAGCCTCGCATACCGGACGTTTCCTCAAACCCATGCTGGGCGATAGCGCGCCCGGCACCGGGCACAACACCTCGGGCGACGAGCGCGATCTGGCGCTGCCGCCGAAGAAGGAAAAGAAGACGGCTGCCAAGAAGGCGTCCGGCTCGGGCGAGAAGAAGATCACCGCCAGCCGCAAGAAGCCGCGTTCGAAGACGAGTAGCTGAGGCGAATTAAGCCGGGTTTGAAGCGGTAGCGGCCGGGTTCTTGGGCATTAGTGGTTGCGTGCCGCCGGCCCTAGGTTGGCTTCGTTCTTTGAAGTTATCCGCAGATTACACCGATTACGCAGATTGGGCGGGCAGCGTCTGTGGCTTTACGAACTGCGGGGCGCCATCGGGTGGGTCGGCTCCGTTCCTTCGAAGGCAATCCGCAGATCTACACAGATCAGCGCAGATCGCGGTTTGGCGCTTGCGTTGGTAGGCGGTTCGGGCGCGTTCGCCGATGGTGGCTTCGTTCTTTGAAAGTATCCACAGATTTTGCGGATTACGCAGATTGGGCGGGCGGCGTCTTTGGATTTATGAGCTGCTGGGCGCCATCTGGTGGGTCGGCTTCGTTCTTTCGAAGACAGTCCGCAGATTCGCGCAGATCGACGCAGATGGCGGTTTGGCGCTTGCGTGGGTATGGGTTTCGGGCGCGTTTCGCCGATGGTGGCTTCGTTCTTTGAACGACATCCGCAGATTCAGGCAGATCAACGCAGGTGGGCGGGCAGCTTTTTGGGGCGTACTCGCTTGGGTGGCGCAGCCGGGTGACTTGGCTGCGTTCCTTCAAAGGCGATCCGCAGATCTACACAGATCGACGCAGATGGCGGTTTGGCGCTTGCGTTGGTAGGCGGTTTGGGCGCGTTCGCCGGTGTTGGCTTGGTTTGTTGAAGAAGAATAGGCCGCGTTGGATGGCTCCGTCGGCTTGAACCTGGCCAAAGCCGCTAGTTCGGCTCGCGGGCGTGCCAGATGAGCGAGGCCATGCGACCGGTGCCGGCGCCGTTGCGGCGATAGGAATAGAAACGGGCGGCGTCGTCGATCGTGCACAGGCCGCCGCCGTAGACGGCGTGCACCCCGGCACGCTGCAGCCGGGCGCGGGCCAGCGCATAGATATCGGCGAGATATTTGCCCGGCGTGTCGCGGGCAACGAACGCCGCTGCATCGCTCGGCGCGCGGTCGCAGAACGCTGCACGCACGTCCTCGCCCACTTCGAAGTTATGGGCGCCGATCGACGGGCCCAGCCAGGCCATGAGATCGGCCGGGGGCGCGGCCAGCGCATCGATCGTGGCTTCGAGCACGCCTTCTGCCAGCCCGCGCCAGCCGGCATGGGCTGCGCCCCAGCAGCTGCCCGCGATGTCGCAGAACAGCACCGGCAGGCAATCCGCGGTCATCACCGCGCAGACGGCATCGCGATGGCGGGCGATGCTGGCATCGGCCTCACCCGCGATATCGTGGCCGGCATCGACGACCCGCGTGCCGTGGACCTGGTAAAGCCAGGCAGGCTCATTCGGCAGATTGAGGGATTCGCGCGCCCGTTCGCGGTTGGTCGCCACCGCGGCCGGCTCATCGCCGGCCCGATCGCCGAGATTGAGGCTGTCGAACGGCGGCAGGCTCACGCCGCCGCTACGTAGCGTGGTGCCGGCCTTGATATGGGCCGGCGCCGGCCAGTCGGCAGCCAGGAAGCCGATCGGCTCAGCCATGATCATGCGCTCTGGCGTCGTCGGCCAGCGCGGCGAGCAGCTGTTCGAAATCGGCCGGTCGTGGCGCGCTCCAGCTCATGTATTCGCCGGTCACGGGATGATTGAGCCCGAGCCGGCGTGCATGCAGCGCCTGACGCCTGAAGCCGCGCAACGCGGCAGCGAATGCGTCGCTGGAATCGCGCGGCAGCGCCAGGCGGCGGCCATAGGTGGCATCGCCCAGCAGCGGAAAACGGATATGGGCCAGATGCACACGAATCTGATGGGTGCGCCCGGTTGCCAGCCGACAGCGCACATGGGTATGCGCGCGATAGCGGTCGATGATGCGGTAGTGCGTGATCGCCTCACGGCCGGTGTCGCGTACGGCCATACGCTTGCGATCGACCGGGTGGCGATCGATGGGCGCATCCACATGGCCGCCTGCGGTCATCACGCCAACCGTCACCGCCTCGTATTCGCGCTTGACCGTGCGTTCGGCCAGATCGGCGACCAGCTTCGCATGGGCGGCAAAGGTCTTGGCGACGACGAGGATGCCGGAGGTGTCCTTGTCCAGCCGATGCACGATGCCGGCCCGCGGCAGCGCGGCCATCGATTCGTCGTGATGAATCAAGGCGTTCTGCAGGGTGCCGTCCGGGTTGCCCGCCCCCGGGTGCATGACCAGCCCCGCGGGCTTGTCGAGCACGATGATGGCCTCGTCCTCGTGGATGATGTTCAAGCCGATCGGCTCGGCGACCACGCGCGCATCGTCCGGCTCGCTGGGCACGATCAGGGCGACATGCTCGCCGCCGGCGACCTTGGTCTTGGCCGGCGGGGTTTCGCCGTCAACGGTCAGCGCGCCGTCGGCCAGCCAGTTCTGCAGGCGCGAACGCGAATAGTCGGGCAGCATGGCCGCCAGCGCGCGATCCAGGCGCGCACCGGCGAACTCTTCGGGAATCGGCGCTTCAAAATCGGGGGTGCGGCCAGTTGCCGACATGGCGTTTTCTCTTGGTTTGCACAAACAAAGCGTGACATGGCGTATCGCGCGGCCGTATAGGTATACTCCGCGTTCGTTTTTGATCTGTCGACGTGCGGCGCACGTCCGGGACTGGCATGCGGAAATTCTTTCTCGCGCTTTGTATTTTGATGGTTGTTGCAATGGCCGGTTGCGGCGGCGACAAGGGCATCAACGAAACCGGCTACAGCGACGAACCGCTGGTCGACCGCGAGGGCAACAAGCTCGATTCGGCCGATGCCGAGCGCCTGTATGAATCCGCACGCGAATTTCTGGTCGACAACGACCCGGACCGCGCGCTCAGATTATACGCCGAAGTCCAGGCACGCTTTCCGTTTTCGCCCTATGCGGCCCAGTCGGAACTGGAATCGGTCGCGGCCCACTACAAGGCCCAGGAATACGATGCCGCCGTGTCGGCCGCGGATCGCTTCATCAAACAGCGCCCGCGTAATGCGCATATCGATTACATCTATTACCTGCGCGGGCTTTCGAACTACGATCGTAACGACCCGGGCCTGCTCGGCGGCGATCCGGACAAGCGCGATACCCGCTTTCTCGAACAGGCATTCACCGACTTCAACCTGCTGGTGGAAAACTACCCGCAGAGCGTCTATCGCAAGGACGCGCAGCTGCACATGATCGAAATCCGCAATCGACTGGCGGAATTCGAAATCAACGTGGCCGAGTACTATCTGCGCCGGCGCGCCTATGTTGCCGCAAGCCGTCGTGCCGATAGCGTAATCCAGCGCTATCACGGCTCGGACTCCGTGCCCCGTGCGCTGGAAATCATGGAAGAAAGTTACGCAAAGCTAGGCCTGTCCGACCTGGCTGAAGATGCGCGCGCGATTCTGCAAGCCTCCTACCCGAACTACGTGCTGCATCGCGACGAGTTCTATCGCCAGCGTGCCGGCGAGACGCCGCGCTACGCGCTACCCGCGATGGACTCGCCCGCCAGCGAAGGCGAAGTGATCGACAGCGACGCCGATAGCGACGCGACGCAGGCTCAGTAGCATCGTATGCGATCGGCGGCGTTCAAGCCGCCGCCGTGATACTTAGGGTACGCACGAGGCCCCTAAGCGTTTTAACGCAAAACCCGGCTGTCTATAGATCGCCATAGACGGCGGTAATAGGATAGCGCCGGTCACGACCGAAGGCTCGACGAGTAACCTTCGGCCCCGGCGCGGCCTGGCGGCGCTTGTATTCGTTGCGGCGGATCAGCCCGGCGACCTGACGCACATCCGCTTCGTCGAAGCCACGCGCACAAATTCCTTCGATGGATTCACCATCTTCGACATAGGCTTCGATGATCGGGTCCAGCATGTCGTATTCGGGCAGCGTATCGGTATCGGCCTGATCGGCACGCAGTTCCGCCGAGGGCGGGCGTGTGATCACGCGCTCGGGAATCGCGTCGCTGCGCGTGTTGCGAAATATCGCAAGCCGGTAGACCCAGGTCTTGTAGACATCCTTGAGCGGCGCAAAGCCACCACACATATCGCCATACAAGGTGGCATAGCCGACCGCCATTTCCGACTTGTTGCCGGTGGCCAGCACCACATGGCCGAACTTGTTGGACAGCGACATCAACAACGCACCGCGAATCCGCGATTGCAGGTTCTCTTCGGCGGTATCGGGCTCGCGGTCGCCGAACAGCGGTGCCAACGTATCCAGCAGCGCGGTAAAGCCTTTTTCGATGGGCAGTTCGTCGTAGTGCACGCCCATGCGCTCGGCCTGATCGGCGGCGTCGACATTGCTGATATCGGCGGTATAGCGCGAGGGCATGGAGACCGCCCAGACACGCTCGCCACCCAGCGCATCGGCCGCAATCGCCATGGCCAGGGCCGAGTCGATCCCACCCGAGGCGCCGATCAATGCACCGGGAAAACCGTTGCGGTCGACATAATCGCGGGTCGCACGCACCAGGGCATCGTAAATCAGGGCCTCGTCGGGTTCGTCGGCCACCACATCGCCGCGATCCGGGCTGTCGTGACCGCCGAGGGTATCCACACAGAACACGCCGGACTCGAATGCCGGGGCGCGCAACGTCAAGCGACCGCTGCGATCCACGGCACAGGAGCGCCCGTCGAAGACCAGTTCGTCCTGCCCGCCGACGCAGTTTACATAGCAGATCGCCAGATCATTGGCCTGGGCGCGTTCCGTGAGCAGGCCTTCGCGCTGTTTCTGTTTTTCGGCGTGAAACGGCGAAGCGTTGAGGTTGACCAATACCTCGGCGCCCGCGGCCTTGGCCTGGGCCGCCGGGCCCTGTTCCCAGATATCCTCGCAGATGGTCACCCCGACCCGATGCGTGCCGAGCTCGAAAACACAGGCGCTCTCGCCCGGCCGGTAGTGGCGGCGCTCGTCGAATACGCCGTAGTTGGGCAGGCACTGCTTACGATAGTGGGCAATGCGTTCGCCGTCGCGGATCACCGCGGCCGCGTTATAGATCACCTCGCCGGCATATTCGGGGTAGCCCACCACTGCGGTGATGCCGGTCAGACGCTCGGTAAGCATGGCCAGTGCGGATTCGATTGCATCCGGCAGACCACGCCGCAGCAGCAGATCGTCGGGCGGATAGCCCAGCAGCGACATTTCCGGAAACGCCACGATATCGGCGCCATCGCGATCGCGCGCGGTGGCCGCGGCATCGAGCATCTGGCGCGCATTGCCGTCGATATCGCCAACCCAGACATTGAGCTGGGCCAGCGCGATACGTAGCGAAGATTCGCCCATGACGTGTTCCATTCCCCGGCGTACCGCGGCATTCACAGCCGCGACACGATATGCATGACAGGCGCCAAGGATACGCCAGCTGTTACCGCTTGTGGCTGCTGGCAGCACGTGCAGGCGCGTACGCTATTCGCCGGCGCGCGCGACGGGCCGTATTCGTGACGCGTTTGTTTTCTCGAATTGCTTGCAGCGACGACAAAAAAAACCGGCGCCACAAGCGTGACGCCGGTTCGATGGTGCAAAGACCGCGGTCCGTTCTAACCGAGGATTTCTTCCATCTTGCTGCCGATTTCGGCGGTCGAACGCACGGTGGCCACACCGGCGGCTTCCAGCGCTTCGAACTTGTCGTCGGCCGTGCCCTTGCCGCCGGAGATGATGGCACCGGCATGGCCCATGCGCTTGCCGGGGGGCGCGGTCACGCCGGCGATATAGGCCACGACCGGCTTCTTCATGTTGTTCTTGATGAACTCGGCGGCCTCTTCCTCGGCGGTACCGCCGATTTCGCCGACCATCACGACGCCTTCGGTCTGGTCGTCGTTTTCGAACATTTCGAGCACGTCGATGAAGTCCAGGCCGTGGATCGGATCGCCGCCGATGCCCACGCAGGTGGACTGGCCGAGGCCGATGTTGGTGGTCTGGAAGACCGCTTCGTAGGTCAGCGTACCCGAGCGCGAGACGATGCCGATCTTGCCCTTCTTGTGGATATGCGCGGGCATGATGCCGATCTTGCATTCGCCGGGGGTGATCACACCGGGGCAGTTCGGGCCGATCAGCACGGAGTTGGACTCGTCCAGCACCGAGCGCACCTTGAGCATGTCCATGACCGGAATATGCTCGGTGATGCAGATGATGGTTTCGATGCCGGCAGCT
Organism: Salinisphaera sp. T5B8; assembly: GCF_040361255.1. Lineage (NCBI taxonomy): Bacteria > Pseudomonadati > Pseudomonadota > Gammaproteobacteria > Salinisphaerales > Salinisphaeraceae > Salinisphaera > Salinisphaera sp. T5B8. Next base: position 140,461 of record NZ_APNG01000008.1, on the reverse strand, counting down.
TCGGCTTCGAGAATCGCGTCGGCCGCGAACGGCGCCGGCACGTAGATCATGGTGGCGTTGGCGCCGGTTTCGGCGACCGCGTCCGCACAGGTGTTGAACACCGGCAGATCGAGATGGGTTTCGCCGCCGCGGCCGGGCGTCACACCACCGACGATGTTGGTGCCGTAGGCGATGCACTGTTCGGAATGAAAGGTGCCCTGCGAGCCGGTGAAGCCCTGGACAATGAGTTTGGTGTCGTTATTGACGAGAATGCTCATGATTTGATCCTGGTCTAAAGCGTGTTCGTGGGAAGATCGATCGAAGGCCGGGTTTTAACCCTTGGCCTCGGCGACGACCTTCTTGGCCGCGTCGGTCAGATCCTGAGCGGCGATGAGATCGAAGTCGCTCTCTTCGAGCAGCTTGCGGCCCTCTTCGGCGTTAGTGCCTTCCAGGCGCACGACCACCGGCACGCTGATGCCGACATCCTTGGCCGCGGTGATGATGCCTTCGGCGATCAGATCGCAGCGCACGATACCGCCGAAGATGTTGACCAGAATCGCCTTGACGCCTTCACCGGCGGTGATCAGCTTGAATGCTTCGGTCACGCGCTCGGTGGTGGCGCCGCCGCCCACGTCCAGGAAGTTGGCCGGCTCGCCGCCGTGCAGCTTGACCAGATCCATGGTGCCCATGGCCAGGCCGGCACCGTTGACCATGCAGCCGATGTTGCCGTCGAGCTGGATGTAGTTCAGATCGTGCTCGGCGGCCTGGGCTTCGCGCTCGTTCTCCTGCGTGAGATCGCGCATATCCGCGAACTCCTTGTGCCGGAACAGCGCGTTGTCGTCGAAGTTGAGCTTGCCGTCGAGCGCCACCAGACCGCCCTGTTTGGTGGTGACCAGCGGGTTGATCTCGACCAGCGAGGCGTCGCACTCGACGAACATTTCATACAGGCCTTTCATGACCTTCACGAATTCGCCGACCTGCTTTTTGTCCAGGCCCAGAAAGAAGCCCAGCTGGCGGCCCTGGTAGGCCTGAAAGCCCGCGGCCGGGTGAATCGCGACCTGGGTGATCTTTTCGGGGGTGGATTCGGCGACTTCCTCGATATCCATGCCGCCTTCGGGCGAGGCGATGAAGGTCACGCGGCGCGTGGCACGATCGACGAGTACCGACAGATACAGCTCGGACTCGATATCGGCCGGCTTTTCGACATAGACCGAATTGATCGGCAGGCCGACATCGCCGGTCTGCTTGGTCTTGAGCTCGCCGCCGATCATGTCGCCTGCGGCCTGCTTGACCTCGTCCGTGCTGGAACAGATCTTCACGCCGCCGGCCTTGCCGCGGCCGCCAGCATGCACCTGGGCCTTGACCACCCATTTGTCGCCGCCGAGCGATTTCGCCGCCTCGACTGCCTCGTCGGCAGAACGCGCGACCTTGCCTTCGCCGGCAGGTACGCCATAGCGCGCAAAGATTTCCTTGGCCTGATATTCGTGAACGTTCATGGCATCGCCTTTTTGCAGAATCAATTCGTCGAGATGCCGCGCATTGTCGCTCTTGAGTGTGCATGCGACAACTTTGCATGCATGCGAGCCACCCCGACCTCGGCGACATCGGCACGCGTGCCGTATGATGAGACCTTCGTCACGCGCGGCTTTTTTCGATCGATTTCATGCCATGGCACGTCTGCTCGGACTCCTTCTACTCGTCGGTCTCGGCTGGCTGATCGTCAGACAGCTGCTCGGCGCGCGTCGACCGTCACGCGATACGTCGGCCACGCCGCGCTTTGAAAAAACGGTGCGCTGCAGCCGCTGCGGAGTGCATTTGCCCTTGGCCCTGTCCACCCGGGATGCCAACGGCGCGCCGATCTGTAACGACAGCGACTGCGACAAGCGCGCCTTTCGAAACGACCCCGACCACTGATGCGCACGCGCGCCCGGGGCGGTCTGATCCGCCACGCCGAGGACTGGCGGGCGATTACCTCGCTCAATATCTATCGCAGCCTGATCAGCTTCGGACTCGTGGGGTTACTGCTATTCGGTGCCGCCGAAGGCATGTTCGATGTCGCGCTGCCGGATACGTTTCGTATTACCTCGCTGCTGTATCTGGCCCAGTGCGCGCTCGGCTTGATGGCCGCGTTGTCGCGCAAGCCTGCCCTGCGCGTTCAGGTGGTCGTGGCCTGCGCGGTGGATATCGCCGCATTCACGGCGCTAACACTGGCCAGTACCGGCGTGTCGGGTGGCCTGGGCATGTTGCTGATCACGCCGATCGCCGCGGCCGGCATGCTGCTTCCGGCCCGGCTGGCAGCGCTGTTCGCGGCCTGTGCCGCAATCGGCATCATCGGTCAGGAAACCTGGCGCGCACTCGAACTGCCCGGTCAGGGCGCCGAATTCATCCAGGCGGGCATCCTCGGCGCGGTATTCTTCATCACCGCCGGCGTGGCCCACTGGCTGGCGCGGCGCGTACGCACCAGTGAGGCCCTGGCCGCGGAGCGCGCCAGTGAGGTGCGCGATCTGGCCACGCTCAATCGCCACATCATCCAGCAGATGGATATCGGCGCCGTGGTCGTGGATAGCCAGCGGCGTGTCCAGCTGATCAACGATGCTGCCATTCGCATGCTGGAACTCGAACACCGTTCGCATACCGACCGCGCGCTACGCCGGCTGTCGCTGGCACTGGATCGCGCGCTGTCGCAGTGGTCGGAACAGAACCCGGCGGCCAGCGAAATCATCCGCGCCGGTTCGCATGCGCTGCTGCCGACCTTCTCGACACTGGGTGACAACGACCAGGCCGGCACGCTGATCTTTCTGGAGGATGCGCTACGCCAGAGCGAGCAGGCCCAGCAACTCAAGCTGATTTCGATCGGGCGACTGTCTGCGAGCATCGCCCACGAAATCCGCAATCCGCTGGGCGCGATCAGCCATGCCGGGCAGCTGCTGGCCGAATCGGATGCCCTGGGCGCCGACGATCAACGCATGCTGGCCATCATCCATCGGCATACCCGGCGTATCGACGGCATCATCAACAGCGTGCTCGGGCTATCGCGACGTTCGCAGACCTCGCGGCGTACGCTTGCGCTGGCGAACTGGCTCGATGATGCGATCGACGACTACCTGACCTACAACGACGACTCGCCCGATTTCGATGTCGATACACTCGACCCCCAGCTGCAGGTCGAATTCGACCCCGATCATCTGCGTCAGGTGCTGTTCAACCTCTGGGACAATGCACAGTCGTACGCACGTCGCGACGGCGTGGTTCTGACCATTCATCTGAGCGGCCAGCGTAATCGCAGCAACCGCTTCTGCCTGGACATCCGTGATAATGGCCCGGGTATCGACACGGCGATTTTCAATCAGATCATGGAACCGTTCTTTACCACCACCCGCGAGGGCACCGGTCTGGGCCTGCATATCGCCGCCGAACTGTGCGAAGCCAACGGCGCCCAGCTTTTGCCGGTTGCACATTCCGCCGGGGCCTGCTTTCGTATTGTCTTTGCCCACGTGCGCGCGCCCGCTAGCCCGGCACGCTCTGCCTCCATGCCAGACAACCTTCATGACTTCGACTGATACCGCGCCCTATGCCCTGATCGTCGACGACGAAGCCGATATTCGCGAACTCGTCGAGATCACGCTGGCACGCATGTCGATCAACACGCTCGCGGTGGCCAACCTGAGCGATGCCAAACAAGCCTTCGACGAAGAACGCTTCGATCTGTGCCTGACCGACATGCGCCTGCCCGACGGCGATGGGCTGGAACTGGTGCGCTTTATCAGCGAACACGTCCCGCACTGCCCGGTTGCGGTGATTACCGCCTATGGCAGCGCTGACAGCGCGGTGGCCAGCCTCAAGGCCGGCGCCTTCGATTTCGTATCCAAACCAATCGATGTCGCTGGCCTGCGCGCGCTGGTGGCCCAGGCGCTCAAACTGGCGGGTCTGGACAACGACGCGCCGCCACATCCCTCGCTCGATGCCTCGCCGCGGCTGATCGGCAATACGCCGTCCATGCAACAGCTGCGCGAAACCATCGCCAAGCTCGCCCGCAGCCAGGCACCGGTCTATATCACCGGCGAATCCGGTACCGGCAAGGAGCTGGTCGCGCGCATGATCCATGCCGAAGGCCCGCGCATGGGCAGCGCGTTCGTGCCTGTCAATTGCGGGGCGATCCCCTCGGAACTGATGGAATCCGAGTTTTTCGGCTATGTGCGCGGCGCGTTCACCGGCGCCATGCGCGATACCCCCGGGCTGTTCGCCCGCGCCGATGGGGGCACGTTGTTTCTCGACGAGGTCGCCGATTTGCCGCTGACCATGCAGGTCAAGCTGCTGCGCGCAATTCAGGAGCGTGCGATCCGCCCGGTGGGCGCCAACGACGAAACCGCGGTCGATGTGCGCGTGATCTGTGCCACCCATCGCGATCTGGCCGCGGAAGTCGCGCGCGGGCGCTTTCGCGAGGATCTGTACTATCGCTTGAACGTCATCGAGGTGCATGTGCCACCGCTGCGCGAACGGCGCGCCGATATCGCGGCGCTGACCACACGCATTCTCGAGGCGCTGTCCCGCAAACTGCGCCTGCGCCATGCGCCCACACTCGCGCCCGACGCATTGCGCGCGCTCGAACAGTACGCCTTTCCGGGCAATATCCGCGAACTCGAAAATATTCTGGAACGCGCGGTGACCCTTAGCGAACACGCGGTCATCGAGCGTCAGTACCTGCGCCTGAACTCGCCGCTGCTGGAAAGCAGCGCGCGCGCGGAGGCCATGCCGGTAACCGCGCCTGCTGCGGCCGAAACCGCCACCGCGCAGGCGGTACCGGTGCTGGATACCAGTGTCGATCTGGAAACCCAGCTCGAGGCACTCGAGCGCGAGCGTATCCAGCAGGCCCTGGAAACGTGCCACTACAACAAGACCAAGGCGGCCAAGCATCTGGGCATCACCTTTCGCGCGCTGCGCTATCGATTGGCCAAGCTCGGGATGAATTAATCGCGAGCGCCGCCGATAACGCTCTATGCGGCGGGCAGGCCGCGTCGACCGACATTGGGCAGCACGAAAAACACCATGGCAAGCACGATGAGCGAGAACCAGACCTTCTTCTGGATCGGTACCGATCGCAGCGGCGCGCGTATCAAGGGTCAGACAGATGGCCCCAACGAAGCCATGGTCAAGGTCGCGCTGCGCAAGCAGGGCATCAACCCCATCCGGGCACGCAAGCAGACCACCATCTTCGGCCTGGGCGGCAAGCGCAAGAAAAAGATCAAGGCCGGCGATATCGCGATCTTCGCCCGCCAGATGGCGACCATGCTCTCTGCCGGCGTGCCGCTGGTGCAGTCGCTGGATATTATCGCCAAGGGCGCGGACAACCCGTCGCTGGGCGAACTGGTCGACGCGATTCGCGACGATATCGAAGACGGCCTGCCGCTGGCCCAGGCGCTGGCGCGCCACCCGAAATACTTCGACGATCTGTTCGTGAATCTGGTCGATGCGGGCGAGAAATCCGGCACCCTGGAATCGCTGCTCGACAAGATCGCGACCTACAAGGAAAAGACCGAGGCCATCAAGGCCAAGGTGCGCAAGGCCCTGTTCTACCCCAGCGCGGTGATCGTGGTCGCGATCGTCGTCATGGGTATTCTGCTGTACTTCGTGGTGCCGCAGTTCCAGTCGCTGTTCCAGGGCTTCGGCGCCGATCTGCCCGCATTCACGCTGCTGGTCATCAGCCTGTCCGAGGCGATCCAGGCCTGGTGGTGGTTGATCCTGGGCATTATCGCTGCCTCGTTCTATGGCTTTTTCCAGGCCCGATTACGATCGCGATCATTCAGGCGCATGAACGACCGCCTGGCGCTCAAGCTGCCCGTGATCGGCGATATCCTGTACAAAGCCGCCGTCGCCCGCTTCGCGCGTACCCTATCGACCATGTTCGCGGCCGGCGTACCGCTGGTCGAAGCGCTGGATTCGGTAGCCCGCGCCTCCGGCAATATCGTGTTCGAGGAAGCGATCCTGCAAATGCGCGATCAGGTCTCCTCCGGCGTGCAGTTGCAGCTGGCCATGACCAACACCGGCCTGTTTCCGAGCATGGCTTTGCAAATGGTCGCCATCGGCGAGGAGTCGGGTTCGCTCGACGCAATGTGTTCGCGTGTGGCCGATTTCTATGAGGCCGAGGTCGACAACCAGGTGGATGCGTTGTCATCGTTGCTCGAACCCATGATCATGGCGATCATCGGCGTACTGGTCGGCGGTCTGGTGATCGCCATGTACCTGCCCATCTTCAAGCTCGGCTCGGTCGTGTGATGGTCGTCGATAAAAGGCCCAACCACCCCATGCACCATCGCGCCGGCGACACGGACTCCGATTGACGTCGATGCAGACACTCTTCGCCCAGCAGCCGGTCTTTTGCTATATCGCCGTGGCGCTGTTCGGGCTCATCGTGGGCAGCTTTCTCAACGTCGTCATTCTGCGGCTGCCGCGCATGATGCAAGCCGAATGGCGTGCCAGTGCTGCGGAAATTCTCAATCAACCGGTCGCGGTCAGCGCGAGCAGCCGGGTCACGCTATCGCAGCCGCGTTCGACCTGCGGGCATTGCCAGGCGCCGATCAAGCCGTGGCACAACATCCCGGTCGTCAGTTTCCTGTTGCTACGCGGTCAGTGCGCAAACTGCGCCCATCCGATCTCGTTGCAATATCCGGCGGTCGAGATCACCAGCGCGGTGCTGGCGGTCATCGTGGTCGCGGTGTTCGGCATGACGCCATTCACGGGCTTCGCACTCATATTCACCTGGACACTGATCGCCTCAGCCATGATCGACTGGCAGACCCAGTTCCTGCCCGACGCGCTGCTGCTGCCCTTGCTCTGGCTGGGTCTGCTCATCAGCCTCGGTTACGAGCACAACTTCAGCCTGGTCGATCCGGGCACCGCCATCATCGGCGCCGCCAGCGGTTATCTCGTGCTATGGCTGGTCTTTCACCTGTTTCGTCTGGTGACCGGCAAGCACGGCATGGGCTATGGCGATTTCAAGCTACTGGCGGTGATCGGCGCCTGGCTGGGCTGGCAGGCCCTGCCCATTGTGCTGCTCATGTCGTCACTGGCCGGGGCCGTGGTCGGCGGCGCGCTCATGCTCACGGGCTTTCTGGAGCGTGGCAAGCCGATGCCGTTTGGCCCCTGGCTGGCGCTGGCCGGCTGGCTGACACTGGTTGCAGGCGATACAATCGGCGGCGCGTATTCATCGCTTGCCGGTTTGCGCTAGTGGCAGACACCCCTATTTGCTTTGGTGATCGCGCCGCTGGTGATGCATCGTGTTCCGGCTGCAAAGGACAATAGCAAATGCCGAGTAGTCTCGTCGTCGGCCTTACCGGCGGCATCGCCAGCGGTAAGTCGTTGGTTTCCAGTGCATTCGAACGTCTTGGCGTGACCGTGATCGACGCCGACGTGGTCGCCCGCGACGTGGTCGAACCCGGCCAGCCGGCCCTCGAAGAGATTGTCGAGCGCTTCGGCGCCGACATCGTCGACGACCAGGGCCGGCTGCGCCGCCGCGCACTGCGCGAGATCGTGTTCGCCGACGATGCACAGCGCAGCGAACTCGAGCGCATCACCCATCCACGCATTCGTGAAGAGCTCGCGCGCCGACGCGATGCGGCCCAGTCCGACTACTGTCTGCTCGTGGTGCCGCTGCTGGCCAAATCCAGCATGCGCGATCTGGTCGATCGCGTGCTCGTGGTCGACGCACCGGAAGTCGTGCAGATGGACCGGCTGATGTCGCGCGACGATATCAACGAGGATCTTGCCCGGCGCATGATCGCCGCCCAGGACAGCCGCGCCGAGCGCCTGGCGCTGGCCGACGACGTGCTCATCAATACCGGCCCACGCAAGGATATCGCCGATCTCGCCGCGGCCCTGCACGCCGGTTATCTGCGTCTTGCCCAGGGTGAGGTGGCCGATCTGCCGCCGCTGCATCTGCCCGGTTGAATATGGTCTTGGCATGCAGCGCACTTTGATTGCGCTGTGCACACGCATAGACTGATCGCCTGATTCATCCACCGAGGGTTGTCTGTGGCAGACCACGGCGCGTTCTGTTACGAGCAGCCGCTCAACGAACGCATACGCACTTTTCTGCGTCTGGAACATCTGATCGCGCGTCTGCGCCATCATGAAGTCGACGAAAGCCCCCTGGGCCGACGAGCCACGCTCGACGCACTGATCGATATCCTCAACGTGATGTCGCGTTACGACACCCGTGCCGAGGTGAGCAAGGAACTGGGCAGTCGCTATGCGGCATTCGAAAAACTCGCCGACCGCGATGATGTCGATGATCGTGCCCTGCGTCAGGTACTCGACGAACTCGATACGCTGGGCCGGGCGATGCAAACCATGCCGCCCCAGTTTGCCTCCTATCAGCTGCGCGACAACGAGTTGCTTAACAGCCTGAACAATCGCAGCGCGATTCCCGGCGGTGACTGCGGCTTCGATCTGCCGGCCTACCAGCACTGGCTGGCGCAAGGCAGCGCGGCCCAGAGCCGCGATCTGAAAGCCTGGACCGGCTATCTCCAGCCGTTCGAGCAATCCATCAATATGCTGCTGCGGTTGCTGCGCGACAGCACCGAACCGGGGCTGCATACCGCCAAGAAAGGGGTACTGGTCCACAATATGGACCCGAGCACGCAGCTCATCCGGGTATTGCTCGACGATGGTCGCGTGTTTCCCGAAATCAGCGCCGGGCGCCACCGCGCGACCATTCGCTTCGTCGAAATTCAGGACAAGAAGCTGCGCGTGCGCCAGTACCCGTCCAATGTCGAATTCCGTATGGCCTGTTGCCGTTTCTAATGACCCAGACGATCGAATGCCCGCAATGCGGCAAACCCGCCCGTATTAGCGGCGATAATCCCTACCGCCCGTTCTGCTCGCGTCGCTGCAAGCTCATCGACCTCGGCGACTGGCTCGACGAAAGCAACCGTATTCCCGACCCCAGCGGCTCGGCAGGCCCGATGCCGACCGACGGCTCGGACGACTCAGGCCTGCCCCACTGATCGATGACGCGCGCCCGACATGGGCGAAATCAGCCAACGTCCGGCCAGAAGGCACGTATGGCCGCCACGCCCTGCGCATTATGCTGGCGCGCGTTCTGCAGATCGGCTTCGCCCAGGCCCCCCAGGGCATACACGGGCAGCCCGTAATCGGCGCGGGCTGCGTGCCAGCCATCCCATCCCAGCGCTTTGGCGCCGGGATGCGTGGGTGTCGCAGCCACCGGCGAGAGCACGGCAAAATCGGCACCGCGTTCCACCGCCATGGCCAGATCCTTGCCGGTATGGGCCGAGACGGCCAGTCGCTGACCCGACGCCAGCGCGGGCCGGCCGGCCTCGATCAGGCGTGCCAGCGGCCAGTGCAGACCATCGGCCCCGACCGCCCGACAAAGCGACAGGGAACGATCGACAAGCACCGCAACACCCTGTGCATGGGCGGCCTCGATCACCTTTGCGGCCAAGGCCTGGTATGCGGCATCGTCCAGGCCCTGATCGCGCAGGCGCAGCAGCGGCATGTCCGGCCGGGCAATCAACGCCTCGAAACGCGCCCACCACTGCTGTGAATCGGCTGCGCTGAGCGCCGGGGTAATCGCATATCGTGCCGGCAGATCGAGCGCGCAGAGAATCACGTCGGTGGCCGGCAACAACCGGTAGTCGGCCAACGCGCCGCGTTCGGCCCAGGCCAGTTCCTGGCCTTCGAGGCCGCTCGGCTCGCCCTGCCACTGATCGATACGCCAGACATGCAGGCGTACCGGCCGCTCGCCCTTGTGATGGGTAAAACGAATCAGCGGCGCATCGAGCCGGCAGTCGTGTACGCCGATTTCCTCGGCCAGTTCGCGGGCCAGGCAGTCGGCCATGGGCTCGTCGCCTTCGCGCTTGCCGCCGGGGAATTCCCACAGGCCTTCGCCGGGTGTTCCGGCGCGGCGACGCGCGATCAACAACCGGCCGGTGTTGTCGACCAGTATCCCGACCGCAATATCCAGCGGCGCCTGCTCAGTCGCGCTCATCGTGTTCAACTACGGTATTCGGCGTTGATTCGCACGTATTCGTAGGACAGATCGGACGTCCAGATACGTGCATGGGCGTTGCCACGGCCCAGGTCGATGGCGATGGTGTATTCGCTTTTGGCCATTACCGCGGCCGCGTCGGCTTCTGCATAGTCGTCGCGCGGCTCGCCATCGGCGACGATCGCGACATCATCGAGCGCAATCGCTACTCGATCGATCCCGAAGTCGGCAACGGGCGCGCGACCCACTGCCGCCAGGATACGCCCCCAGTTGGGGTCGCCGGCAAAGCAGGCGGTCTTGACCAGCGGCGAATGGGCGACCGTGAATGCGACTTCGCGCGCCTCGTTCGCGTCGCGCGCGCCGGTGACATCCAATGTGATGAAGCGGGTCGCCCCCTCGCCGTCGCGCACAATGGCCTGCGCAAGCTCGCGGGCCAGATCGGTGAGCGCTTCCATGAAGGCAGGCCAGCCCGCGCTGTCGCGCGCAACCCGCGCCCCGGCGCCGGTGGCGCAGGCGATACAGGCATCGTTGGTGGAGGTGTCGCCATCGACGGAAATGGCATTGAAAGAAGCGGTCATCGCCTCACGCAGGGCGTGGTCGAGCGTGTCGCGATCGATCGCAGCGTCGGTGGCGATGAACGACAGCATGGTCGCCATATCCGGACGAATCATGCCCGAGCCCTTGGCGATGCCCGTGAGCGTTACCGTCGCGCCATCGCCGATATCGACATGGCGCGATGCGCCCTTGGCGACGGTATCGGTGGTCATGATGGCCTGGGCGGCATCCAGCCAGTGATCGGTATCCAAACGTCCGCCCAGCGCGTCGATGCATGCCTGCATACGCGCAAGCGGCAGATGCTGGCCGATCACGCCGGTGGAAAACGGCAATACCTGTTCGGGGTCGATCGACAGCGCGGCCGCGGTGCGCTCGCAGCAGGCGAGCGCATCGGCTTCACCGCGCCGGCCGGTACCGGCATTGGCGTTGCCACTGTTGACCAGCAGTGCACGAACGCGACCGATCGCCAGATGCCGCTGGGCCACGCGCACCGGCGCGGCCGCGAAGGCGTTTTGCGTGAATACGCCGGCAACCGTGGCGGTATCGGCGAGTTTGAGCACGGCCATATCGTTGCGACCGGGCTTTTTGATCGCCGCCTCGCCCACGGCCCATTCGGCGCCGGCCACCGGCGTCAAACGCCCCGGCGCACTCAGATTGACGGCCATATCGGTTCAGTCTCGTCCGTGACAGTGCTTGAATTTCTTGCCCGAACCACAGGGACAGGGTTCGTTGCGTCCGATCTTGCGTTCGTTACGCACGAAGGTTTCGGGACGCTGATCGCCATCACCCGGCTCGCGCGCGGGCGGGGCATCGGAGCCCGGCAGGTTGGCGCGCGCGGCCTGTTCGGCCGGATCCGGGGTTTCGCCGCCCGGCTGTTGCTGGGCGGCGGCTGCGGCGGCCACGGCCTGATCAGCCGCGCTGGACGCCTCCGCATGCTGGAAGTCGAGGTTTTCCATCTGCTTGCGGCGTTCTTCGCGCGCTTCTTCGGTGGCTTCCGCACGCACACGACCACGCGCGAGCACGGTCACCGTTTCGTGCTTGAGGCGCGTGAGCATGTCGTTGAACATCTCGAAGGCTTCGCGCTTGTACTCGTTCTTCGGGTCCTTCTGGGCATAACCGCGCAGGTGGATGCCCTTGCGCAGATAGTCCATCGAGGCCAGATGCTCGCGCCAGAGCGAATCGAGCACCTGCAACAGCACCGCTTTTTCGATCTGAGCCAGAACGTCGGCGCCGGCTTCTTCGCGCTTTTGCTCGTAGGCCTGTTTCAACTGACTGGCGATGCGTTCGCGCAGGCCTTCTTCGTCGAGCGTCTTTTCTTCGTCCAGCCACTGCTGGATGGGCAGCTCCTGGCCGAAGTCGCGCTGTATCGCCTCGACCAGCCCGTCGATATCCCACTGTTCTTCCAGGCTTTGCGGCGGAATATGCTGGCTGATGACGTCGTTGACGACCTCGTCCCAGATATTTTCGACGATGTCGCCGACGTCTTCGGCGTCCATGATCTCGTTGCGCTGCTCGTAGACGACCTGGCGCTGGTCGTTGGCGACGTTATCGTATTCGAGCAGCTGCTTGCGGATATCGAAATGGTGCGACTCGACCTTGCGCTGGGCGTTCTCGATCGCGCGGGTCACCCATTTGTGCTCGATCGCCTCACCGTGTTCGAGGCCGAGATTCTGCAGCATCGAACGCAGCCGCGGCGGCGTGAAGATACGCATCAGGCTATCTTCCAGCGACAGGTAGAAGCGCGAGGCGCCGGGGTCGCCCTGGCGCCCGGAACGACCGCGCAGCTGGTTGTCGACGCGCCGCGATTCATGCCGCTCGGAGCCGATCACGTATAGCCCGCCGGCCTCCAGCACCGCGTCGTGGGTCTTCTGCCATTCGTCCTTGATGCGCTGACGGCCAAGCTCGTCGCCCTCCTCCAGCGCTTCCAGAGCCTCGTCGATGTTGCCGCCGAGCACGATGTCGGTGCCGCGACCGGCCATGTTGGTGGCGATGGTCACCGCACCCGGCCGGCCGGCCTGGGCGATGATCTCGGCCTCGCGCTCGTGCTGCTTGGCGTTGAGCACCTCGTGGCGGATGCCGCGCTTGCGCAGCAGCCGCGACAGCAGCTCGGACGCCTCGATGGAAGCGGTGCCGATGAGCACCGGCTGGCCGGAATCGCTGGCGGCCTTGGCCTCGTCGGCGATGGCCTCGAACTTCTCGGCCGCGGTCATGTAGATCTGGTCGGGCAGATCCTTGCGCTGCAGCGGCCGGTTGGTGGGGATCACCACCACCTCCAGGCCGTAGATGGACTGGAATTCGTAGGCCTCGGTATCGGCCGTGCCGGTCATGCCGGCGAGCTTGTCGTAGAGGCGGAAGAAATTCTGGAAGGTGATCGACGCGAGCGTCTGGTTCTCCTTCTGGATCTTGACGCCTTCCTTGGCCTCGATCGCCTGGTGCAGACCGTCCGACCAGCGCCGGCCGGGCATGGTGCGGCCGGTGAACTCGTCGACGATCACGATCTGGCCGTCGGCAATGATGTAGTCGACATCGCGCTGGTAAAGCACATGCGCGCGAAGCGCAGCGTTCATATGATGCATGAGCGCGACATTGTTGGCGTCGTAGAGGCTTTCCTCTTCGTCGAGAAGCCCGGCTTCGCGCATCAGCCGCTCGACCTTCTGATGGCCGTCCTCGGTGAGAAAGACCTGCTTGTTCTTCTCTTCCGGCGAGTAGTCGCCCGGGCCTTCCTCTTCTTCCTGCTCCTCGAGATGCTTGACCAGTCGATCGACCCGCAACGAGGTGTCCGGGTCGTCGTCGGTGGGCCCGGAGATGATCAGCGGGGTACGCGCCTCGTCGATGAGGATCGAGTCGACCTCGTCGATGATCGCGTAGTGCAAGGGGCGCTGAACGCGATCGGCCGGCGAGAACGCCATGTTGTCGCGCAGGTAGTCGAAGCCGAACTCGTTGTTGGTGCCGTAGGTGATGTCGCAGGCGTACGCCGCGCGCTTGCCCTGCGGATCCTGGCCAGAGAAGATCACGCCGACCGTCAGGCCCAGAAAGCGATACAGGCGGCCCATCCATTCCGCGTCGCGGCTGGCCAGGTAATCGTTCACCGTAATGATATGTACGCCACGCTCGGGCAGGGCGTTGAGATAGGTGGTGAGGGTCGCGACCAGGGTCTTGCCCTCGCCGGTCTTCATCTCGGCGATCTTGCCCTGATGCAGAACCAGACCACCGACCAGCTGCACGTCGAAGTGGCGCATGCCGAGCACGCGCTTGCTCGCCTCGCGCACCACGGCGAAAGCCTCGGCGGTGAGATCGTCGAGCCTGGCGCCCTCTTCGAGCCGACGACGGAATTCCTCGGTCTTGGCTTGAAGCTGCTCGTCGCCGAGTGACTCGAACTCGGCCTCCAACGCGCTCACGTCGCTGGCGATGCGATGCAGGCGCTTGACGACCCGCTGGTTGCGGCTACCGAGAATCTTGGTCAGGAATTTGCTCATGGTCCCTCGTCGTCTGGCTCGTCGTCGTCGCCGTCGAGCCGTCGCGCGGCTCCAAAAGAAAAGCATGATACCGCAGGCCGGATATGGGTTTCAGGAACCTCTGCAGTGACGCCTGTCAGCCCGGCTGATACGCTCGGCGCTATTAGTCCGTCGGCCGAGACCCCGACCATGGGGACGACGCCCCGCTCAATCCAGTCCCTGCTGCATACAGCGACGCCGGATATTGCCGATCTGATCGGTCGAGCGCGTTTTCTCGAGCGTATGCGCGCGGCGATCCTGGAAATCCTGCCGGACGCCGCCGGCCCGCACCTGCGCGTTGCCGCCTACGACCACTACCGCCTGCGCCTGCATGTGACAAACGGCGGCTGGGCCACGCGGCTGCGTTACATGCAGCCGGCAATTATTCAGGCGCTGGCCCAGCGTATGCGTGTGCACGTGGATGACCTTCAGATCCGCGTACGTCCCGATAATCCCGATCGCCAGGCAGCGACGGCGCGACCGCGTCCGATCAGTGCCGCCAACCGTGCCCATATCACACAGATCGCTGCTTATGTGACCGATGCATCGCTGGCCGATGCCCTGGCCCGCCTGGCACGCAGCGGCACCGTGCAGGAGCAGGATCCGGCTTGAAATACGCTGCCGGCGGCAATCAGCCGACTTCGGTCGCCGCCTCGTCGGCGTGCAGGCGCCAGGCCTGGCCACCCTCGATACGATAGACCCGATCCGCGAGTTCCATGAGCGTGGGCCGGTGTGAGATAGAAAGAATGGTGTAGTCGCTGCCCAGCCCGCGCAGGGTTTCGCTGACTGCTTTCTCGGTTTCGGGGTCGAGCGCGCTGGTCGCCTCGTCGAGAATCAGCAGCCGCGGCCGGTGCGCGAGCGCGCGCGCAATGACGATGCGCTGTCGTTGGCCGCCGGAAAACCGGCTGCCGTGCTCGCCGACCACGGTATGCACGCCGTCTTCGAGGCTCGCAACGAAATCGAGCGCGCCGGCTTTTTCCAGCGCCCAGTGCGCGTCCTGTTCGCTGATATCGGCGTTGCCGATAATCACGTTGTTCAGGATCGTATCGTGCAACAGCACCGTATCCTGAGGCACATAGCCGATCATGCCGCGCCAACCGCGGATATCCAGTTCGTTGATCGAAATACCGTCGATGCGCACGTCGCCGCTGCTGGCCCGCAACAGCCCGATGATCAGGTCTACGGCGGTGGTTTTGCCCGCACCCGACGGGCCGATGAGGGCAGTGACCCGGCCGGCCGGTATTTCCAGGTCGAAACGATCGAGCACCGCCTGGCTGTTGTAGCGAAACGTCAGATTATCCAGCCGGATACCCGACTTGAGCGTGGGTTCGCGCGTGCCGAACGGCTGCTCACGCGCCTCACGCGCCTCATCTATGGCCGCTTGCATCGACCAGTAGAAGGCCTCGCTGGCGGCCAGTTTCTGGTATTCCTGCTGCAGTTTGCTCAATCGCGTAAGCGTACGCGCTAGAACCACGGTCAGCACCATGATCTCGGCCAGCGCCAATTGCCAGACCAGCAGCGATACCGCCACACCGGCGACCAGCACCAGCCCGATGAACAGCTCCTGCATCGCCTTGAGCACTTCGCGCGACAGAACCTGAGTTCGCAATGCGCGGTTGAGCTGGCGCGTCTGGCGCTCCAGCAGGCTGTCCATCTGGTTCTCGCGCGCCATCGACTTAAGCGGTTTAAGCGACGACAGCGAGTCGGTCAGCAGCGCCATCAAGGACTTGAACAATGCTTTCTGCTGGCCGCCAGCCTCGCGTGAAATCGACACCATGACCTTGAGCAGAGCGAAGATCACGGCGCCGATGGCCACTGCCATCACGGCGGCAAACCAGTTGATCAGCAATGCGATGACGAAGAAAACGATCGACTGGGACAGCAGCGCAGACAGATTGGCCATGCTCTGGAACGCCGCCGCGCTGTTGGTGGCCTCGGTGGAAATCGCATTGGCGAGGCTACCGGTGCGCTGACGCAGGAAATACTCCCAGCGCGAACCGGACAATGCCCGCAGTAACGCCAGCCGTATATCGGTGGCAATACTGGCCACCGTATAGCCGACTTGGCGATAGGCCAGCAGCGTGAGCGCGGCCTTGGCGACCAAGCCGAAGACCACAAGCCCGATCATGGTGGCGATATTCGGATCGATCGACAGGCCGTGCAGCGCCTGGGTGAGAAAGTCGGCGCTCTCGGCGTCGACCATGCCGCCTGCCGTACCCTGGCCGGTTGCCAGGCCGAGCATCGGAAGCAGCGTCGAGATGCTCAGCCCCTCGGCAACACTGGCCACGATCAGGCAGGCCCAGACGATCAGGCACTGGGCAGGGTACTGTTTGAAGAACGCTCGGATCAGTTGCACGGGCTCGGCCAGTCGATTAAAACTTGTATTATACAAGCGTTAGCAAAGCGCGCGACGGCGGTGACGCGGTGGCCCCGCTCGGCGCGTCGACCGGTATCCTAGCGTTTTTGTATTCACGCTGCCCATGCCCAAGATCACGGTTCTGATTCCGGTCTACAACCGCGCCCACTATATTGACGCCGCTATCGACAGCGTGCTCGCCCAGACCTGCGGCGACTACGAACTTCTGGTGGTCGACGACGGGTCGACCGACGACAGCGTGGCGCGCGTGCGCCGCTACGACGATCCACGCATCCGCGTGATCGCCAACGAGTGCAATCGCGGCATCGCCGCCGCCCGCAATCGCGGTATCGACGCGGCCCGCGGCGAGTACCTGGCGTTTCTGGACAGCGACGATTTCGCGCTGCCTCAGCGGCTGGATCGCCAGGCGCGGTTTCTGGATACCCATGCCGATCATGCCGGCGTGGGCGGATTCATCGAGTGGATCGACGCCGCCGGCAAGCCCACCGGCAAGATCAAGCGCAAGGCCGTCGATCCCGATCAAGTGGCTGCCGAACGTCTGTTCCGCGCCGGCCTGGAGAACTCCACCGCGATGACGCGCACCGCCGTACTGCGCGCATTCGATCACCGGGAAGATTTTGCGCTCGGCTCCGACTATGATCTATGGGCGCGGATCGCTGCCGAATACAGGCTCTCGACGCTGCCGGAAGTGTTGGTTTATCGTCGCGAGCACGACGACCGCGCCAGCCACGACCACGTCGACCAAAGCAAGGGCTGGCGCCTGCAGATCTTCGCCGCACAGCTCGACGCCCTGGGCATGGACTACGCGCCTGAAGATCTGGAACGTCATTATCTGCTGCGGCGCATGCACAAAACCGGTTTTACACCAGACGCCGCGTACGTGGACTGGAGCGAGCGTTGGCTGCTGGCACTGCAGACCGCCAATCGGCGCGCCGGTCTCTACCCCGAGCCGGATTTCACTGCCGTCCTGGCCGGCTTCTGGCTTAAAACCTGCTGGAACGCGGCATCAGCCAACGGCCAACGGCCGTGGCGCCGTTTCTGGCGCTCGCCGCTGCGCAGCGCGGTGCCGGGCGCGATTCGCCAGGCCATTCGGCCACAGCTTGCGACGATGCCCGTGTTGAATCGGCTCTAGAATCTATCGCCCTGTTTGCGTTTATTTGCGGACCGGGATTTATCGAGGCACAGCGTCCGATACTGCCGCAGGCTTTCATCCAGCGAGAAAGCCTCGGCGCGCGCCTTCTGGCGATCGCGGTCGGCCGGCGCCGCCAACGCGGCGCTAATAGCCGAGGCAAGGCCCGCTTCGTCTTCACAGGCCACCAGCGCGCCGTAGCGCCCGCCGTCCAATATCTCACGCGGCCCACTCGGGCAGTCGGTGGCGACCACGGTCGCGCCGCAGGCGAGCGCCTCGATCAGCACCGTCGGCAGACCTTCATAGTCCGACGACAACACGAACACCGCCGCCTGCGCCATGAATGCATAGGGATTATCGGCAAAGCCGGGCATGGCGACATCGCCGGCCACGCCCTGCTCACGGGCCAGCGCTTGAAGCGCGCGCCGGTCGCGGCCTTCGCCAAGAATCAGCAGGCGCGCCTGCGATGTCTGGCGCACTCGGGCAAACGCCCGAATCAGCCGGTCGAAGCGTTTTGCGCTCGTCAAGCGCCCGGCAGCCAGAATGACCGGCGGCTGGCCGGGCGTAAACCAGGCATGGTTGGGGGCGCTGGCCGCCTGCTCTGCGATCGCCGGCGACACAACCGGATTGTAGATCGTCCGGATCGCCGATCGCGACAGGCCGGTCACTGTGGCCAGATCGTCGGCCACGCCGTGCGAAACCGCGACGACGTGATCGGCCTGGCGATAGGCCGGGCCGAGCAGCGCCGGCAGATAGCGCCAGCGCCATTTGCGGTGTACGCGCTGGATGGTTTGCGACAGCGTATTGCGCTCGGTCACTACGATGCGCGTATCCACGCCAGCCCGGTTGCGCGCCCAGATCGCGACCAGATTCGGATACGACATCCCGGCAATGAGTGTCTGCGGCCGACGGGTCTTCAGATAGTCGGCCAGCGCGGCCACGTGACGCAGGTTGCGCGAAGACTTGATCGGCAACAGCACGGGACGCAATAGCGCGGCCAGCGGCACGCGGGCATTGCGGGCCACTGTCCAGCGGCTGTTCAGTACGCCGCTCGGCTGCAACCAATGCACCGTCACGCCGGCCGGCACGGCATTTTCATAATCGCCGCCGGCGCGGGTCAGCACCAGATCGACCGCATAGCCCTCGGCTACGAACGCGCCGGCCAGACGCAGAAAATTCTTCTCCACGCCGCCGCCGGCCAGCGCCGGCAGGAAGAACGCGATTGGTGCAGAATTTAGCGGCTGCGTCGCCAAGGCTGCACGCTCAGCGATTGCGCAAATCCCGCCAGATCTGACGCACGACCGGCACGGGACTGGTTGGATTCCATTGTGCGTGCGCGAGGCGTTTATTCATGTAGTCGAATTCGCCAAGGAGCGGACCGAGCGCGTTGACCGCGTCCTGGATTGGCTGCCATTCGGCCCAGAACCCGGGATCGTCAATTCTCATTTCGTCGGCCGCGACGCGGTCGAGTAGGCCATAACCTTCGGCGACCCAACGGTTCACAGCCGGGTCCGTTCTCAGGTCATCGCGGGAAAACCGGCTGCGCGGCATATCCGGTCGGACGAAATCCTTGGCGTAGGTGTCGATACCGGCCTGCACCGTCGCATCGAGCGGCAGCGACAGATCGCGTGCAATACGCTCCAGTTGGGCGCGCGGCTCGGCCATCAGACGGTCGAAATCGACGATCGACAGCGGCATACCACGCACGCGATGGAAATACGGCACGACGTTGACCAGCCACTCCATATCAGACCAGACCTGACGCCCGCGCTGCGGGTTCAGGCGTGCCCGTGAGCGCGCCACGGACAGCGGATTGCGCAGCGGCATGACGTAGCGCACGTCCAGATCGAGTGCGTCGAATACGCCGTCCCAAAACGGCAGCGTGCGCAGTGTGCGGCCATATTTGTAGCCCCAAAGCGGCGACTTACCGAAGCGCTCGCCGATGATGTGTATCGCGTCGCGCTGGACTTTTTTGACCGCCGGTTGCGTCCAGACGTCCTCGTCGAGCAGGCGCACGCTGTGGCCACGAATGCCCAGCGCGCGCTTGAGACGCTTGCTGATAACGAGAATGTCCTCGTCCTCGTAGAAGCCGGTCGGATTTTTGCCACCGGGCGCGCGCAGCTTGTCGCCGAGATCGATACCGAGCGCGCCCAGCCCGCGTGTCAGCGCACTGGTGCCGCTGCGCCCCGCCCCAAGTACGACAACCGCGGTGGATCGATTGTTACTTTCCGGCGCCTCAGACATCACGCGCACCCTCGCGCATGAGAATCGCCTTGGTTCGGCGCAGCGTTGCGCGCAGGCGGTCGTTGATCACTACGATAAAAACCTTGCGGTAGTGCCCTTCCGGGCAGGTGATTTCACGCACGCCGTGCCAGGAGCGCTCTTGGCGCTGGAACAGCAGGCTGTAATTGCCCATGCTCTCGCCCGCATAGGCACGGTCGAAATCCTCGAAATCGGGCGCGGACTTGCGCGAAAAACGGCCGCCATCGTCGAGAATCAAGGTGTCGCCACCCCAGCTGGGATCCCAATTGTCGGGGTTGCTGAAATAGAAGATATGCGAGCCAAGCTTGCGTGTGGCATCACAGTGCGGCGATACCGACGCCCCGGTCGGCGCGTAGTGCCAGTGCAGATTAAACTGGAAACGGCCGCGCCCGAACAGGCGTTTAATGAAAGCCCGGTAGCGTTTGCCCATGAGCTCGGCGGCGAATTCATGCCAGGCATCGTCGATATCCAGCCCCTCGCGGTATTCCAACGCATAGCGGTCGTGGGCCTTCTGGCCGTGCGAACGCTGGATACCGAACATCGGCGTCATCTGCTCGGTACTCGGCAGGGTCGCGGTCAGACGCTCGTAGCCGGCCTGGGTCAACAACCCCATCGGATTTAGCCAAGGGTAGGGGTGAGCCTGCTGAAAGGTTTTCGTGTCGATCGCTTCGAGCTTGTCAAAATCAAGATATTCCATGACGTTTAAGCACTATCCTTGAAATGGGCCGACGAATGGGTCGATCGATGATGGGATACCGACGGCGCAAGCGGAAACGAATTATCGCCCATGAGCGCTCGAATATGCGCGACCGTGCGGCCGAGATCGTCCGGCACCTTCGCGCCCCCCTGCCCGTCGATCAGGCCGAATTCGGCGAGCCGGGCATGAAAGGCGGCGAAATCACGCCGCGGCTTGATCGCGCCCGAATAGATAAGCGCGCGCTCCGCGCGCCGTATCACCGGTCGCTGGCGCAGCCGTCCCAGAGCGAACAACGGCTTACGCGGCGCCCACGTAAACAGTTCCACAGGACGTCCAGTGGCACAGGCTTCGGCCGGCAACGAAGCGCTGTCGGCGGTAACCAGAAAACGATCCGCCAGCGCCAGGAAACCGTCGTAGGGATTATCGCCGCCGCCGCGCTGCCAGGCATAGAAATACGCCGGCTCGCGCACGGTATCGCGCAGAACGCGGGTGGCTTGATCCGGCGTACGCGGGCTCGTCGTCACCAGCAGGCTACCGCCCATTTCGGCCGCCAGGGCGTTGGCGCGCTCAGCCAGTCGTCGCGCGGTATCGGCGTCGAGCCGATAGCTCGAACTATCGCCTCCCACGAGCACCGCGATCCACGGCCGCGGCCAATGTGCAAATTGCGGTCGCCAACGCTCGGCGGCGCGTGTGAGACGCGCGGCGTCGAGCGTATTCAACGGCAGCGTATTGCGCAGCACGTTGGGCGCATCCGGAACACGAAACTGCGGTAGCGTCACGATCAGATCGAAATGATGCAGCGGCGCCTGGGTGTGCAAAAGATGCACGAGCCGCGTGCGCCCGCCCGACTGGCGCTTAATCCAGCGTGCCAGCGGTGCCGCACGACGCGACGCGGCAATGACCAGATCCGGCCACGGCGGCCCGATAGCGTCCGAGCGCTGCCGGTCGAGCGTACGGTCGGTCGCGCCGAGCAGTGGGTTGGGCAGATGATTCCACCGGTTATAGCGCATCTGCTTGGCTTGATACGGCCAGCCCAGCGCGTCCGCGAGCCGGCACATCTGGGCGTTCCCGCCGGCGCCCTCGCCCAGCAGCACCCAGACCTTGGGCGCGACGCGGGTATCGGCTTTCGAATCAGCCACGTCAGACGCCGGTACCGGCAGCGCCGGCGCCGGGCGCCAGGCGCTGGCGGATATCAGCCGCCAAGCGTTTCAACTCGTCGTGTTCGCGCGGAGTCCAGATCTCGAGCCGGCCCTCGAAGCGGCGGGCGAGCCCCTCCTGCTCGAGTTGCGCATGCAATGCGGCCATATCGCGACGCGGCAGCAGAATCCGCTGTTCGACCAGGCGCGCGCTGAGATACTGCAATCCCTGTTGCGGCCGGCGCGAACCGCGGGCGTTGGTGCGGTCGGTCTGCGACTGGCGATACACCCAGTCGGCGACGCGCTGGCGCGGCGAGCGTTTGCGCTCGGCCAGCGGCACGATATAGACCGGCTTGCCGGTCGCCACCGCTTCCGCCAGCATCGATTCGCTCTCACCGGTAACGATCAGAATATCCGCGTGGGCGAGATAACCCAGATACGGGTTGTCGGCGTCGGCGCGCTGTTGCCAGGGCTCGATCCGCGTATTGGTGCCCGCACGTAAGGTCAGCGCCCGGGTCACATCGGCGCCGGTGCGTCGGCTGGTGATGACCGCGAGCGTGCCGCCTGTGGTCAACGCGGCTTGCTGAATACGATCCAGCATCGCCGCGGCGGTGGCCGTATCCAGCTCGTGCTGGGCGCTGGTGCCGCCGACCAGCCACGCGATACGCGGCGAAGCGGCGTTGTCACCGAACACATGCGGCCAGCGCCGGCCGGCCTCGGCGATCCGCTCGGCGCTAACCTTGCTGGGCGGCAGCGTCGTTTCCAGGTGCTGCGGATGGGGCGTGAGATCGAAATGACGGCAGGCAATGGCCAGATCCTCGCTTTCGCCCACCGGCCCGCCGCGCCGGCCCATCAGCACCAGGCGCGTGTTGCCCCGATTGCGAGCGCGTATCCAACGCGCGACCCGCCCCGGCAGCCAGCCGGAGGCGATGATCAAGTCTGGCCACGGCGGTCGGATACCGGCCGGCAGTTTGTCGGCGGCAATCGGCAGCTGCGCGCGCAGCGCTTTGACCAGCCAGCGCGCGGGCGCGTTATCGATCTCGCGGGTCTCGAACTCCCAACCGAGCGCATCCGCCAGACCCAGCGCCTGGCTGCGATGGCCGGTCTTGTAGTGCTGCAACACCCAGGTTTTAGGCGGCACATCGAGCAATGCGCCGCCGGACCAGCGCCAGTGGCGAGCGCCGGCCAAACGCCGCGAGCGGCGCACCACAAGCCGCCAGTGCTTACTCGGAAAACGCGCGCCGGCCGCACTCATCTGAGCGTGCCACCAGTACGGGTCTGCCGGACACAGACGCGGCCCGTCGTCGTCAAGTGTAACGCTCAATATCAGCGCACGTTTCGACCGATTAAACAACCGGTCCAGCAGCCAGGGCATATCCAGGTCGGGCAGGCATTCGAGGCCGTTCGCGGCGACCACATCGGCGCTATCGACAGTCAACTCGCGGCCGCGCTCGACAGCAGGCGTGACACAGTCGATGGTCGTGCGGTCTATTTTCGCCTGTGCGGCGAGTGCAACGATCGCCGCCGGATCGGCAAAGCCGCAGCAGACAAGCGATTGTGCGCTTGCGGCGTCGAGCAGCCGCAGTAGATCGTCGCCGGCGATCGGGTGGGCTTGCGTGCCGGCAGCGGCGCGGGCTGCGGCCACGAAGTCGGGCGTGGGATGGGCCGCGTCGAACAGCTGGAAGCCGGCCGCGTCGGCCTCGGCCTCGAGATTCAGCCACAGATCGCCGGCCACGTTGGCCCGATAGACAAAGTCGCGCGGCGTCGGCCGCCAGGGCTGGGTATGGATCGTGGTGTAGTGCACCAGATAAGATCTGGCCGGCGTGTATTCCTCGTCGCGCGCGTTCCAGTCGGCGTCCAGTTCGCCCCAGAGCCCGTCGACGGCGCGCATACGCGCTTCGAGTTCCCGGTTTTTGGTCGAACGCGCGCTCTGCCAGTTCCATAATTCGCTCATGCGCGCGCAGTCGATAAGCATGACCGAGGTATCGCGGTCGTTGATCGATAACACGCCGTGCGCGTTCATCGGCGTATCGAACAACAGCGCCGGATCCTCGAGATAGATCTGATCGGCGTCGTTGTAGATCGCACGGCCGGTACGCCCGGCGAGTTCGGGAATAGCAAACCGATAGTTGGTGAACCCGGTCAGCCAAAGCCGGCGTTCGAACCCGGCAAAGTCTTTCATCAAGTGGATCTCGTAGCGCCGCGCCGGATCGCGAACGCGCTCAATCGACCAGACAAAGGCGCGTTCGGCACGGAACTGCGCCGATTCCGTACCCAGATAGATACGCACCGGCGGCTTGTCGCTGGGTGTGACGCCCGCCTTGGGCGCCAGCGTGATCGGGATCGTCGTGACCTGCGCGGCACTCGGGCGGCGCGTATCGTCGCCGGCGAGGAACGAAGCCAGTATACGCTGCGATCGAAGCGCCATAGCTAGCCTTCCCCCAGTCTAATCATGGCCAAAACACTCGTCACGATAGGCGCTCAGTCGCTTGTAGACGTCTTTGGGCCAGCGCCGCTTGAGGCACAGCCACTGGCCCGGCGTGGCGCTGATCCAGCGCTCGAAGTGACCGGCGAGCTGGACAATCATGTCGCGGGCCTGTGCCGCACGGCTTGCATCGCTATCGCGCGGGCGGATCGGCGGATACACGGTGATCCGATAGCGCGCGCCGGGCAGCCGTTCGGCGCGCACCGGCACCATATCGCACTCGTAGCGCAATGCGAGCCGCGCCGGCGCGGTATTGGTCGGGGCATCTTCGCCGAAAAACGGCAGCATGTCGCCGGCATCCATGCGTGTGTCGGCCGTCAGACCGATTGACTGGCCTTTGTCCAGCGCCCGCATCAAGGCCTTGATCCCGCCGTCTCGCGAAACCAACGGACCGCCGAACGCGCGGCGCAGCGATGCGAACTTGCGATCCACATAAGGATTGTCTTCCGGGGCATAGATAACTGGAACGGTTACGCCATAATAAGGACCGACAAGCGGTGTGAGCTGCCAAGCGCTCAAATGCGCGGTCACGAACACGGTGCGTCTTTCGGGCGATGGCGTCACGGCGCCGGGCGCAAGGGTGAACTCGATGCGCTTGTCCCGATCGCGCCAGATTCGGGCCAGCGATACCAGCTCGGCGACGGCCACGCCAAGGTGACGAAAAGACGCGCGCATCAGCCGATCGAGCTCTGCCGAGCTGGCCTGCGGTGCAACTACCATGAAGTTCTTGCGCACTTTGGCTGCACGCGCCGAAAAAGGCCCGACAAACGCAAACAGGCCACCGGCAACACGCGCCGAGACGCGCAGCGGAAGGCAGCGCAGCGTGTTGATGAGGGTCGCGATGAACGCGTATTCGACCCACCATATGAGCCGTTTCGGCCAGTACCGCGGTAAAAAATAGGAACGCGCCATGCCGTCAGCGCGGTAACGCAAAGCCGCCGCTGGACGGCGCAGCAACGGATCGCTCGGTGGCGTCGTAGCGCATCACACTACCGGCCGCCAGCGGCGATCGTTTCCCTGTAGCGCTGTTCCCAGGCGCGCTGGTTGCGCATCGCATCCTTGAAATAGGCGGTGTGTCGCAGCACCGAGATCATCGCGCGCGACACCATGCGACCAGGCCATCCCATCGGCCGTTCGATATCGAACAGCAGCACGGCGCGTTCCTGGTCGGTTTCGTTCCAGACTTCGTGCGGATAGGTGTCGTCGAAGAAGAACATCTCGCCTTCTGCCCAGCGCAGCGGTACGTCGTCGACCTCGATCAGGCAGCGCTCGGCGCTTGTCGGCACGCGCAGGCCGAGATGGCAGCGCACCAGCCCCTTGGTGACACCGCGATGACGCGGGATATGCTTGCCGGGAGCGAGTATCGAGAAGAACGCGTTGGAGATGTTCGGAATCCCATCGAGAGCGGCCGCCGTGGTCGGACACATCTCGCAGCCGAAATCCATGCGCGTGCCGAAGCCATACAGCATGAAGGTCTTCCAGCGCGCATCGCTGGAAATACGCGCCTGATCAGGGCTGATGTCCTGAAAGCTCGGCAATGCGGCGCGGTGTTCTAGCAGAGTTTCCAGTTCGTCACGGATCTGTGGCCACTGCGCGCGCAGGTCTTCGGCCCAGGGGAACAGATCGTTTGCCAGTACCGGCGCGTCTGGAATGCGCGACTGTTTCGACAGAAACTCCATCAGCGTGCCGCGAAACAGCTTCTTGCCGAAGCGCTTGACCATCTTGCGGCGCCGTTCGCTGGCGCTTTTCGTATCGGTTGCCATGGGGCTCTCTTTGTGTGAGACGTCGATAAGACGCGATCACTAAACGATTATTATAAGCGTGTTCGCGGCGGTTGCGCAGCCGCGGGGCGCCTGCGCCCACGACCGGCCAGCAGCCTGGCGTCGAGGCCAAAGGGTAGCAGCCGCGTCAGGCCGATAGCGACCGCCAGCGACAGCGGAAATACAAGCTGGCGGCGGCGCGCGAGTATGGCTTTTTCCATACGCGCCGTGGCGTATTCCAGATCGACACGAAACGGCTTGGATCGACGCCTGCCGGTTTTTCCCCGGCCCGGTTTGGGCTCGTGTTTGCGCACGAAACCCGGCATCAGCAGTGTGACCGCAACACCGCGCCCACGCAGGTCGATACGCAGGCTGTCCATGAGATTGGCCAGGCCGCCCTTGGCAGCCGAATAAGCCGCGGCGCTCGGCAGACCACGCCGGCCGGCCAGACTGCCGGTCGCCACCAAGTGCCCGTCGCCACGCGCCAGCATGCCGGGCAATACCGCGGCCACGCTGTTGGCCACGCCAATCAGGTTGAGCTGGATCACGGCCTCGAACGCGGCGCTGTCAAAGCCATCGACAAAGGTCGGCTCGCCGCCGCCGGCGTTGGCGACCAGGCGCGTCACCGGCCCGAGCTCGGCCTCGGCGCTGGCGAGCGCGCGCGCCAGCGCATCGCGGTCGGTCACATCGCACGGCAATGCCAACGCCTGCCCGCCGGCCTGTTCGATCTCGATGACCAGACTATCCAGCAGTTCGCCGCGGCGCGCGACCAGGGCCATCGCCTCCCCGCGCGCTGCCAGGCGCCGGGCCAGGCTGCGCCCGATGCCAGTGGAGGCGCCGGTCAACAGCGTTACGCCCACGCCAAGCCACCGCGTTCAGGCCCGATCATCAGCCGACCGCGGCCGCTGTGGCCTCGCCGCCGAGTGCCGCGAAAACCGCAATCATGTGATCGATCTGTGCGTCGCTGTGTGCCGCGCTCAGGCTACAACGCACCAGGCACCAGCCGTTGGGCGTCGCGGGCGGCAGCATTAGGTTCACGTAGATGCCGTTGTCCAGCAATCCCTGCCAGAACGTCAGCGCCTGTTCAGGGGTATCGAACATGGCGGCGACCACCGGCCCCGGCGCGCTGCCCAGCCGCAGACCGGCCGCGGTCAAGCCGGCGTGCAGCCGGTGCGCGTTATGCCACAGCCGGTCGCGCAGTGCGGGCGTGGCGCGCAGTCTGGCCAGGGCCGCGCGCGTGGAGGCGATCACCGACGGCACCGGCGAGGCGGTGAAGATATAGGGCCGGCTGGCGTAGCGGACCATGTCCAGTTGGTCGTGTCGGCTGGCACAGAAGCCGCCGGCCGCGCCCAGGCTCTTGCTGAAGGTGCCGACCACGAAATCCACCCGGTCGAGCACGCCTTCCTGTTCGGCCACGCCGCTGCCGGTCGCACCGCAGACACCCAGCGAATGCGCTTCGTCGAGATAAACCAGCGCGCCGTGGGCGTGGGCCACGTCACAGATCGCGGCGACCGGCGCCTGATCGCCGAGCATGCTGTAAATACCCTCGATCACCACCAGCGTATCGACCGCGCGCTCGCCCAGCCGGCGCAGGCGCTTGTCCAGATCGGCCGGATCGCTGTGACGAAAGCGCAGCGTCTGCGCACCGCCGAGTTTGACACCGTCGTAGATGCTGGCATGGCAGTCGGCATCGAGCATGACCACATCGCGCGGGCCGGCCAGGGCCGCCAGCATGCCCAGATTCGCCTGATAGCCGGTCGAGAAAACGATCGCCTGCGATACGCCGTAGAAGTCGGCCAGTTCGGCCTCCAGCGCGAGATGGCCGGCATAGGAGCCGTTGGCCATGCGCGAGCCGGTAGTGCCGGTGCCTTGCCGATGCAGGGCATCGGCTCCGGCCTGGACACAATCGGGGTCAAACGTCAGACCCAGGTAATTGTTGCTGCCGGCCAGAATCGTGCGCTTGCCGCGAACCACCGCTTCGGTGGCCGAGATGATGTCGTCGATAGGTATACCGAGCGGATCCACCCCGGTGGCCGCAATCTGGCGGCGAACTTTCGCGACCGGCTCGAACTTGTCGAATATGCTCACGCCGTAACCTGTTGCAGCGCCTTGACCAGATCGTCGACGGTCTGCACTTCCGGCAGCATATTCAAGGGAATGGCTATATCGAGCCGGTCTTCCAGATCCATCACCATTTCCATGGTCCGCATCGAATCCAGGCCCAGATCGTCTACGAGCTGGCTGTCGGGTTCGATCACCTGCTGCGCGGACAATTGCTCGGCGAGCAGCGTATGCAGCTCGCGATAAATATGGTCGTAGGTCGGGTCGTCAGTCGGCATCGACTTGCCTCGTGGTTTCCATTGCGCTCAGCTCTCGCGCCGTGCTGCGGCGCCCCAGCCGCAGGTGCGTTGCAGACCGCTGTCCAGTCCGATGCGCGGCGCCCAGTCCAATACGCGCTGCAACGGGGTATTGTTGCAGACCCAGTCGGCGTGGCGCAGTTCGGCCAGCTTGCCGGGCGTAAGCATGGGCGCATAGCCCATCCATTGGCTCATACGTCGGTTAATGCGGGCGACCCCCGCAAGCGCGGTTGTCGGCAACCGCACACGCCGAATACGCCGTTGCAGCAGGCGCTCGGCGGTGGCGACCACCTGCTCCCAGCTATAGCCGCCGGGCTCGCCGTCGCTTATCTCATAGACCCCGCCGACGTGTTCGGATGCAGCCAGCCACGCCACGATGGCCGCTGCCAGATCGTCGACATAGAGTAGCGATACGCGCGCATCCAATGGGCCGGGCAGGGGCGCAATGCCGCGCGCGAAGGCATCGAACAACGGTTTGAGTTCACGATCGCCGGGGCCGTAGACGGCCGGCGGGCGCAGCACCAGCGTTGCAGCACTGGCGCTCGTTTTAGCCAGCACGGTCGTTTTAGCCAGCACGGTTTCCATGGCGCGTTTGCTACGGGCATAATCGGACAGCTCCGGCTCGCGCGCCGCCAGCGAAGACAGGGCAACCAGCGGCAGCGGCCGATCAGTCATCGCGGCAAGCAGATTTTTGGTACCGACAACGTTGGTGGCGGCAAAGTCCTCGTAAACGGCGCCACGCACTGTGCCGGCGCAGTGCACGACCGCATCTGCGTCGGCAACGAGCTCGACGAGCGCTTCCGGCTGCGTCAGCGACCCCAGGATTGTCTGAACACCGTCCTGTTCCAGCCGCCGGGCAGCATCACGACTGCGGGTCAATGCCCTGACCTGCCAGCCCATTTCTGCCAACGCCGCCACCAGCGTCGAGCCGATGAAGCCCGACGCACCGGTGACGGCGACGCACCGCACCGATTTGTCAGCCGGCCTGACGATCGCTGTCTCGAACGTCTTCACCGCTATCCGCAGAGCGCTGACGTGCCTGCGCCTTATCCTGCAGACGGGCGATGTAATCCAGACGCGCGCCAGCCCGGGACAGTTTGCCGGAGGACGTGCGCGGCAGGGTATGCGGCGCGACCGCCTCGACCAGGCACTCGACCCCGAATTCGCGCCGGATCAGACCTTCCAGGCGCTTGATCAGGGCGTTGCGGGCATCGGCTTCGCGGGCGCGGCACTGTACGACCACCACGGCGGCGTCGGTGCCGTGCGCGGACGGCGCGGCGAAGGCGAGCGCATCGCCGGGACGTAGTTCAGGCTGCTGTTCGGCCAGCCACTCCAGATCTTGCGGCCAGATGTTGCGGCCGTTGACGATGATCAGATCCTTGGCGCGACCGGTGATGACGATCCGTCGGCCGATCCGATAACCCAGATCGCCGGTATCCAGCCAGCCGTCGGCGGACAACGTATTGCGGGTTTGCTCGGGATCGCCGAAATAACCCGACATGACGCTCGGCCCGCGCACCCGCACGGCGCCGACGCGCCGGTCGCCCAGCGGCTGACCATCATCGGCGACAATCTCGAAATCGTATTCAGGCAATATCTCGCCGCAGTCGACGAAGGTGTTGGTGCGCCCGGCGTCCGCAGCGGCGGGCTCGGCGATCTGATCGGTGGCCAGTTTCTCGGCGTCGACCGTATCGACTTCCAGTCCCGCACCCAGCGTCGCGAAGCTGATGGCCAGGGAACACTCGGCCATGCCGTAACAGGCCAGAAACGCGCGCTTGTCGAATCCGGCGGGCGCCAGCGTTTCGGCGAAACGATTAAGCGACTCGGGCCGTATCGTTTCCGCGCCGGCGCCGGCAATGCGCCAACTACGCAGGTCGAAATCGGCCGCGCCGTTGCGAATTCGGCGCGCGCACAGTTCGTAGCCGAACGACGGACTGAAGGCGATGGTGCCGCGGTTGCGGCTGATCAGACGCAGCCACTGGCGCGGCCGCATGGCGAAATCACGCGTGGCCAGATAATCGACGGAGCGCTGCGAGGTCAGTGCAGCGAGCATGAACCCAACCAGCCCCATGTCGTGATACATCGGCAGCCATGACACCAGGCGGTCATCAGCACGCATCTGCACGCCGAGGCCAAGAATGCTGGTGAGGTTCTGCATGACCTGGGCCTGAGTGATCACGACGCCGCGCGGAAACCGCGTGCTGCCCGAGGTGTACTGCAGGTAGGCGGTGGCCGTAGGCGCCGGCCGTGCGGGTAGCACGGCGGCGGGCTCGAGTTCATCCAAGCGCTCGAAACTGCCGACATGGCGCAACGAAGAGCCGTCCGCGGCGCTCTCGAGGAACGACATGAAGTCCTCGGGCGCCAGCGCGGCCGTCGCATCGCAGCCGTCGAGCAGCCCACGCAGCAGGCGGATATAGGCGTCACGGCTGCCAAGGCCGACGGTGACCGGCAGCGGCACCGGCACGAGGCCGACATACTGACAGGCAAAAAAACAGTCCATGAAGCCGGGCACCGTATCCGCCACCAGAGCCACGCGATCGCCCGGCGCAAGCCCGAGGCCGATCAGGCGCGCGGCGACCGACAGAGCGCGTCCACGCAATTCGGCGTACGGCAGCGTAGCCGCAAGTTGTCCGCGCCCGTCGTAGAAATTGAAGCCGGTTTTCCCGTCGGCCGCGTAATCCAGCGCCGCGCACAGCGTCGGGAAATCGGCATGGCGCATCGATAGGCGATGCTGGGTCGGGGTTGGCTTCATTGTCGGTTTTCCTGCTTGATTACGTGCCCGCCTCTACCTGCCGTACGTTATGCGCATCATACGGCGGTATGGCGCCACCGGCAGAACGACCGCAACATCTCGTCTACGGCGCCGCCACTCGGGCGATACGAAGCGGCGCGGCAAGCGGCAAGCGGCAAGCAGCCGCAAGCCGCTCAGTTCAGATACACCAGCAGACGTGCCGTTCATCGTTCCGCATCGATATGACACTATCTTACAGGTATGAACGTTGTTTTCGTGTTAGCGCCGACGTGACGGTCGGCTGATGCAGGCCAGTACGGCGTCGATAAAGCAAGCGTCCGGCCTTTGGGTCGATGCGATGAAAAACGACTCGAGCGGTTTTCAGCGAACGTCTGATTAAGATGTTTTCTGGTTTAACAAACCTTTATTATAGCGCGCTCTATCCACACGTCACATTCAGCTCACACCGGGCAAGCTGCCCTGTTTCATCAGGCAACGCGGACGGTATTCGCCATCCGTAGCGACAACCAGGAGTTTACCGGGGCATGGCGATATCGACACAACCTGCCGAACAAATCCGTATCACGCCGGTCGCGGGCCGCCGCGCCACGACCCGATTCATCGATCTGCCGGCCGAGGTACTCGGCGATGATCCGGCATGGCGCACACCGCTACGCATCGAGCGTCGGATGCAGCTTTCCCCAAAACAGAATCCGGCCTTCGAGCATCTCGAATTCCGGGCATGGCTGGCCTGGCAGGGCGAACGCTGCGTTGGCCGTATCAGCGCCCAGATCGACCGCCTGCGCAAACCGATCCATGGCGACGACGTCGGCTATTTCGGGATGCTGGATGCGCCCGACGACGACAACGTGTTCGCGGCCCTGCTGACCACCGCCGAACAATGGCTGCGCGAGCGCGGCGTGAACACCGTCCACGGCCCGTTCAATCTAACCATCAACGAGGAATGCGGCCTGCTGGTCGATGGTTTCGAAACCCCGCCGGCGATGATGATGGGGCACGCTAAGCCTTACTACGCACGACAACTGGAGCGGCTGGGTTTTTCCAAGGCGATCGATCTCTATGCCTACTGGGTGGCGCTGGATTTTGAGCACCCGCGTGCCATGCGGCGTCTGCTCGAACGCTATGCGCAGCGAATTACCGTGCGACCGATCGACAACAAGACGTTCGTTGCCGAACTCGACGTTATCCGCGATCTGTTCAACGACGCCTGGGCCAACAACTGGGGTTTCGTTCCACTCACCCAGGAAGAATTCCGCGATATGGGCAAGACGCTGAAGCTTCTGCTGCCCAATGAACTGGTCCAGATTGCCGAGGTAGACGGCGAACCGGCCGCCTTCATCGTGGGCCTGCCCAATCTCAATGAAGCCGCGCGCGATCTGAACGGCCGCCTGTTGCCCGTCGGCCTGTTCAAGCTGCTGTGGCGCCTGAAAGTGGGATTTCCGAAAACCGCGCGCGTACCGCTAATGGGCGTACGTCAGCGCTATCAAGGCGGACCGCTCGGCGCGGCTCTGGCGTATTCGGTAATCGGTGCCATGCAAACCGCGCTGTACGCTCGCGGCGCGCGCGGCTGCGAACTGTCCTGGATTCTCGAGACCAACAAAGGCATGCGCGACATGATCGAATCCATCGGTGGCGATCGCTACAAGACCTACCGTATCTACGAAAAATCGCTGTGATCGAAAGCGCGGACGGCGGCGATCGGCCGGTACCGCACACCGCGGTCGTGCTCGCCGGCGATCGTGGCCCCAGCGATCCGGTCGCTGTCGCTACCGGCGCCCCCTGCAAAGCACTTGCCCCGGTCGGCGGACAGGCCTTGCTGGCGCGCGTGATCGAAATCCTGCGTGGGGTAGCGCGCATCGACGCGATCGTCGTGGTCGGCCCAGCCCGCACCATCGTCGATAGCGTGCCCACCCTGAAGGCGCTCCTGGCCGCAGCGGACGTGACTTGGGTTGCGCCGGCGGACTCACCGAGCGCCAGTGCCGCGCGCGGCCTGGACACGCTGGCACCCGGCAAGCCGGCGCTGTTGACCACCGCCGATCATGCCCTGCTCACGGCCGCAATGATCGAGCCACTGCTGGACACGAGTGGCTGCGATCTGTCGGTCGGACTGGTCGACTATGCGCGCGTGCGCCGCGCCTACCCGGCCAGCCGGCGCACCGCGATCCGCCTGGGCCGCGACGACGGCTACTGCGGTTGCAATTTGTTCGCGGTGCATACATCGGCGGCACGCAAACTGATCGCGGACTGGCAACGCGTCGAAAAACAGCGCAAGCATCCGGCACGGGTCGTGGCGAGCATGCTCGGCTGGACGGGCGTGCTGCGCTACGCGTTGCATCGGCTCGATCTGGAGGACGCCTTCGCCCGGCTTTCCCGGCGCGCGGGCATGCAGGTCTGTCCGGTGCCACTCAGCGAACCCGAGGCCGGAATTGATGTCGACTCCCTATCCGATCTGCAGCTCGTGGAATCGATCCTGACCGATCGCAAGCGCACACGCGACGCGAGCTTACCCTGATCTTCAACGCAGTCCCGCTATGGTCATGACCCGCTTGAATCGATCTGCCTTGCGGCATCGATGATTTCCGATCGCTACCTGCTGCGTGCGATATTCTGGCCGTGCCTGGCAATAACCACGGGGCTGGCGGCAATCTTCGCGAGCTACAGCGCCACGCGTTATCTGGCCGAGGCCGCCGAAAGCCAGCAGGCACTGGGCAGTCTTGCGCAGATGATCGGCCTGCGGGTGTTGGTGTCACTCGAGGTTTTGCTGCCGCTCGGGCTTTATCTCGGCATCATCTTCGGCCTCGGGCGGCTCTACGCCGACAACGAAATGACCGCCTGGCAGGCCGGCGGGCTTGGTTTCGGCCGCATGCTACGGCCGTTGCTGGCGTTCACGCTGGTCATCGCGGTGCTGGTCGGCGCGCTGTCGTCGTTCGGCCGACCCTGGGCCTATGCACAGCTCTATCGCCTGGAAGCGGCCGCCGTGCAACAGCTGGATCTCTCGCTAGTGACGCCGCGCCGTTTTTTCACCGGCGGCGATGTCGTGATATACGCCCGCGCCAAATCCGACGACGGCCAACGCCTCGACGGCGTATTCGCGCGTTTCAACGACGACGACCAACGCGTGATGATCCGGGCCGCGCATTTACGCCGGACGACTGACGAGACCGGTGCGCCGACGCTGCAATTCGCCGACGGTCATCTCTATCGACTGGGCGGCCTGGGTCAGAGCGACGGCGTGTTGTCGTTCAAGCACCTGCAATGGCATCTACAGCTACCGCGGCGCGTGGTCGGTTATAAGCGCAAGGCCGCGTCCAGTCAGCGGTTGCTGACGGCGACCGACCCGGACGATATCGCTGAGCGTCAGTGGCGTTTCTCACGGCCGCTTGCGACGGTCTTTCTGGCCCTGCTGGCGATCGTGTTTGCTCGCGCCGCGCCGCGCCGCAGTCGTGCGGCAAGCACCGTCGCCGCGGCCGTGAGCTTCGCGCTCTACTACGGCGTGGCCAGCATCGCACGCAGCTGGGTCGAACAAGGCATGGTGTCGATCGTGCCCGGGGTCTATTGGGTGGATGCGCTGGTCGGCCTGCTGGCCTGCGGTCTGCTGTTCACGCGCCGATCGAGCTATTGATGCGCATCTACGAGCGCTATATATATGCCGAGCTGCTGCGCGCCTGGGTTGTGGTCAACCTGGTGCTGCTGGGGCTGTTCGGCTTTTTCGAACTCGCGGGACAACTCGATGACGTGGGCAAAGGCCGCTATACCATTGCCAAAGCCCTCGGGTTCACGGTCGAACAGCTACCACAACATCTGGCCGAACTGACGCCGTTTGCAGCGCTGTTAACCGTGGTGATCGCGCTCGGCCTCATGGCCAGTCGCCATGAGCTGGTCATCCTGCGCGGCGTCGGCCTGTCGCCGGTCCGTATTGCGGGCTGCGTACTCAAAGCCGGCGTCGCGCTGCTGATACTCGTGCTGGCAGTGCAGTCGTTCGTCGCTCCGCCGCTGATGCAGCACGCCCAGCGCATGCGCACCGCTGCTGTCGCCGGCGACAGCGTGGCCGGCGATGCCAGCTACTGGCTGCGCACGCGCGACGGCGTGGTGCATATCGCACGTCTGGAAAACGGCCATCAGCCGGTGGACATCGAGATTCTCGAATTTGGTCCCGAACAAACGCTGACCCGCTATGTGCGCGCCGAAAAAGCCGATATCCAGCCGTCGGGGGTCTGGAAGCTGGGCGGCGTGACCGTCAAGCATCCCGCCGATCTGAACAACGCCGGCGCGCGACGCGCCGAACTGGATTGGACGCCGTCGCTCTATGATCGCCAGCTGGCCCTGCTCGATCGTGCGCCGGCCAGCCTGGCGCCGCTGTCGCTGTACCGCTATGTCGCGTATCTCGACGCCCACAATCAGGATGCCCAGCGCTACCGCGTCGCGCTCTGGCAGAAACTGGCGCTGCCACTGACGACCTTCGCCATGCTGCTGCTGGCCATGCCGCTCGTGTTGTTCAATCCGCGCGGCGCCAACCTGGGCCTGCGCGTGGCGCTGGCCACCGGCATCGGCTTGGGCGCATTTGCCCTGCTTCAGGCGATCGGAAATCTTGCCTTCGTGTTCGGACTGCCGGCACCGCTGTGCATGCTCACGCCCGGACTGGCGCTTTGCGGGATCGCGTTGCTCTGGCTTCGGCGCGTAGGGTAATGCATCAACCCCCGCGAAAACTCGCATGCGCTACCATCGGGCCATCGTTTCGACCCGCCACGGCAGACCATGATCAGACAGCGTCGCTGCAACGGCCGCAGGCAGTACACGATTGCGTGGGATCGCAACGGAATGTACCCGTGACGGGTGTACGACCGACCCCCGCCGTATCGGCAGACCAGCGACCGCTCAAGCTGGGTATTCTTTACAACGCGCACAGCGGCCGTCATAACAAGCGCTGGGCGCAGCCGGACCTCGGCGCCGACGTACCCGCGGTAGCGGCTAAGAGCGACGAAGAAATTCGTGCCGGCCTGGTCGTGCTGGCCGAACAGGACGTCCAGCTGCTGGCGGTGGCCGGCGGCGACGGCACGGTTCAGAGCGTGCTCTCCCACGTGATGCTGGGCGGGATTTTCGCGCGCCGACCGCTGCTCGCGCTGGTCCCCACCGGCAGCACCAATATGACCGCCAACGATGTCGGCAACGTATCGGTCAAACGCGACGGTTGGCAACGCTTACAAGCCTGGGCGCATAGGCCCACGGACATCGACCGGCGCGTCGTCGAGCGCGACGTTCTTAGAATCGATCCCGGCGGCGCTGCCCCGGCTTTCTGCGGCATGTTCTTCGGCGCCGGGGCAATCTACAACGCGGTCGAGCATACCCAGCGCCACCTGCACCACTACGGCCTGCGCGGCGACGTCGGCCCCGGTGTCGCATTCGGCCGCTTCGTCAAGGCCGTCGCGATCGGCGACCGGCGCTTGTTATCCCCGGTTGACGTCGCGCTCTGCGACGACATGAGCGAACCGTTCGACGAAGCCAGCATCCTGCTGCTCGCCAGCACGCTGAAGACGCTGGTTCTGGGCCTGCGTCCTTTCTGGGGCGAGGAAGACGCGCCGCTGGCCTGGACCGCAATCACCGAGGGCGCGCAGGGATTTTTGCGCCGTATACCGTCGGTCTGCCGCGGTCGGCGACGCCGCTGGATGACACCCAACCACGGCTATCGCAGCCACAATACGCGGCATCTGGAGCTGCGCTTCGACGGCGGCTATATCGTCGACGGCGAGTTCTTCACCGCGCGCGTCGCCGACGGACCCGTGGTGCTGAGTTCGGCCGGCAAGGCCGGGTTCGTCAATCTTTAGACACTATGCGCGAGAGACTGTCGGCCATCGCCGGGCCCTGCACCAGCGCCCAGACGACGCAACTCGAGCCACTAATCCAGGCCATTCGCGATCGCTTTGGCGCGTCCCTGCTCGCCGTCGTCTACTACGGGGCCTGTCTACGCGACGGCGACCCCTATGCCGGCCTGATCGATTTCTATGTCGTGCTGGACCGCTGCGGGCCACCCGGCCAAAGCCACGTCGGCGCGTTTTTCAATCGGGTTATTCCACCCAACGTCTACTACCTCGAACGCGCGGCGTCCGCCGGCATGCTGCGCTGTAAATATGCCGTGCTCGGCGTGACCCAACTCGAGGCGGGCGCAGCGCGCGGATTTCAGTCGTCCATCTGGGGCCGGTTCGCACAGCCGGTTGCGTTGGTGTATGCGCGCAGCGCAAACGACGGCCAAAGAGTTCGAGCCGCCTGCGGCGAGGCTGTCGTCACGCTGTTGCGTAAAGCCCTGCCGGCCATCGGCGAAACAGGCTCGGCAGCGCACACGTTCGCGGCCGCGCTCGCGTTGAGCTATGCCGGCGAACTACGCGTCGAACGCGCGGCGCGCAGCGCTGATTTCGTTGGCGCCAACGCAGACGAATACGCGCGCCGGCTGGGCCGCGCCGCCGCTCTGCTACCTTTTGCCGCAACCATCGACAACGACGGCACCGTGGTGTGTTCGGTGCCGGCTTGGCGGCGCAGAGTCGCGGCGATCAGCTGGCCGCTGCGGCGAATCGCGGGCAAACTACTATCAGTGCTGCGTCTCGCCAAAGCCTGCTTCACTTTTACCGACGCGGTCGACTATGCCGCGTTCAAGATCGAGAGACACACCGGCGTAGCGATCGACGTAACCGATCGTCTACGCCGCCATCCCCTCATATTCGGCTGGCTGGCACTGTGGCGGGTTTACAAACAGCGCATCCTGCGCTGACACAGTGGCATCATCGTTAACCCGGGATCGACCGAACAGACAGAGTTCGGCTTGCGACGCGGCGGTCCGCCAAACGGCGGACACGATCGAGATCAACACAGTATCCCGATGAATGAAACTACCGATAACACCCTAACGCCTTCTGTCCGAGTGGCCTTTGTACTGCCGGCAATGGCCAGCGGCGGCATGGAGCAGGTCACGCTGACGCTGCTAGAGGCGATGTCCATGCGTGGCTATGACGCCGATCTGGTGCTCGAGCGCAGGCAGGGCGGCTATCTGGATCGGGTGCCGGCCGGGGTGGACGTGATCGAGCTGACGCGCTCGAGCAAGTGGCGCGCTTATACACGACTGATCGGCGCCTGCCCGCGCGAAGGCATCGGCCAGTTGCTGCGCATGCTCTGGCCCGGCCGCCAATATCTACCGATACGGCGGCTGGCATCGCTGGTCGATTATCTGCGCGCGGCGCGCCCCGCGGTGCTGATTGCGGCCCACGGGCGCATGCCGCTGCTGGCGATCTGGGCGCGCGAGATCGCAGCTACCGATACGCGCGTAATTGTTGTGGAACACAGCACGCTATCGCGCTGGCTGGAGATATTTCGCGACCGGCCCGACATGCACCGCCGCTGGCAGTATCGGCGCGACCTGGCACAGCGACTATATCCACGCGCCGACGCCATCGCCGGCGTATCGAACGGCGTCGCCGACGACCTGGCACGCACTGCGCATATCGACCGCACGCGGATCACCACGCTCTACAACCCGATCGTCTCGCCGCGGCTGATCGCGTCGTCCGAGACGCCTGTCAATCACGAGTGGTTCGCCGCTGGCGAACCGCCGGTGATCCTCGCGGTCGGGCGTCTGGTGCGCGAAAAGAACTTCGCCGACCTGATTGAAGCCTTCGCGCTGCTGCGCGCGCGCCAGCAGGCGCGGCTGATGATTCTGGGCGAAGGCCCGGAACGCGCCGCACTTGAAGCCCGGATCGACGCCCTTGGCCTGGGCGCCGACATCGCGCTGCCGGGCTGGGCCGACAATCCCTATGCCTATATGCGCCGCAGCGCGATTTTCGTATTGTGTTCGTTGTTCGAAGGTCTGGGGCTCGTGCTGATCGAAGCCATGGCCTGTGGCTGTCCGGTCGTATCGACCGATTCGCCAAGCGGACCGCGCGAGATTCTGGAAGACGGTCGCTATGGGCCGCTGGTGGCAATGCATGATCCCGGGGCATTGGCTAAGGCCATGGCGGCGACGCTGGATACGCCGCCGGACCCGGTCGCCTTGCGTGCGCGCGC
This sequence comes from Salinisphaera sp. T5B8, assembly GCF_040361255.1. Classification (NCBI taxonomy): domain Bacteria; kingdom Pseudomonadati; phylum Pseudomonadota; class Gammaproteobacteria; order Salinisphaerales; family Salinisphaeraceae; genus Salinisphaera; species Salinisphaera sp. T5B8. The sequence goes on along the minus strand of NZ_APNG01000008.1, from coordinate 101,429 downwards.
CGACGATTTCTCCGTCGAGCGCGGCGTGGCTGCCTATCAACAACTCATCGCACAGCTAACGGCCACGGCTGCATCTGTCGACCGGCCACCGGAAACCTCGGCATGAGCGCCGGCCGGTCGCCACGGGTCACTGTTTTCATCCCGGCGTACAACGCGCAATCCTATATCGCACAGGCCGCTGACAGCGTGCTCGCGCAGTCCTTCACGGATTTCGAACTGCTGCTGATTGATGATGCCTCGACCGACGACACGCCCGCGATCATGGACGCTTACCGGCGCGATCCGCGCGTGCGAGTAATCCACCACCTTGAAAACATGCAGCGGCCGCGTACCCGCAGCGAAGGCGTGGCACAAGCGCGTGGCGAGTACATCGCACTGCTCGATGCAGACGATCGCTTTATGCCCGATCGTTTGGCCAAACAGGTCGCATATCTGGATACACACCGCCAAATTGATGCGGTCGGCAGCTGGTGGCATCGGATCGATGCCCACGGCCGGACGCTGGCGCCGAAGAAGCGGCGGCGCTATCTTTCACCCGACGCGATCGAGGCCTGGCTGCTGTTTCGCTGCGTGATTCACAACCCGACCGTGATGGCACGCCGGGCGGTGCTGGCCGCGTATCCCTACGATCCTGCGTTTCCGATTGCGGAGGACTACGACGTCTGGGCGCGGATGCTCGGCCACCATCGTTTCGCCATCATGCCGGCGCCGCTGACCTGCTACCGTGAGCACGCTGCCCAGGCATCCACAGCACAGGCCAAGGCCAGCCTGTATTACCGCCAGCGGGTGCAGGCACGACAACTCGAGTCGCTTGGCATCGCATTCAACGATCAAGACCTGCGCTATCACAGCCTGCTGTATACCGGACGCGCGTTGTTTCGCGCGGAAACCGGACACGACATGGACCGCGACTATGTGCGCTGGGCCGGGCAATGGCTTGAGCGCCTGGTGGCCGCCAACGCGAAACAGCGTCGCTATCCGCGACCGGCGTTGTCCCGTCTCACCGCCCGGCTCTGGTGGTTTGCATGCCGCAAGGCGACCAAGCAGGGCGGCGCAGCGGTATGGCGCGATTTCGCTGCCTCGCCGTTGTCTCGCCGGCTGCCGCGGGCTTGGCTGTACGACTTGAGCGACGCCGCCCAACGGCGACAAGCATAGATGCGGTCGACGCACGCACAGGCGTTTTTAAGCCGCTCGCGCTTCGCGCCGCATATGTTTGTGCATCCGCCGCGTAGCCGTGGTCAAGTCGCAGCGTGGGAGATCCAACCGGCGATAAAACGGCACCTTGCTGCGCCAGTTGGGCTGTTCGGTGAGATACGCGCGCCGATACCCCGCCGCAGCCGTCGCCCGACGCACCCGATGGTCGGTATCGCCATACGGATAAGCCAGTGCCGTGACGCGAGCGTCGATCCATTCCTCGAGTTGAGCCCGGCCGTCGACGAGTTCCGTATCCAGTTCGGCATCGGTCGTATAGCGCAGGTCCGGATGGCTGACCGTGTGTGCGCCGATGGTAATCAACGGGTGCGCGGCCAGTTCCCGAAGCTGATCGAGCGTGAGGTAGGCTGCCGTCAATTCTTGGGCGGTCGTCCCGCAGGCGCGCATGAGTTCGCGCAGGTGCCCTGCGCGGGTCGCCAGATCCATGTGCTTTAACTTGGCACATAGGGCTGCGAATAGCGCTTCGGGTGAGCTATTGGCGATACACAGGCGCGCCAGAGTTGTCGCGGCGGCATCGCCTGTTATCGCCGCCTGCGCGGCCACGCGCTCCGCCGGCGGATGCGTTTTCGCGACGAAGCCGGTCGTGACGAAAACGGTCGCGGGCTTTGCGTGTTTTTCGAGGATCGGCAGCGCCGTGAATAGATTGTCGGCGTAGCCGTCGTCAAAAGTCAGGGCGCACTGCGGACCCATACGTGCGAGGAACGCATCAAGATTGGCCGGGGCCACAGAGGTCACGCGCTCAGCGCTGATTGGCGGCATCGACGCTGGGTCGACGATCGCGTGTCCATAATAGATCATCTGTTTCGCAGCGCTGTTTTTTGCCATTGAAATGCCGCCTTACGCGTCAACCGAACCCAGCCGCAATCTATTTTTGCCAGATACGGGTATGCAATACCGCCTTGAACCTATCGACACGACTATCCAGCATGTAGTCGTTGGAATGGTGGACCAGTTCGCAGCCGTGCTTTTGCATAACTTTATCGATGGGCGGGTAGAAGAAATTGGAGTTGGCCACGAGATATTTGTAGGAGCGGCCGGTCGACAGTTTTTCTAGGCGTTTCACCAATTTCAACAGCTTCTTTTCTCGGCTCTTCTTCTTCTGGTCACGAAACAGGTAGTTGACGCTGTTGAAAAAACAGGTACACAAACGCTCGCTGTCCAGCTTGGGCAGCCGCTCGCGCAGCAGATCATATTCGTTGGTGTCGACATCCATCGCATAATAATAATCAAACAGGCGCGCACCGAAACGTTTTTCCGCCGCATGGCGTGCCGTGTCGAAATCGATGCCGATCGATTTAATATGCGGATAACAAGCCTTAACCGCCTTCGTGAACGTGCCAACGCCTGAGCCGTAGTCGACGATCCAGTCGATCGCATTCCAGTCGATATACGGATCGCAGTAAACAAGGAAATCGACATAGGCGGCGTAATTGATCTCCGAGCCCAGGTCCCAGGGATCATCGACCAGCGTATACAGCAAGCGACATTCGTCGCGGCTGATATCGCGATTGTTATGGTACGCGTCTAAGATGTCGGCATTCGGTCTGACATTCATACAGGAACCTAGCTTAGCCGTGCCACACACGCCGATGGCCGGCCGCTTTATTCGAGCCCGCGACACACGCAGAAGGCAGGCCACGGTGGGTTTGTATTTTCGATAGCGAATTGTAAGCCTTCGCATCCAGCGTTGTGCGATATCTTGCCCACCGTTGCATGTCGATGGATCGCGCAGCGAGGCGCACACACGCTATCGGCGCGGTTCTCGCCAAGGAAATTAGGTCATGTTTTTCGTTCGTGACTCGTCGAAGACTTCGCTCGGTTCCGGCGGCTATCTGCGATCACTTCAGATAGCCGAGATTGTGGCGCAGGCGTCTCATTCACTGGTCGATTTCTCTCAATGCGCGCTGACTCCGACGACTCGATCGGGTCGTTTTGAACGCTGGCAGATCATGCGTCGACTCAGTGCTCGGGCCGATGTGGGCGACAGCGGCGATCGATCGCGCAACAAGAAAACCGCGATGGGATACAAACTCATCGGTGAGCTCATGGACTCGGTGGCGCGCGTCGATGCCTTCATATGGGAGCGTACGCAGCGCCACGGCGGCCTGGCCGCGGCGCGCGAGCGTGGGATTCCCACCGTCGCGGTCGGGCACAACCTGGAGTCGCTGGTGCCGACCGAAACGCTTTTGTATTCCGATGGCGGCTTACACGACCGGTTCGCCGCCGAATGCGGCCAACTTGCGCTAGCGGATCACCGGGTCGTGATCTCAAGCCGTGACCAGTGGCTTCTCGCATTGTTCGGAGTCGAATCAATCGTGCTGCCCTACCATCCGCCGCAGCACCGCCTGCACGCGCTGCGCCAGGTCCGGGCCCGCCGCCAGCAGCCGGGCCGCCACAAGCGCGTGCTGATCATGGGCAATGCGATGTATCCGCCCACGTACGAGGGCATGCGCCATCTGTTGCAGGTGCTGATCGGCGGGGGGCTGACCGGCGGCGCGACCAGCGTCGACGTCATGGGCTTTGGCGCCGAACGGCTGGCGGCCGACTGTACCGGCGACGGCATCGTCTTCCACGGTGCGGTAAGCGACGTCCACATGTTCAACCTGATGACGACGGCCACGGCCGCGATTGTTTATCAGAAGACCGGCACCGGTGCGCTTACGCGAATTCCCGATTTCCTCGCCGCCGGCCTGCCGGTACTGGCCAATCCATGCGCTGCACGCGCGCATGAACACCTCGAAGGTGTTCATCTTTTCCACGACGACGCTGACTTGGTGGGTGTGGTCGAGTCGCTTGATACCCAGGCGTTGCCGGCTGAGCCGGCATTTCCCGAACGAGCCGCGCAACGTTTCATCGCGTGCCTCGAACAAGGCGGTTGCAGGAATTAGTCGATTGTCGCCGCGGCCTGTTGTGATTTATCCGCGATACCATTCGGTCGCATGCCGGGCTAACAAATACCGGCGCATCGAAGCATGATGAATACTGCACCATAGCCATGGGTCATCGATTGGGCGCTGCGGAGTTGGACACTACGACAGGGATAGGACCGGATGACGGCGCCGACGCGCGCATGCATATCGCGGTCTATATACCGACGCTGGCCGGCGGCGGTGCGGAGCAGTCCATGCTAAGACTCGCCGAGACGCTCGCTGAACGCGGGCATCTGGTCGATTTACTTGTCAATCGGCGCGCGGGCGCGCATGCCGACCGTTTACCCAACGGCGTGCGACTAGTGGAACTTGCGCGCCACGGCAAGCTGCGTGGCCGTCTGGACGCGCTACGGGCGTATCCGGGCGACACGGCCGCGCTGCTGCGCCCGGTGCTGCTGGCGCGCACGCCGGTGATGACATTGCGCTATCTGCCGGGGCTCGCTTCGTATCTGTCGCGCGCGCAGCCCGCGGTACTCGTGTCGGCCCTGTTCTATGCCAACCTGCTCGCGATATGGGCGCGCCGGCTGGCACGCGTGGATACCCGCCTGATCGTGACCGAGCATAACAACTTGTCGCGCCGAATCGCGCAGGGGCGAACCCGCAGCGCCGAGCGTGCTCGCTGGCGTTATCTGCCGGAACTGCTGGGCCGCGTCTATCCGCGCGCCGACGCAATAGTGGCCGTATCCAACGGTGTTGCCGATGACTTGGCCGAGATCACGCAACTCGATCGGGCAGCAGTGCATACCATTCATAATCCGGTCGTGTTCCCGGAGCTCCCCGAGCGGGCTCGAGAACCCGACGACCATCCCTGGTTTACCGCCGGTGCGCCGCCGGTCGTATTGGCCGCGGGGCGTCTCGAAGCCCAGAAGAATTTTGCGCTGCTGCTCGACGCGGTCGCCGTAGTCCGACGGCAGCGCCCGTTGCGACTGATGATTCTGGGCGAAGGCAGTCAGCGCGATGCGCTCAGCGCACAGGCCGAGCGCCTGGGCATTGCCGCCGATATCGAACTACGCGGCTGGGTGGGCAATCCGTATGCCGCCATGAGCCGGGCTGCAGCGTTCGTTCTGTCGTCGAACTGGGAAGGCCTCGGCAATGTGCTGATCGAGGCCATGGCCTGCGGCTGTCCGGTCGTCGCAACCGACTGCCCGTCGGGGCCGCGCGAGATTCTAAACCACGGAGAACATGGCCGGCTGGTACCGATGAACGACGTAACTGCGCTAGCGGACGCGCTAAATGCAACGCTGGATGCGCCGGTACAAGCGGATCGATTACGCGACCGCGCGGAGGCGTTTTCGACCGCAAAGAGCGCAGACCGTTATCTCGCACTCATCGACCAAATTGCCTGACCGTTAAGACGGCGACGAAACGCCGCGGCCGGTCATCGCGAACCCTTTATCGACTCGGACTCATGCCTAGCTGGCACGGCTTAGCAAGCCGGTGACGCCTGCCATCGACAGCTATCGCGCCGGATTCGTCTCGCCGCTTAAAACTTATTCACGCCGCGATAACAGGGCGGGCGTTTATATATGAGATAGGCGACTCCTCGATGTCGTCGTAAGTAATCTCTTCCCAGGCTTTCTCGTCCGATAGCAAGGCGCGCAGCAATTTATTGTTGAGCGCGTGGCCGGACTTGTAGCCCGAATAGCTGCCGATCAGGCCATGACCGAGCAGATAGAGATCCCCTATGGCGTCGAGAATCTTGTGGCGCACGAATTCGTTGTCGTAGCGCAGCCCATCGGCGTTGAGCACACGGTAGTCGTCGAGCACGACCGCGTTGTCCATGCTGCCGCCGCGGGCGAGATTATTAGAACGCAAAAATTCGATATCGCGCATGAACCCGAAGGTGCGTGCACGGCTGACCTCTTTCACGAACGAGGTCGTGGAGAAATCGACTGTCGCTGACTGGGTATCGGAATCGAAAGCCGGATGATCGAAGTCGATACAGAAGCTGACCTTGAAACCGTCGAACGGATCGAAGCGGGCCCACTTATCGTCTTCCGTGACCTGTACCGAGCGCTTGATACGAATGAACTTCTTGGGTGCATCCAGCTCCTGAATGCCCGCCGACTGAATCAGGAATACAAACGGCCCGGCGCTGCCATCCATGATCGGCAGTTCATCCGAGGACAGTTCCACAATGGCGTTGTCGATGCCCAGTCCCGCCATGGCCGAAAGCAGATGCTCGACCGTCTGTACGCGAACGCCGTCGTTCACTAGCGTGGTCGCCAGCGTGGTATCGCCGACCTTGAAGGCGTCGCCGCGAAACTCCTTCATGGGAGAACAGTCGGTGCGACGAAACACGATGCCGCGATCCGCTTCTGCCGGACGAAGCGTCATGTAGACCTTCTGACCGGTGTGCAGGCCAACGCCGGTCGCCCGGATGGGATTCTTCAAGGTGCGTTGTCTAAGCATCGAGTTCTTGTCCTTGTGGCGGTTCAGTCATGCTCGGCGCGCCATGTCATAAAGCCGTCACCTAACGGTTCGATACTTTATTCACAGTGGCTTAATTTCGCCTTAACTCGCCGCGTCCTGATCCTGCTTGCGCCCGAAACTCGAAAACGCCCGGTCGCAAAGCCGCTTAGATTAACATAGGGATGCCGGTTGGCAGCGCACGGCTACCGCCAACCGGCACACGTTCGGCTGCCGCCGGCCCGAAGGCCGGCATGGCAGACGCCCTGCACCCATGCCTTTAGTCGGCCTGGTTACGCAGGAAAGCCGGCACGTCGAAGTAATCCATATCGACCGCGGCGTTCTCACGTGAAGACTGCTGCGGACGATTGCGGATCACGGTCGGACGATCCAGATCTTCGTAGCGCATCTGGCCACCCGCGTCGCGCTTGACCGCACGGATGGTTTCGCGCTCTTCGGCCTGCTGGCCAAGACCCGTGGCCACCACGGTCACGCAGATTTCGTCACCCATGCTCGGATCTTCGGCCATACCGACGATGACTTCGGCGTTGTCCGCGCCCATATCGGCGATGACTTCGTTGACGATCTGGAACTCGTGGATACCCAGATTCTCGTCGCCGGAGACGTTCACCAGCAGACCCTGGGCACCGTGCAGGCTCAGATCATCCAGCAGCGGCGAAGCCAGTGCGGCTTCCGCGGCTTCGCGGGCACGATCGTCGCCGACGGCCGTTGCGCGACCCATCATGGCCATGCCTTGTACCGACATCACACGACGCACGTCGGCAAAGTCGACGTTGATGACGCCCGGACGGGTGATCAGGTCAGAGATGCCCTGCACCGCGTTATGCAGCACGTTGTTGGCCGCCTGGAAGGCGTTCTTCAGCGTGGTGGCCTTGCCGAGTGCGGTCAGCAGCTTTTCGTTCGGGATCACGATCAGCGAGTCGACGTAACGACCCAGTTCCTCGATACCCTGCTTGGCAATCTCCATGCGACGACCGCGCTCGAACGGGAACGGCTTGGTCACAACAGCCAGGGTAAGAATACCCATTTCGCGGGCGATCTCGGCCACGACCGGTGCCGCGCCGGTACCGGTGCCGCCGCCCATGCCGGCGGTGATGAACAGCATGTCCGCGCCTTCGATGGATTCACGAATACGATCGCGATCCTCTTCGGCGGCCTGACGGCCGATGGCCGGGTCTGCACCAGCGCCCAGGCCGCGGGTGACGTTCATGCCGAGCTGTACGAGCACATCGGCATCGCACCGTTCCAGATGCTGGGCATCGGTGTTGGCACAGATGAAATCAACGCCTTCGATGCCGCCGTTGACCATCTGGTTGATGGTGTTACCGCCGCCACCGCCGACGCCGATGACCTTGATGATGGCCTTGTCGGTCTTTTGATCTGCAAATTCAAATACTTCTGGCATGATGCACCTCTATCTTGGTTGCCGTGCTTTTTCCTTGCGGAAAAACCTTTTGTATCGGGGCCGGCGACTGCCGGCTCATCCGACGTTGATCGAACGTGTCTTTAGAAATTCCCCTGGAACCAGGCCTTCATCCGCTCCCAGACCTGCGCAAACGAATTATCGTTATTGGAAACGTCGATTCCCGGCCGGGGCTGGGAACGATTACCGAACTCGAGCAGACCCACGCCAGTGGCATGGATCGGATTCTTGACCACATCGGAGAGCCCCTGCACGCGTTGCGGCGTGCCCAGACGGACCGACATATGAAAGACCTCTTCGGCCAGGTCGGTCAGCCCTTCCATCTTCGATGACCCGCCGGTAATCACCACGCCGCCGGCCAGCAGATCCTCGAAGCCGGAACGCACCAGCTCCTTGTGGATGAGCATGAACAGCTCTTCGTAGCGCGGCTTGATGACCTCGGCGAGCGTATAACGCGACAGCCGCCGCGGCGGGCGCTCGCCCACGCTGGGCACCTCGATCGCGTCGTCGTCCTCGATGAGCTCCGGCAAGGCACAGCCGTAACGGATCTTGATGCCTTCCGCATGCTGGGTCGGCGTACGCAGGGCCACGGCGATATCGTTGGTCACCTGGTCGCCGGCGATCGGAATCACCGCCGTATGGCGAATGGAGCCATTCACGAACACCGCGATATCCGATGTACCGCCGCCGATATCCACCAGGGCCACGCCCAGATCCTTTTCGTCGTCGGAGAGCACCGCATAGCTCGAGGCCAGCTGTTCCAGCGACAGCTTGGAGACTTCCAGGCCGCAGCGAGCCACGCATTTCTGGATATTCTGGGCCGAGGTCACGGCACCGGTGACGATATGGACCTTGGCTTCCAGGCGTACGCCGGACATGCCGACCGGCTCCTGAATGCCTTCGTTGTCGTCGACAGCAAATTCCTGCGGCAGCACGTGCAGAATCTTCTGATCGGCCGGGATCGCCACCGCACAGGCGGCATCGATGACGCGCTCGATATCCGATTCGGTGACTTCCTTGTTACGCACCGCCACGATGCCGTGCGAATTCAGCGAACGCACATGGGCACCGGAAATACCGCAATGCACGGACTGAATCCGGCAACCCGCCATCAGCTCGGCTTCCTCGACCGCGCGGCGAATGGAGTCGGTGGTCGATTCGATATTGACCACCATCCCCTTTTTCATGCCGCGCGAGGGCGCACTGCCCAGACCAATGATCTCGAGCTTGCCCTCGTTCACCTCGGCGACGATACAGGCGACCTTGGAGGTCCCGATATCGAGGCCGACGACGAGATTCTGGTCAGGCCGCTTGCTCATCACCTTTCTCCTGATTGCCGGTCGCGGCACGCGTGCCGCCGACTGCAAAACCGTCGCTATAGCGCAAATCGACATAGCCGGCCTCGGCCAGTCGGCTGCGCGCTTGTTCATCGCCCAGCGCATAGCGCACGAAGCGCTGTACACGGGCATCGATATCGTCACGCCCCAGACGCAGTTCCAGGGCATCGGCCAGCTGCGCGCTCCACGAGCCGCGCGCGTCGAGCGTGAGACTTGCCAGCTCGACATCATGCGCGGCCAGCGTCCTGGCCAGCTTGCGATATCGGTTGTAGACCTTCAGACCCGCGGTATCGGGCCCATCGAGTTGCACCAGCCCCGTCGGGCGCGTCTGTGCCGAGGGTGTGAAAACCTGACCGTCCTTGGCAAGCACGCCCTGCTCGCCCCACAGGGCAACCGGCTCATGCTCACTCACGCGCACGACCACGCCATCCGGCCAGTGTCGCGAAACCTTGACTTCGCGCAACCAGGCCAGATTACCGAGTTTCGCCTGCAGCCCTTCCAGATCCACCTCGAAGAACGAGGCATCCAGATACGGGGCAGCAATTTCGGCGATCCGATCGTCGCTGACATGCACGGCATCGCCGCTAATATACAGGTGTCGAGTGGCTTCGCCTTCGGGTTTTATCCCTTGCCAGGTACAGGCCGCCACCCCCAGCAGCAGCCCAGCGCCCAGCAGGGCGTCCCGCCAGCGCTTGGGTTCACGCCAGTTCATTGTCTTTCTCCTGATTGGGCGTCGTGAGCGTGGCTGCGAGAATGCGCCACACCAGTTCGTCGAAATCCATTCCCGCCGCGCGCGCGGCCATCGGCACGAGCGAATGCGAGGTCATGCCGGGAATGGCGTTGAGTTCCAGAAACCACGGCTGGCCGGCGGCATCGAGCATGAAATCCACACGGCCCCAGCCACGCGCGCCGGTAATTTCGAATGCGCGTAGCGCCAGGCGCTGCAGTTCTGCCTCGCGGCCCTGTTCGAGATCGCAGGGGCAGTGATAGAGCGTGTCGTTGGCGACGTATTTGGCTTCGTAGTCGTAAAAGCCACTCGAGGGCTCGATATTGATCAGCGGCAACGCCCGCCCGTCGAGAATCGAAGCCGTATATTCGGGTCCGTCCACGAACTGTTCAGCCATGACCTCGCGGTCGTACTTCGCCGCCGCCGCGCGGGCTGCGTCCAGATCCTCGATGCGCTCGACCTTGCTGATGCCGATGGTCGAGCCTTCATGCACGGGCTTGACGATCAGCGGCAGCCCGAGCGCTTCGACCACGGCCTTGGAATCCGTGCGCGCATCCAGCAGGCGATGGGCGGGCGTGGGAATACCCTGAGCGGCCCACAGTGCCTTGGTCCGCACCTTGTCCATGGACAACGCGCTGGCCAGCACACCGCTGCCGGTATAAGGCAGACCCTGGAGTTCCAGCGCGCCCTGAACCACGCCGTCTTCGCCGCCGCGCCCGTGGAGGGCCAGCCAGACGCGATCGAAGCCTTCCTCGGCCAGGCCCAGTACGCGGCGCTGGTCGACATCGATAATCGTGACATCGACACCACGCCGTTGCAGGGCCGCACCGACGGCCGCGCCCGAATCCAGCGATACCGCGCGCTCGGCCGACCAGCCGCCCATCAATACGGCGACACGGCCGAACGCGCTTGCATCGGTAATACGCGAATTGCTCATGTCGTTGTTTCCTTGAAAGTACGTGCCATCTGCTGGGCCACGGCGCCGATGTCGCCAGCACCGAGGGTGAGCAGGACATCGCCCTCGCGTACCACGCCGCCCAGCACGTCGCTGAGCTGATGCACGTCGTCGACGAATACCGGGTCGACCTTGCCGCGTGCACGCACGCCACGTGCCAGCGCGCGACCGTCGGCACCGGCGATCGGATGCTCGCCCGCGGCATAGACTTCGCAGAGCACGAGCACGTCCAGTTCCGCCAGCACCTGGCAGAAGTCGTCGAACAGATCGCGGGTCCGCGAGAAACGATGCGGCTGGAATACCACCACCAGCCGGCGATCGGCCCAGGCATTACGGGCCGCGCTGATAATGCTCACCAGTTCGCGCGGGTGATGGCCATAGTCGTCGACCAGCAGCACCCGCTGGCCGGCAAGCACGATCTCGCCATGCACTTCACAGCGCCGACCGATGCCCGCGAACTGCGACAGCGCCTGGCCAATCGCGGCCATGTCCACGCCCAGCTCATGAGCCACGGCCGCCGCTGCCAGCGCATTGAGCACGTTGTGCTTGCCGGGCAGATTGAGATGAACATCGTGACCCGGCTCACCGGCACGGCGCAGCGTAAACCGCGTACCCGTGCCGTCGAACGCCAGGTTTTCGGCCATGATGTCGGCGTCGTGGTCGATACCGTAGGTCACGATCGGCCGGCCGACATCGGCCAGAATCGAGCGCACCACCGGATCGTCGGCACACAGCACGGCCAGCCCGTAGAACGGCAGGTGGTGCAGGAATTCCACGAAGGTTTCGGTCAGGCGTGAGAACTCGCCGCCATAGGTTTCCAGGTGATCGGCATCGATATTGGTGACGATCGCCATCATCGGGGTCAGAAACAGAAAGCTGGCATCCGATTCGTCGGCCTCGGCGACCAGATACGGCCCCTCGCCCAGGCGCGCGTTGCTGTTCGCGCCCAGCACCTTGCCGCCGACGATGAAGGTCGGATCCAGCCCGCCGCCGGCCAGCAGCGCCGCGACCAGGCTGGTGGTGGTGGTCTTGCCGTGCGTGCCGGCCACGGCGATGCCATAGCGGAAACGCATCAGCTCGGCGAGCATTTCCGCGCGCCGCACCACCGGCACGAGCCGTTCATGCGCGGTGGCGACTTCCGGATTGTCCTCGGCCACCGCGGTGGATACGACCACCACGTCCGCGCTTTCGACATTCTCGGCCGCATGGCCGATGAATATCTTTGCGCCCTGCGCCGCCAGCGCCTGGGTGGTGACGCCGTCCTTGATATCGCTGCCGGTCACGGCGTAGCCGAGGTTGAGCAGCACGCTGGCAATACCGGCCATGCCGACGCCGCCGATGCCGACCATATGCACCGTGCGCACGCGCCGCATCGGCCGCTCGGCCAGCGGCTGGAAGTCGCCGTTGCTGCTACGTCCGTCGGGGGCAATCATGCGGCCTCCATGGTGTCGAAGCAGGCGGCGACGATATCGTCGGTGGAATGCGGCCAAGCCACGCGCCGCGCCGCTTCGGCGCGATCGCGCAGGGCGTTGCGATCGGCACACAGGCGCTCGATTTCCTCGGCAAGGCGCTCGACACTCAATTCGGACTGATCGACGAGCGTGGCCGCGCCGGCATCGACCAGATACTGGCCGTTGGCGCGCTGGTGATCGTCCACCGCGTAGGGATAGGGCACCAGCAATGCCGCCACGCCGGCCGCCGCCAGTTCGGCCACGGTCAGTGCGCCGCTGCGACAGATCACCACGTCGGCCCAGGCATAGGCTGCGGCCATGTCGTCGATGAACGCGCTCACGTCGGCCTCGACACCGGCCTGAGCATAGGCCGCCTCGGCCTGCTCGAGCGTACGTCCGGCCTGGTGGCGTACCTGCGGGCGTTTGTCGGCCTCGATACGCGCCAGTGCCGCCGGCACGCGCTCGTTGATCGCCAGTGCGCCGCCGCTGCCGCCGAGTACGAGCAGACGAATCGGGCCCTGGCGATCCGCAAACCGCTCATCGGGTGTCGGCAGATCGAGAATTTCTGCGCGTACCGGATTGCCCACGCTACGGGCCTTGTCGCCGGCAAATGTATTCGGAAACGCCTGCAAAACGGTGGTCGCCATGCGCGCCAGCAGGCGATTGGTCAGGCCGGCCGCGGCATTCTGTTCGTGGATGAGCAACGGCCGGCCGGTCAGGCGCGCAGCCAGACCACCGGGGCCTGCGGCAAAACCGCCCATGCCCACCACCAGCTGCGGGGCCACGCGTCGTACCACGCCCAGGGCCTGCAGGCAGGCACGGGCCAGACGCAGCGGCGCGGCCAACCACGACAGCATGCCCTTGCCGCGCAGACCGGCCACGTCGATCGTATGCAGGGTCAGGTCGTTAGCCGGCACCAGCCGTGCTTCGATGCCCGCGGCCGTGCCCAGCCAGCTCACCTGTACGCCGCGCGCAATCAGCGCCTTGGCCACGGCCAGCGCCGGGAACACATGGCCACCGGTACCGCCGGCCATGATCAGCACGTGTGGCGTGTTCAGCGTGTGGCTCGCGGACGCGCTCATCGGGCGCCTCCTTTTTCCGGGACACGGGTTTCCATGTCGACCCGGATCAGCAGCGCACAGAGCACGCACATCATGACAAGACTGGAACCGCCATAGCTCATCAGCGGCAGCGTCAGACCCTTGGTCGGCAGCAGCCCCATGTTCACGGCGATATTGAGAAACGCCTGCAACACCAGCCAGCTGGACATGCCGTAGGCGACGAAGCCGGCAAACAGCTGATCCGCCACGATCGCGCGGCGCGCAATGACGAAGCCGCGCCAGACCACGGTGGCGAACAGCCCGATAAGCACCACCGTGCCGATCAGGCCGAACTCCTCGGCATAGATGGCAAAGAGGAAATCGGTATGGGTTTCCGGCAGATACAGCAGCTTCTGAACCGAATTGCCCAGCCCCACGCCGGCGATCTCGCCGCGCCCGATCGCGATCAGCGACTGGGTGAGCTGAAAACCGCTGGCATAGGGATGCGCCCAGGGGTCGGAAAAGCTCAGCAGACGCGCGAGGCGGTACGGCGACGACAGCACCAGCCCCACCACCGCGGTGCCGGCCAGGCTGCCGAGCACGAGCAGATAGGTCAGGCGCGCGCCGGCCAGAAAGAGCACGATGGCGGCGACCGCGACCATCACGGCAGCAGCACCGAAGTCCGGCTCGATGAGCAACAGAAAACTCGCCAGCGCCATGAAGAACATGGGCCGGAACAACCCGCCCCAGCTGGTGGCGAGTTCGGTCTGGCGGCGGGCAGCATAGCCGGCCACGTACAGAATCAGGCAGAAGCGCGCCGGCTCGGAGGCCTGCATGGCCACCGGGCCAAGGTCGATCCAGCGCCGCGCCCCGTTGACCGCATGGCCGATACCGGGAATGAGCACGATCAACAACAACAGCAGGCCGATCCCCAGCAATGTGAAGGTATTGGCCTGCCACACACGCATCGGCACGTGCAGCACGATAAAGCCGGCCACCAGACCGATCAGCGCGAACACGGCCTGACGGTAGAAAAAGTACATCGGGTCGTCGGTCAGGCGATCGGCGACCGCGACCGAGGCCGAGCCGACCATGACCAGACCGATACCGCCGATCAGCGCGAGCGCGACCAGCAACGCGGTGTCCGGACGTACCCGCGGCAGTTGGATGGTCTGCAACGCGCGGATCATGCCGCCAACTCCTGTACGGCAGCGACGAAGCACTCGCCGCGGTGCATGTAATTGTCGAATTGATCGAAGCTGGCACAGCCCGGCGAGAACAGCACGGTGTCGCCGCGCTCGGCCTGATTCGCGGCCGCGCGTACGGCCTGTTGCAGCGTATCGACCCGCTCGACGGGGACATAGGCGTCGACCGCGGCCGCGATCGTGTCGCGATCCTGGCCATACACGATCACCACCCGGGCCTTGTCGCCGGCGAGTGGGCCGAGCTCAGCGAAGTCCGCGCCCTTGGCCTGGCCACCGGCGAGCAGCAGCACCGGCGTATCCATGCCGGCCAGCGAGGCCATCATGGCGCCGGGATTGGTGCCCTTGGAATCGTTGATCCAGCGCACGCCGTCGATTTCGGCAACGGTTTCGCAGCGATGCGGCAAGCCGGCAAAGCGCGTCAGGCCACGGCGAATCACCGCCTGGTCGATGCCGGCGGCCTCGGCCAATGCCCACACCGCGAGCGCGTTGAGCTGGTTATGACGCCCGGCCAGGCGTAGTTCGTCGCAGGCCAGCCACGGCTGATCGCCGCGTGCGAGATAGCGTGCATCGGCCGTATCGAGCAGGCGATAGTTCGCCTGCGCTGCCACGCCGAAGCGCAACACACGGGCCGAGCCGGTTTGCATGGCCGCCACGCGGGCATCGTCCGCATTGATCACGGCCACTTCGGCCGCGGCGAAAATACGCGCCTTGAGGTCGGCGTAGTGCTCGAGCGAGCCATGCCGGTCGATATGATCGGCGCTGATGTTGAGCACGGTTGCCGCGCGCGCGGCCAGCCGGTGCGTGAGCTCGAGTTGAAAACTCGACAGCTCCAGCACATAGAGTTCGATCTCGTCGGCGAGCAGATCCAGCGCCGGCGTACCGAAATTGCCGCCGATGGCGTAATTCAGACCCGCGGCCTGCGCGATCTCGCCCATCCAGGCGGTGACCGTGGATTTTCCGTTGGAACCGGTAATCGCGACCACCGGTGCATCGACGACCTGGGCGAACCATTCGATATCGCCCACCACGTCCAGACCGCGCTCGCGCGCGGCGACGATCAGCGGCTCGCGCAGATCCACACCCGGCGACACCACGATATGGGTCATGCCTTCGAGCAGCATGGGATCGAGTTCGCCCACGATCAGGCTCGCCTTGGGGCAATGTTCGAATAGCGCCGGCGCGCCCGGTGGCTCGTCGCGGCTGTCCACCACCCGCACGCGCGCGCCACAGGCGCTGGCAAAGCGTGCGGCCGATACGCCCGACACACCGCAGCCAACCACCAGCACGGCGGCGTTGGCGAGTTGTTCGCGCAGGCCACTCATCGGATTTTCAACGTGGACAAACCAATCAGGACCAGCACCAGCGTGACGATCCAGAATCGCACGATGATCTTGGGCTCGGGCCAGCCCTTGAGTTCGAAATGATGGTGCAGCGGCGCCATGCGAAACATGCGCTTGCCGGTGAGTTTGAAGGTCGCCACCTGCAGAATCACCGACACGGTTTCGGCGACGAAAATGCCGCCCATGACCACCAACACCAGCTCCTGGCGCACGGCCACGGCCACCACGCCCAGTGCGGCGCCCAGCGCGAGCGCGCCAACATCGCCCATGAACACCTGGGCCGGATAGGCGTTGAACCACAGAAAGCCCAGCCCCGCACCGCCGATCGCGGTACAGAAGATCGACAGCTCACCCACGCCCTCGATATAGGCAAAGCCCAGATAGTCGGCAAACTGCACGTTGCCGGCCACATAGGCGAAGATCGCCAGCGCCGAGGCCACCAGTACGCAGGGCATGATCGCCAGCCCGTCGAGGCCATCGGTGAGGTTGACCGCGTTGCTCGAGCCCACGATCACCAGATAGCTCCACAGGATATAACCCGCGCCCAGCGGCACCGACACATGCTTGAGCATGGGAATGAGCACGCTGGTTTCGGCCGCACTGGTCGCGCCCAGATACAGCCACAGTCCGGCGGCAAGGCCAACCAGACTCTGGGCGCCATATTTCGCTTTTGCCGACAGACCCTTGCTGTTGCCGAACTTGAGCTTGCGGTAGTCGTCGACGAAACCGATCGCACCGAACGCGGCGGTCACCAGCATCACCAGCCACACCCAGCGGTTGCCCAGATCGCCCCACAGCAGGGTCGCCACCAGCACGGCGGCGATGATCAGGGTGCCGCCCATGGTGGGCGTGCCGGCCTTGACCAGATGGCTTTGCGGGCCGTCGTCGCGCACGTGCTGACCGATCTGATGAAAGGTCAGCTTGCGAATCATGATCGGGCCGAACACGAACGAAAACACCATCGCCGTGAGCACGCCCAGAATCGCGCGCAGCGTAATGAACTGGAAAACACGAAAACCGCTGTGCAGCGGTTCGAGCCATTCGGCAAGGAACGTCAGCATGACACCCCCGCCCTGGCATTGTCTTCGACAGCCAGCGCATCGACCACACGATCCATGCGTGCGCTGCGCGAGCCCTTGATCAGCAAGGTCGTATCGCGCTGGCGTACCGACAACGCGGTTTCCAGCGCCGCGATCAGCTCGCCGTGGTTGGCAAACCACTGCGCGCCCGGACCAAAGGCTTCGGCCGTCAGCCGGCTGAGTTCGCCGGTCACCCAGAGCCGTTCGATGCCCGATTCGCGCGCTGCCCGGCCGGCATCGCGATGCGCCTGTTCGGCCTGCTCGCCCAGTTCGGCCATATCACCGAGCGCGGCCCAGCGCGTACCGCGCTGCTGGGCCAGCCAGCCCAGCGCGGCTGCCAGCGAATTGGGGTTGGCGTTGTAGCTGTCGTCGATCAGACGCGCGCCGTGGCGCCCGGCAATGATCGTCATTCGCCCGCCCACGCCGACCATCGCCGCCAGCGAGCGCGCGATCAGATCGGCGTCGAGATCGATCGCGCTGGCCACGGCCGCGGCCGCCAGCGCATTGCTGATGTTATGCGCCCCAGCCAGCGGCAGCACGACATCGGCCGCGCCGGTGGGCGTATGCAGGGTAAAACGGCTGCTGTCGGCTTCGAGTTCGATATCGCTGGCGAATACGTCGGCCTCCGCACGGGCATGGCGCGCAAATACGACCCGCGCGCGATCACCGGCGAGTTCGTGCCAGAGCGGTGCGAAATCGTCATCGCCGTTGATCACGGCAATACCGTCGGCCGCCAGGCTCGAGAACATTTCGCCCTTGGCCCGGGCCACGCCCTCGCGGCTGCCAAAGCCTTCGATATGGGCCAGGCCGGCATTGTTCACCAGCCCGACGTGCGGGCGGGCAAGCTCGGACAGCATGGCGATATCGCCTGCGTGCGAGGCGCCCATTTCGATGACGGCACGGTTGATGCTGTCGTTGAGCCGCATGAGCGTAATCGGCACGCCCAGCTGATTGTTCAGATTGCCTTCGGTGGCGAGCACCGACCCGGCCTCACCCAGAATCGCGGCCAGCATCTGCTTGACCGTCGTCTTGCCGTTGCTGCCGGTCACGCCAATCACCGTGCCGCTAAAGGCCTGACGCGCAGCTGCGCCGGCCTGCTGCAACGCCTTCTCGACATCGGCGACCTGCAACTGCGGCAACGGCGAATCGACCTCGCGGGCAACCACCGCGCCGGCGGCGCCGAGGCTTGCCGCCCGGGCAACGAAATCGTGCCCGTCGACGCGCGTGCCCGGGAGGGCGAAGAACAGCGCATTACGCTCGAGCCGGCGCGTATCGATACTCGCGCCGACGTACTCGGCGTCGTGACCGTGCAGGGTCGCGCCCAGTGTCTGTGCTAGTTCGGACAGGCGGCCGTTCATAGCGCCTCCAGCACGGTGCGCGCGACCACGCGGTCGTCGAACGGACGTCGTGTATCGCCGGTCTGCTGAGTGGTTTCATGGCCCTTGCCGGCAATGAGCACGACATCGCCAGGCTCTGCAGCCTGGATCGCTGCGGCAATCGCGGCCGCGCGGTCGTGCTCGATGGTGACCGGCGCATCGGCATGCATGCCGGCACGGATGGCGTTCGCGATCACAGCCGGGGCTTCGCTGCGCGGGTTGTCGTCGGTAATCCAGATGCGATCAGCCGCTTCGGCCGCCGCGCCCATGAGCGGGCGCTTGCCGGTGTCGCGATCGCCGCCACAGCCGAATACGCACAACACGCGGGCCTGCGCATGCGCGCGCACCGCGGCAATCGCCTGGGTCAGCGCGCCCGGCGTATGGGCAAAATCGACCACCACCATCGGCTGGTCATCGCGCCAATCCACGCGCTGCATGCGCCCGGGCACCGTCGTCAGGCGTGCAAGTACCGCCGTGGCACGCGCGAACGCCACGCCACGAGCCAGCAGCACGGCCAGTACCGCGGCCAGGTTCATGGCATTGAAACGCCCGACCAGCATGCTTTCGACATGTGCCCGACCCCAGCTGGTATCCAGTGTCAGCGCGAGACCGTCGATACGGGTTTCGACCGACGCGATACGCACATAGCGCTCGGCCAGAGCGGCCATATCGCCATGCCCATAGACGACCGGCATGACGGCGTCGGCCAGCGTGGCCAGCCATTGCCGGCCATAGGCGTCGTCCCCGTTGAGTACCGCGACATCGAGGCCGTCGAAGGCGAACAGCCGCTGCTTGGCAGCCGCATAGGATTCGACATCGCCGTGATAATCCAGATGATCGCGCCCGAGCTGGGTGAGCACGGCCACGTCGAAGTCCACGCCATCCACGCGATACTGATCCAGCGCATGCGAGGACACTTCGAAGGCCACCGCGTTGGCATCGGCCGCGGCCAGACGCGCCAGCCAGTCCTGGACGCCGACCGGATCGGGCGTGGTGTGGGTCGCTTCGGTCAAGTCGTTGGCAAAACCGAGGCCGAGGGTGCCGATATAGCCACAACGCTCGCCCAGCGCCTCGATGGCCTGCGACAACAGCCAGGCACAGGAGGTCTTGCCATCGGTGCCGGTAATACCGGCCACGAACAACTGCTGCGACGGCTCGCCATAAAAGCGCCCGGCAATACGGCTGGCCTGCCGCGCCAGCCCGTCGACACGGACATTGGCGATATCCAGCGCCGGCGCACGCCCGCGATCCCAAACGACGGCCGCAGCACCCGCCGCGATCGCGTCATCGACATAATCCAGCCCGTGACTGCGCGTGCCCTGATAGGCCAGAAACACGCCATCGCGCGCGACCTGGCGGCTATCGATCGCCACGCTGTCGATATCCACGTCCGGCACGTCGTTGGCCAGTCCGGCAAGCAGACTGGCCAAGGGCTGACGCGGCGGCTGTACAGGCGCAAGCGTACTCATGTGCCTGCCCCCTTGCCGCGGCGATCGGCCGAGGCCGTCAACACGCTGGGATTGTCCGGCGGCACGCGCAACAAACGCAGCGCATCGCGCATGACCGCAGAAAACACGGGCGCGGCGACCGCCCCGCCGTAGTAGGCATCCTTCTTGGGCTCGTCGAGCATGACCAGCGTCACCAGCGCGGGTTTTTCGGCCGGCGCCATGCCCACGAACAGCGCCTGATGGCGATCGGCGTTATAGCCCCCGCTGCCGGCCTTGCGGGCGGTGCCGGTCTTGCCGGCCACCCGGTAACCGGGGATCGCGGCCCGCGTCGCGGTGCCGGCCGGCGTGATCACACCTTCCAGCAGGTGGCGCATGGTGCGCGCCGTTTCGGGCTTGAGTACACGCTTGGGCGGCGCATGCATATCCGCGCCGTCGCCTTCGATCAGGCGCAGGCTGCGCAGCATGCCGTCATCGGCAATCGCGCCGTAGGCACGGATGAGCTGGAACGCGGTCACGGCCAGGCCATAGCCATAAGAAGCAGTCGCCGTCTCGACGTTATTCCACTCGTAGAAGTCCTTGAGCACGCCAAAGCGCTCGCCCGGGAAACCGCTGCCGGTGATATCACCGAAGCCGAAATCGTTATAGGCACGCCACACGCCTTCGGCGCCCATTTTCAGGCCGACATGGGCGGCGCCGACGTTGCTGGATTTCTGCAGGATCTTGGCGAAGTCGACATCGCCGTAGTTGCGGAAATCCTTGACCGTCAACCGGCCGACCATGAACCAGCCCTTGGTATGGATCACGTCATCGGTATCGAACAGGCCGCTATCCAGCGCCTTGGCCAGCAGCAGCGGCTTGACCGTGGAACCCGGCTCCATGACATCGGTCGCCGCGCGGGCGCGTACACCGGAGGGGTCGATGGAATCGCGATCATTCGGGTTGAAACTCGGATACGAGGCCACCGCGCGCAATTCGCCCGTGGTCGGATCGAGCATGACCACCATGCCGCCCTTGGCATTGTTCTTGATGACCGCGGCCTTGATATGGCGATACGCCAGATACTGCATGCGCGAGTCGATGGTCAGACGCAGTTCGCGGCCGGCCTGCGGCGGCTGGAACTCGGCCAGATCCTCCACCACGCGGCCGACGCGATCCTTGACCACGCGGCGGCTGCCCGGCTCGCCGTGCAGATACTCGTCGCGATTGAGTTCGAGGCCTTCCTGGCCACGACCATCGATATTGGTCATGCCCACGATCTGGGCCGCCGCTTCGCCGGCCGGGTAATAGCGTTTGTATTCGCGCTGCAGGAACACGCCCGGCGCATCGACCGCCATCACGGCCCGCGCATCCGTGGGCGCGAGCTGGCGGCGCAGATACAGAAACTGCCGGCTCTTGTAGCTTTCCAGACGGCTACGCAGCTCGGACACCGGCATGTTCAGTTCACGCGCGAGCGGAGCGATCTTGTCCGGCGCTTCTAGCACCGCACCGGGCACCGCCCAGACCGATTCGGTGGGCGCGGACAGCGCCAACGGTTCGCCGTTGCGATCCTTGATCTCGCCACGCCCGGCCGGCACCGACACGGTGCGCAGATGGCGCTTGTCGCCTTCCTTGGTCAGAAATGCCTGGTCGAGCACCTGCAAATCGAACGCACGGCCGGCCAGCACCACGGCAAAAACGGCGAACAACGATAGTACGAACCAGCCACGCCAGCGCGGCGGCGCGGGCGGCGTATTGCGTTTCGCGCGCTGACCGCGCGGCTGATCATGCCGGCTCATCGCTTGGACTCCAGCACGACATACTGGCGCGGCTGCACCATGCCCAGATCACGACGGGCAACCTGGGCGACGCGGTCGGGATTGGCCCAGGCGCTTTCCTCGAGCTGCAGCTGTGCCCATTCGGTGGACAGCTTGTCGCGCTCGACACGTTCGACCTGGAGCTCGTGGGCCATTTCGCGGGTCTTGTGCTTGGCCTGGACGACCGCGACCGCGCTTACCAGAATGGCCAGCGACAAGGCGCCAATCGTGAGTGCCTGCCGGCTCATGACGACACCTTCGGGGCGTGGGTGCGCTCGGCGATACGCAGAATGGCGCTTCGGGCGCGGGCATTCGTCGCCAGCTCCTGCGCATCGGCACGTACGGGCTTGCCGATTTCGTGCAGCGCCGGTTCATGCGCCGGCGCCATGGGTACGGGCGGCGGCGCGGGACGCGCCTGGGCGCGAATGAATCGCTTGACGCGCCGATCCTCGAGCGAATGAAAACTGATCACGGCTAGACGCCCACCCGGCGCGAGCACATCGAAGGCGGCATCGAGGCCGCGCTCGAGCGCGCCGAGTTCGTCGTTGACATGCATACGAAAGGCCTGAAACGTGCGCGTGGCCGGATGCACCCGTTTGCCGGCCGCCACACGCGCCGGAATGGCACTGGCCACGATTGCCGCCAGACGGGCCGTATCAGCAATCGGTGCGTGCGCGCGAGCATCCAGAATCGCAGCCGCGATGCGTCCCGCCATCGGCTCTTCGCCATAGCGCTTGATCACGGATGCGATCTCGCCGTGGCTGGCGGTATGCAGCCAGTCGGAGAGCGGCCGACCGGCGTCGGGGTTCATGCGCATATCGAGCGGTCCCGCATGCCGGAACGAAAAACCACGCTCGGCGACATCGAACTGGGGTGAGGACACACCCAGATCGAAGAGCACACCGTCGATATGGCCGGCCAGCCCCAGCGCCTGTACACGTTCGCCCAGTTCCGCGAAGGAGGCACGTACGAAGGTAAAGCGCGGGTCGCGCTCGGCGAGCGCCCGGGCATGGCGCTCGGCGTCCGGGTCCTGGTCGAAGGCAATCAGCCGGCCGGCCTCGCCCAGCTGGGCGAGCACAGCACCACTATGGCCGCCGCGCCCGAAGGTGGCATCCACATACACGCCATCCGCGCGCAGGCCGAGGCCCGCCAATGCGGCGTCGAGCAGTACCGGTTGATGTTCGGCCTGCGACATGTGGGCAGCGATCCTCATGGCTTTTATGAACGGCGATGTTTGATGAAGGGGGTCACAGGCTCAGGTCCATCAGCACATCAGGCAGCTCGCCACTGGCGGCGTCCTGTGCCAACTGGGCAGCGATATCGGCCGAACGCGCCTGATAGGTGGCTTCGTCCCACAGCTCGAAGAGATTGCCCATGCCCGAAAGCACGGCCTTGGATTCCAATTGCGCATAGGCGCGCAGATTCGACGGCAGCAACAGGCGGCCCTGCTTGTCCATGTCGACATCGCGCGCGTTGCCAATCAGAAAACGCTGGATATTTCTCACCTTCGGATCGAGCCCGCCTTTCGCCAGCAGCTTGTTCTCAAATGTCTGAAATTCGGACAACGGGTAGATCAGCAGGCAGCCATCCCAATGCTGGGTCACGACAAGCCGGCCCGCGCAGTCGTCGACCAACGACTGGCGATACGACGCCGGGATCGCAATACGACCCTTGGCATCGATAGTGACCGGATGCGACCCCTTGAACACGCTGCGGCCTCATTATCGCCGTTGAACCACTTTGCCCCACTTCCTACCCCTCGGCGCCACTATAGGCAGCGCCGCTTTCGGGTGTCAAGCAAACAGCGGATGGCAAAAAAACCCAGCAAAACAGTGCTTTCTGACGCCTTCCCAGCCCGATTTGGGACGAAAATCGCGGTTCTTATTTTGTTTTGTTTTTTAGGGTTTTAGCGGTTCTAGCTCGACGATTTTATGAGCCGACAGGGCCCGCCGGCCCTTGTAATGCCATAAAAATTGACGAACGGGGGATAGGTGGCGTGCGCAAACCGGCGCGCGATTTGCGCAGGTGGGGCGTGAGCCCATGCTTGGCGCAAACCGTCGACTGGCAGACATCGTCGGATATCAGAAAAGAGGTTCGGAGCCGGCCGATAAGCCGGGTTCTGTCGTACGCAATCATTCATCTGGGACATGCGTCGCCACATGCCTCTTGCGACCTACCCGAGGACTGTGCGGGCCGCACGTCGTCCTCCTATTTGGTCTTGCTCCGGATGGGGTTTACCGTGCCGCGAACCGTTACCGGACGCGCGGTGCGCTCTTACCGCACCGTTTCACCCTTACCTGGCTCGCGAACGAGCCATCGGCGGTCTGCTTTCTGTTGCACTTTCCGTAGGCTCACGCCTCCCAGGCGTTACCTGGCATCCTGCCCTGTGGAGCCCGGACTTTCCTCCGTGCCCATGTGGGCACCGCGATTGCGTGGCCGGCTCCGAGGGCGAATTCTAGCACCCGTGGCTACGCTGCGGTGCATCAATCGGCAGCCGTAAGCGCCAGTGCCCGGGCATAAATGTCGTTGGTGGCCGCGCCGGTCAGGCGCGCGGCCGCCTTGGCCGCCTGCTTGGTGCCGGTGAGTGCCAACAATTCGCCGAGCAGATCGTCGAGTGCGATCTCGGCGCCATCCCGCCGTTGGAGAGGTCCGCCTTCGATCACCAGCACGAATTCACCGCGCCGGCGATTGTCGTCCTCGGCCAGCCACTGCCCCAGCGCCTCGGCATCGAGCACGACGCTTTGCTCGTGCAGCTTGCTCAGTTCACGGCACAGACCGATACGGCGCGTGGCACCGAATACCGCGGCGATATCGAGTACACAGCGCTCGATACGATGGCTGGACTCGTAGCATATGAGCGTCCGGGTTTCGTCGGCGAGCTCGCCGAGCCGTGCCTGGCGTGCCGTGGCCTTGGCCGGCAGGAAGCCTTCGAACACGAAACGATCGCTGGGCAGCCCGGCCACCGACAGTGCGGCGATCGCGGCACAGGCGCCGGGCACGGCCAGCACCGGATAACCGGCCGCGCGTACCGCACCCACCAGCGTATAGCCGGGGTCGCTGATCAGCGGCGTGCCAGCATCGCTGATCAGCGCGACCGACTCGCCTGCGGCCAGGCTTTCGAGAATACGCTCGACGCGCGCGTGTTCATTGTGTTCGTGCAGCGACACCATCGGCGTATCAATACCCAGATGGCGGGTCAGACGCGCGCTATGGCGCGTATCCTCGGCAGCGATCAAGGCCACATCGGCCAGCGTACGGCGGGCGCGATCACTGAAATCGCCCAGGTTGCCGATCGGTGTGGCCACGATCCAGAGCGCGGCAGGCATCGATTGCATGGTCGTTTCACGACGTAGAGGGATGGCGCTGATATTATGCCGGTCATACTCGCGCGCCTGGGGGGATCTGGCGCGCACACCCGGGAGTTCCAACATTATGACGATCTATAAAAAGCCATCGCTGGGCGTACTGGCCCTGTTGCTGTTTGCCCTGACGATGGCCGGTTGCGCACAGCAACTGCGCGATGCCCAGAGCCGCGACAGCGCCGCGCCGGCGACCAGCCCCGAACAGGCGATCGCGCAGGGCGACTATGCTCGTGCGGCCCAGCTGTATGCCCAGGCCTCGGCCAGCGAATCCAACCCGGATCGCTCGCGCCAGTTGCGCTTCGAAGCCGGCCTGGCGGCCGCCCAGGCGGGCGATGCGCAGATGGCCAAGCAGATCCTGTCGAGCTTTCCGCCGTCCACACTCAACGACCTCGAACGCGCCCGCTACGAACTGGCCCGGCGCGAAGTCAATCTGGTGGGTACGCCGCCCGCGTCCGCGCTCGAACAGTTGCCGCCCCCGAGTAGCGGCACCCCGCCGGCGGTCGCCGAACGGGTCTGGGAAAAACGCGCCCAGCTCTACTTCCAACAGAACGACCTGATCGCCGGTATCAACGCGCTGGTGCAACGTGGCGTGTGGCTGGTCGACGACCGCATGCTGCGCGGTAACGACGACGCGATCTACAGCAAGTCGCTGGATGCCATCGCCGCCGGCCAGGGGCCGCAAAGCCCGGCCGCGCAAAACGCCGACAAGACCACCGTCGGCTGGCTGGCGCTGGCCGAGATCGGCCAGCGGCGCTGGAACAGCCGCAACGAACGTGACCGCGCGCTGGCAGCCTGGGAGGAACGCTTCCCGCAGCATCCGGCCACCCGCGCCGTACTACGCGAGCGCTTCGATTACCGGCCGCGCACGTCGCCGGTCGAGCGTAACCGCCCCGGCCAGCGTTTCGGCCAGGCTCCGCGCCCGCAAAGCGACACCGTCGCCCTGGCCCTGCCCCTGACCGGTCAGTTCGCCAATGCTGCCGAGGCCATTCGCGACGGTTTCCTGTTCGCCTACGAACACGACAGCAGCGCGCCGTCACGTCCGATCATCTACGACACCAACACGATGAGCGCCGACGAGCTGTTGCGTCGTGCACAAAGTGATCGCGTAGGAATCCTCGTGGGCCCGCTGGACAAGCCGAAGGTCGCCGAAATGGCACGGCTGAACAGCCCCATCCCGACCATTGGCCTGAACTACAGCGACACGCCCAACACCCGTGCCGGCTTCTACCAGTTCGCGCTCGCGCCCGAAGACGAGGCCCGCGAGGTCGCGCGCCAAACAGCCGACAAGGGCCGCCGCCGTGCGCTGGCACTGGTGCCCAGCGGCGACTGGGGCCGTCGTGTATTCACCGCGTTTCGTGAAGCATTCGAAAGCCGTGGCGGCCAGATCGTCGATCAGGCCACCTATGAGCCCAGCGAGCCTGACCACCGCGACCCCATCCAGCGCCTGCTGCAGAGTTCTCGCAGCGGCGGCGGCGCCGATTTCATCTTCGTGGCCGGCCAGCCGGACCAGGCGCGCCTGATCCGCAGCCAGCTGCGCTTCTACCGCGCCCGCAGGCTGCCCATGGTCACCACCTCGCATGCCTATACCGGCACCCCCGATCCCGGCAACGATATCGATCTCAATGGGGTGGAATTCGTCGATATGCCCTGGGTCGTCGGCGAAGGCGATTTTCTGGACACGCGTCGCGGCGAAGCCGAACAGGCGTACGGCGCCACCGCCAAGCACTACAAGCGGCTGTTCGCGATGGGCATGGATGCCTGGAAGCTAACCGATCGCATCGCGGAACAGGGCCTGCAGCCAAACGATCTGTTCGAGGGCATGAGCGGCGTGCTCAAGGTCAATCCCGACGGCACGATCCGACGCTATCTCGCCTGGGCGGTATTCCGCGACGGCGAACCGCAGCTCATGGCCATGCCGTCCATCAACGATGCACGTAACGACCAGGCGACCTCCAACAGCCAGGATCCGTGGGCGCGCTAGCGCAATCGACCGGGTCGGCTGCGCGCGCATCGTCGCAGCGCGCCGTCGGCCTGTGGCCGAACCCGCCGCGAGGCTAGCCAAGCACTGTGCCTGGCAACACCCTGGACACCGGCCACGAGGCCGAGGACCGTGTCGACCGGGCCGCGCGCAAGCGCGGCTGGAAGCGTATCGCACGCAACTACAACGTACGCGGCGGCGAACTCGATCTGGTCTACGACGCCAAGGGCATGCTGGTGATCGTGGAAGTGCGCTATCGCGCACGTAGCGATTATGGCGGCGCCGCGGGCAGCGTCACCCGCAGCAAGCAACAGCGTATCGTGCGTGCCGCCCGCCATTTTCTGGTGCAATATCCGCGCTATGCGCAGGCCACCATCCGTTTCGATGTGGTCGGCGTGAATGCGAACAATGAACTCGACTGGATAGAGAACGCTTTCTATGCCGAATAATACCGACACGCGCGTTCAGCTGATCACGCAACTGTTTGCCGACAATGCGCAGGCCAACATGGCCACGCTCGCCGCCACGGACCAGCAGATCGTCAGCGCCGCCGATATGCTGATCGACTGCCTGAACGACGGGCACAAGGTGCTGTCCTGTGGCAACGGCGGTTCGGCCGGCGACGCCCAGCATTTCTCCTCGGAACTGATCAACCGGTTCGAACGCGAACGCCGTGCCCTGCCGGCCATCGCCCTGACCACGGAAAGCTCCACGCTGACCGCAATCGCCAACGACTACGCCTATAACCGGCTGTTTTCGCGCCAGGTGGAAGCGCTTGGCCAGCCCGGCGACATACTGCTGGCGATCAGCACCAGCGGCAATTCCGCCAACGTATGTGAAGCGATCGATACCGCCCATGCCCAGGGCCTGAACGTGCTTGCACTCACCGGTCGCGACGGCGGACGCATGGCGGCAATGCTGGACGAAGACGACTGCGAATTACGCGCCGCCGCCGACAGCACGGCACGCATACAGGAAATGCACCTGTTGTTCATTCACTGTCTGTGCCGGCTGATCGAGGACGATCTACTCGGCTGAGCCCCGCGGGGTGGCTACTTCACCACCTTGAGATGCGGGTGCTTGTTCTTGCTTTCGCCCGCGTCGTCATCCGAGCCGGTATCGCGACCGCCACCCGGGCCGCCATCCGGCGGCGTGGGCGTGCTCTCGACATCGCCGAAGAGCATGCCTTCGCCGTTTTCACGCGCGTATAACGCCAGCACCGCACCCGGCGGCACACTGACGTTATAACTCTGGCCGGAAAACCGAGCCGAGAAGCTGATCAACTCATTCTCCAGTGACAGACCGCGCACCGCGCCGGGGCTGATATTGACCGTAATCTTGCCCTCCTCGGTCACGAACTGGCGCGGCACATCGACACCATCGGCATCGGCGGCAACCAGCAGATGCGGGGTCAGATCGTTATCGAGCACCCAATCGTAGAGCGCTCGAATCAGATACGGCCGTCGGGACGTCAGTTCGGCCATCAACACAACCTCAACTCAATTTCTAAACGAATAGCCTGATTCGAAGGTGGGGCAGATCGGGCGTCTACGCAAGTGGCGTATTCGCATACGCCGGCTCGGTCGACCCGGCTCGCCAATTTCCGCGGTCAGCGAGCGGCCGGAAGTGTGCCCATTTCCGCCTCGAGCGCGGACAGGCTTTGCGCAAAGGCAGGCCTTGCGAACAGGCGCTCGGCATAACGCGTCAGCGTCTTGGCATGACGTTGCGGCACACGCACGCCGTAGTAGTCCAGGCGCCATAGAATGGGCGCCAGGGTACAGTCGACCAGGGAATACTCCTCGCCGACATATTCGCGCGGCGAGAAATCGGCTGCCAGCGTCGTGAGCAACTCGGTCATGCGCTCGCGTGCCTTGCGCGCTACTGCCGGCGTGCTGTCCAGATCGGCACAAAGTTCGTACAGATCGGACTCCATACGAAAGATGGCAAGCCGATATTGCGCCCGCAGAACCGGGTCGACCGGCATCAGCGGCGGATGCGGATAGCGCTCGTCGATATACTCGAGAATGATACGCGGGTCGTAGACCACCAGCTCGCGGTCGACCAGCGTCGGCACCGTGTTATACGGATTGAGCTCGAGCAGATCCTCGCTCTCTTCATCCTCGCGCAGCTCGACCACGTTGTAGCTGTCGACGCCCTTTTCGGCCATCACCAGCCGCACCCGATGGCTGTGGACACAGCCCGGGCGCGAGTACAGCGTGATCGTGGCGCTACGAGCGGCCATGCTCAGCAGCGCCCACGCGACGTATCAATGCACATCGCGCCAGAACTCACGCTTGAGCATATAGGCCAGTGCCGTGAACAGCAGCAGGAACACGATCACCTTGAAGCCGAGCGAGTAACGCACCAGCTTGGCCGGCTCACCAACATAGACCAGAAAGTTGGTCAGATCGCCCACCGCGGCCTTGTATTCGGCCGGGTCGAGCTGGCCTTCCTGGACCAGTTCGAATTCGGGCGCACCGTGGCCTTCGCCGTGCGATTCGCCTTCGCCGCCTTCAGCCGACTCGTCGTGCTTGAGTGCCTGATACCCCTGCAAGGGGGCCAGCACCGCCGGCATGGCCGTATTGCTCATCACCACGTTATTCACGCCGGTCGGACGCGAGTCGTCGAGGTAGAAGCTCAGCAGAAAGCTGTAGATCCAGTCGGCGCCACGCTCACGGGCGGTCAACGACAGATCCGGCGGCGCCTTGCCGAACCATTCGGCCGCGCTTTCGGCATCCATGGTGCCCTGGATGGTGTCGTGGATCTTGCCCCGGGTCATCATGAGGTTGTTTTCCATGACGTCCTCGGGGATATCCAGATCGTCGGCAATACGCTGGTAGCGCATGTATTGCAGCGAATGACAGCCCGAGCAGTAGTTCATGAACATCTTGGCGCCACGCTGCAGCGAAGCCTGGTTGCCCAGATTGGTTTCATGATGGAAAGGCACGGATTCGCCGCCTGCCGCCAATGCGGCCAGCGGCATCATCAGAAACAGCGCAATGAAAAACCGACGCATCATCCCGTCACCCTTTCCGGAACCGGCTTGGTCCTGTCGATGATGCTGTAGAGCGGCATCAGCAGGAAGAACGCGAAATAGACAATCGTGGCGATCCGCGCGATCAACGTCAGCGTCGGGTTCGGCGCCTGGGTGCCGATATAGCCCAGCACGATGAACGACACCACGAATGCAGCCAGCATCGCCTTGAAGATCAGACCCTTGTAGCGGATCGATTTCACCTTGCTGCGATCCAGCCACGGCAGCACGAACATGATCAACACCGCGCCGAACATGGTGATCACGCCACCGAGCTTATCGGGCACGGCACGCAACATCGCGTAGAACGGAGTGAAGTACCACACCGGCGCAATATGTTCCGGCGTAACCGACGGATTGGCTTCGGTGAAGTTCGGCGGCTCGAGGAAGAACCCGCCGAATTCCGGCGCGAAGAAGATTACGCCCGAGAACAGGATCAGGAACACGCCCACACCGAACAGATCCTTCACCGTGTAGTACGGGTGGAAGGGAATGCCATCCACCGGATGGCCGTCGGCGTTCTTGTTGGCCTTGATCTCGATACCGTCGGGGTTGTTCGAACCCACATGATGCAGCGCCATGATATGCGCGATCACGAGGCCAACCAGCACGAACGGCAGCGCCACGACGTGCAGGGCAAAGAAGCGGTTGAGCGTGGCGTCGCCGATCACGAAGTCGCCGCGAATCCAGGTCGTGAGCTGTTCGCCCACCACCGGAATCGCCGAGAACAGCGAGATGATCACCTGCGCGCCCCAATAGGACATGTTGCCCCACGGCAGCACGTAACCCATGAAGGCTTCGGCCATGAGCGCCAGAAAGATCAGGCAGCCGAAAATCCACAGCAGTTCACGCGGCTTGCGGTACGAGCCGTACAGCAGGGCACGGAACATGTGCAGATAGACGACGATAAAGAAGAACGATGCACCCGTGGAATGCATGTAGCGGATCAGCCAGCCCCACTCCACATCGCGCATGATGTAGGCAACCGAGCCGAAGGCAGCGGCAGCGGACGGCTTGTAGAACATCGCCAGCCAGATGCCGGTGATCAGCTGGTTGGCCAGCACCAGCATGGCCAGCGAGCCGAAGTAGTACCAGACGTTGAAGTTCTTCGGAGCGTAGTACTGGCCGATGTGTTCGTTCCACAGCTGGGTCGCCGGGAACCGGGCATCGACCCAGTTCATGAACTTGCTTGCCATTTACGCAGCCTCCTCGCCGCCCTGGTTCGGATCCTCGCCTACCACTATAAGGCTGTCGCTCTCATAGCGATGCGGCGGCACGACCATATTGAGTGGCGCCGGTTGGGCCGCATATACACGGCCCGAGATATCGTACTTCGAGCCATGACAGGGGCAGAAGAAGCCACTGTAGTCGAGCTGACCGCCGCTGGCCTCGGGCCGATATTTCGGCGAGCACCCCAGATGCGTACAGATGCCGACCATCACCAGAACCGCCGGCTTGATCGAGCGGTGCGGGTTGCGGCAGTACTCGGGCTGCTGGTCCATCTTGGATTCCGGGTCTGCCAGTTCCGGCGCGACTTCATCCAGGGTTTCCAGCATGTCGGGCGTGCGACGCACCACCCAGACCGGCTTGCCTCGCCAGGTCACGCTGACCATGGCGCCCTCTTCCAATGCAGCGATGTTGACCTCCACCGGAGCGCCAGCCGCCTTGGCGCGCGCACTCGGCAGCCAGGACTTGACAAACGGTGTGGCCACAAAGGCCGCGCCCACGCCACCGACGGCTGCGGTGGCGGTGGTCAAAAATCGGCGTTTGCCGACGTCGACCCCCTCTTTGCTCATGCGTAAAACCTCTTCGAGCAGGGCAGAAATGCCGGTTCGATTTTTCTGATGGGTGCGTGATCCGCAGCGTAGCAGGACGCCGCAAGGAGTCTGAAAAGTATAGCACAGCGCGACGTAATCACAGCTGACTCAGTCCTGTGGATTGCCGGCACGTACCCGCGCCGAGGCGGCGTGGGCATACAGACCTTCACCGAGTGCCAGCTCTTCAGCGACCGGAGCCAAGGCGGCCGCGCCTGCCGGACTGGCCTGGATGATCGACAGCCGCTTCTGGAAATCGTAAACGCCAAGCGCCGACGAAAAACGCGCCGTGCGCCCGGTGGGCAATACGTGATTGGGCCCAGCGCAGTAGTCGCCAAACGCCTCGGGCGTGCGATGGCCCATGAAGATCGCGCCCGCGTGCTGGATGCCGTCCAGCAACGCATCCGGATCGGCGACAGCCAACTCCAGATGTTCCGGGGCAATACGATTGGACAGCGCAAGCGCCTCGGCCATATCGGCGACCGCGATCAATGCGCCGTGATTGGCCAGCGATGCACGAATGATGTCGCAACGCGGCTGGTCTTCGAGCAGACGTTCGACCGCGGCTTCGACCGCAGTCAGAAACGAGGCATCCGGGCTGATCAGCAACGCGCGCGAATCCTCGCCATGTTCGGCCTGGGCGAATAGATCGAGTGCGGCCCAGTCCGGGTCACCGCTGCCATCGGCGAGAATCAGCACCTCGGACGGCCCGGCGACGGACTCGATCCCCACCCGGCCGAATACCTGACGCTTGGCTTCCGCCACATAGGCATTGCCCGGGCCCACGATCTTGTCGACCCCGGGCACGCTTTCGGTGCCATAGGCCAGCGCAGCAACCGCCTGGGCGCCGCCGATGGTAAAGAAGCGATCGACGCCGGCGAGCGCGGCCGCGGCCAGCACCCAGTCGTTGACCTCGCCGCCCGGTGCGGGCGAGACCATCACGATTTCCGACACGCCGGCCACCTGCGCCGGCAAGGCGTTCATCAACACACTCGACGGATAGGCTGCCTTGCCGCCCGGCGCATAGATGCCGGCACGTTCGATTGCACGCACGACCTGGCCCAGCCGATTGCCGTATTCGTCCTCGTACGCCTGGGCCGTAATCTTCTGCGACTCGGCATAGCGCCGAATACGATCGGCCGCGCTTTCCAGCGCAGCACGCGGCTTGGCCGGCATCGCCTCGAGGGCGGCGGCCAGACGCGCGGGCGCAATTTCCAGCGCGCCCATGTCGCTGGCCGGATGGCGATCGAGTTCGCGGGTGTATTCGACGACTGCCGCATCGCCGCGTGCGCGCACATCGCCAATGATGGCGGCCACGCGACTATCGATTTCGGCCTGGGCCGGCGTATCGCTATCGATCAACGCTTCGAATTGCGATTCGAAGTCGGCCGAAGCACTGTCCAGACGCCGCATCACGCCGGACCTCCGGCCTTCGGATCGAACAGTTCGATCAGTTCACCGATCTCGGCATGCTTCATCTTCTGGGCCGCCTTGTTGACGACCAGCCGCGCGCTGATGTCCTCGATCACCTCGAACGGCTCCAGGCCGTTGGCGCGCAGCGTGTTACCCGTATCCACCAGGTCCACGATCACATCCGCCAGTCCTACCAGCGGTGCCAGCTCCATCGAGCCGTAGAGCTTGATGATCTCGACCTGCCGGCCGAGCCGCGAGAAATAAGCCCGCGTGGTTTCGACGTATTTGGTGGCCACTCGCAGCGGGCGATGGCCGGCTGCATCCATTGCGCCCGGCAGGCCAGCGGTCATGAGTTTGCAGCGCGCGATACCCAGATCCAGCGGCTCGTAGAGATCGGCGCCCCCGTGTTCGATGAGCACGTCCTTGCCGGAAATGCCGATATCGGCCGCGCCGTAGGCCACGAAGGTCGGCACGTCCGAGGCGCGAATCACGAGCAGCCGCAGGCCGGGCCGGTTGGTCTCGAACACCAGCTTGCGCGATTTGTCCGGATCGACCTCCGGCTCGATACCCGCAGCGGCCAGCAGCGGCAGCGTGGCTTCGAGAATGCGCCCCTTGGAAAGCGCGAGCGTGATCTGGCGGCTCATGCGCTCACCTCACGCGCGGTCACCGGCGCGCGATCGGGCAGACGCTGAATATGCCCGCCCAGCTGCGCCATCTTTTCCTCGATACATTCATAGCCGCGATCGATGTGATAGATCCGCCGCACGTCGGTCGAACCATCGGCGACCAAGCCGGCAATCACCAGCGAAGCCGAGGCGCGCAGATCGGTCGCCATCACCGGCGCGCCGGTCAGGCGCTGGATACCGGTCACGATCACGGTATTGCCTTCCTGGCGAATCTTCGCACCCATGCGCTGCAGCTCGGATACGTGCATGAAACGATTTTCGAACACCGTTTCCGTGACCGTACCCACCCCGTCCGCGAGCGCGTTGAGCACACAGAACTGCGCCTGCATATCGGTGGGAAACCCGGGATACGGCGCCGTGCGCAGATTGACCGACCGTGCCTGCTTGCCACGCATGTCGACTTCGATCCAGTCGTTGCCGGTGGCGATATGCGCGCCCGCCTCGGCAAGCTTGTCGGTGATCGCATCGACCAGACTCGGATCGGTATGGGTGACCTTGACCCGACCCCGGCTGGCCGCACCGGCCACCAGAAAGGTGCCGGTTTCGATTCGATCGGGCAGCACGCGATGACGCGCGCCGTGGAGCTTCTTCTTGCCGCGGATGGTAATCGTGGACGTGCCGGCGCCTTCGATCTCCGCGCCCATGGCGATCAGACAGCGGGCCAGATCCACCACTTCCGGCTCACGGGCGGCATTTTCGAGAATCGTGACGCCGTCAGCCAGCGTGGCCGCCATCATCAGGTTTTCGGTACCGGTGACGGTGACCGTATCCATGGCGATACGTGCCCCCTTGAGCCGGCTGCAGCGCGCTTTCACATAGCCGGCCTCGACCCTTATTTCCGCGCCCATGGCCTCTAGGCCGCGCAGATGAATATCCACCGGGCGGGCGCCGATCGCACAGCCGCCGGGCAACGACACTTCGGCCTCGCCGTGGCGTGCCAGCAACGGGCCCAGCACCAGAATCGAGGCGCGCATGGTCTTGACCAGATCATAAGGCGCGACACAGCGGGTGATCGTGGAGGCATCGGCCTCGACCACCATGTAGTCACCAATGGTCACCGACACGCCCATATGCGCGAGCAGTACGTTGGTGGTGGTCACATCTTCCAGATGCGGCACGTTTTCCACCAGCAACGGCTCGTCGATGAGCAATGCCGCGGTCATGATCGGCAGGGTGGCGTTTTTAGCCCCCGAGGCACGCACGCTGCCGTTCAACGGCGGCCCGCCCTCGATGCGCAGTAGATCCATCGCGCGTAATCCTAAAAAGTCGGTGTTATCAGGACGCGGCGGCGAATTCGTCGGGCGTCCAGGTCTTCATGGTCAGGGCATGGATTTCGTTGCCCATGAGTTCGCCAAGCGCGGCGTACACCATCATCTGGCGCTTGACCGGCGGCTTGCCTTCGAAACTTTCGCTCACGATCCGGCCGGCGAAATGCACGCCGTCGTCGCTCACGATCTTCACATCGGCGTCGGGCAAGGCGGATACGATAAGTTCGCGTACGGCTTCCGGGCTATACATGATTCGGGTTCGTTGGAAAAAACGCAGCGCGAAATGCTAGCACGAGCGACCCGCTGGCGGCCGCTTTTCCACGCTAGCCGCGGATCTTGTAACCCTTGGCCAGCATGGTCACACAGATCGACGACACGAATACGAAAAACGCTGCCGCGACCACCACGCTGCGCAACGGATCGCTGTCACCGACCCCGAAAAAGCCCTGCCGGAATCCATCGATCATGTAGAAGAACGGATTGAAGTGCGAGGCCTTCTGCCAGAACTCGGGCAGCGAATGAATCGAGTAGAACACGCCGGACAGAAACGACAGCGGCATGATGAAGAAATTCTGAAACGCGGCCAGATGGTCGAACTTGTTCGCGAGAATACCGGCGATCAGACCCATCACGGCCAGCGTACCCCCGCCGAACACCAGCATGGTGGCCACCAGCAACGGATTCGATACCGGCACGCTCACGAACAGCTGGGTGACCAGATACAACACCACCGCCACCAGTGTCGCGCGCACCAGCGAGGCGCCGATATAGGCCAGATAGATCTCGAAGGCCGACAGCGGCGTCATCAGCAAAAACACCAGATTGCCGTTGATCTTGGACTGGGTCAGGCTCGACGAGGTGTTGGCGAAGGAGTTCTGGATGATGCTCATCATCATCAGCCCCGGCACCAGAAACGCCGACGCCGGCACGCCCTGGATTTCCTGGCCCTGAAGCACCTGGCCGAACACCACCATGTAGAGCAGTGCCGTGACCACCGGCGCGCCCACGGTCTGCAGAATAACACTGTAGAAGCGGCGGACTTCCTTGGAAAAAAGCGTGAAACAGCCCTGCCAGTTCATGCGGCGTCCTCGTCGTGGTCGTGCGAGTGGTCGGTCAGCTCGACGAAGATGTTCTCCAGCGACGGCTCACGGGTGCGTACATCCTGTATGCGATAGCCCGCATCGCGGATCGCTTCCATGACATCGGCAATGAAATCCTTGCCCTGCTCGAGTTTGAGTTCGAGCGTATCGTCGTGGCGATCCTCGATGAGCCGCTCGACACTGGCCGGCAGCGCGCCGCCCTGACCGGACAGCTGGAGCGACAAAAATCGATACGGATGCCGGTCGAGCAAGGCGCGCTTGTCCTCGAGCACCGACAACCGGCCCTGGTCGAGAATCGCGATGCGGTCGCACAGCTCCTCGGCCTCTTCCAGATAGTGCGTGGTCAACACGATGGTATGACCGGCATCGTTGAGCTCGCGGGTGAAATGCCAGAGCGTGCGCCGCAGTTCCACATCCACGCCCGCGGTGGGCTCGTCGAGAATCACCACGCCCGGCTTATGCACCAGCGCCTGGGCGATGAGCACCCGCCGCTTCATGCCGCCGGAGAGCGCGCGCATGGATACCTCGGCCTTGTTGGTCAGGTCCAGGCGCTCGAGCAGCTCATCGATCCAGGGCCAGTAATCCTTGCCGCAGCCAAAATAACCGGCCTGGATACGCAACATCTCGCGCACCGGAAAGAACGGGTCGTAGACCAGCTCCTGCGGCACCACGCCCAGCGCGCGCCGAGACTGGCGGAAATCGCGCCGCACATCGTGGCCAAGTACGGCCACATTGCCGGACGTCGCATGGGTCAATCCGGCGATGATGCTGATCAGGGTGGACTTGCCGGCGCCGTTGGGGCCCAGCAGGCCGAAATATTCGCCCGGACGGATATCGAAAGACACACCCTTGAGCGCATGCGTGCTCGGGTAGCGCTTTTCGACATTCTGTATGGAGATAGCGGGTTCGGTCATCGCAGCCGCGCAAGTCGAGCAAAAGGGCGCGCATTATACGGGGCGCATGCAAACCTGCATACGCCAACGACCGCAACCCGAACCGCCGCGCTGCGAAAGCCTGAACGAACAATATCTTGGCGATTCGCAGCTACGCTAGAATAGTGGCCATGAACACACAGGACATTCTCCACTCGGCGCGCCGCGTGATCGATATCGAGGCCGCGGCCGCAGCCGCACTGGCTTCGCGTATCGATGCCTCGTTTGCCGCCGCCGCCGAAACGCTGCTGGGTTGCCGTGGCCGTGTGGTGGTGACCGGCATGGGCAAATCGGGCCATATCGGCGGCAAGATCGCGGCCACCCTGGCCTCCACCGGCACGCCCGCATTCTTTGTACATCCGGGCGAGGCCAGCCACGGCGATCTGGGCATGATCACCGCCGAGGACGTCGTGATCGCCCTGTCCTATTCCGGCGAGACGGGCGAGATTCTGACCATTCTGCCGCTGATCAAGCGTCTCGACCTACCGCTGATCGCCATGACGGGCAATGCCCAGTCCACATTGGCGCGCCGGGCCGATGTCCATCTGGACGTGGCGGTGGAAATCGAAGCGTGCCCGCTCGAACTTGCGCCCACCTCGTCGACCACCGCGACGCTGGTCATGGGCGATGCGCTGGCCATCGCCCTGCTTGAAGCACGCCACTTCACCGCCGAGGATTTCGCCCGCTCGCACCCCGGCGGCGCGCTCGGGCGACGCTTGCTGCTGACGGTGGCCGATATCATGCATACCGGCGAACAGCTGCCGCTCGTGCCCGAAAGCGCGCTGCTGCGCGAAGCGCTGCTGGAAATGAGCGCCAAGGGGCTGGGCATGACCGGCGTGGTCAATGACCACGGCAAACTGGCCGGCGTATTTACCGATGGCGATCTGCGTCGCACACTGGATCAGGACATCGACATCAAACATGCCGGCATTGCCGAACACATGACCCGTTCGCCCAAGACCGTGACCGCCGACATGCTCGCCGCCGAGGCGGTACGCATGCTGCAGACGCACCGGATCGGCGGCGGTGCATTACTGGTGGTAGATGCCGATAATCGCCCCCAGGGGGCGCTCAACATGCAGGACTTCCTGCGAGCCGGAGTGATATGAAACCCGAGGCCAGCGAAATACAACAGCGTGCTGCCGACATTCGTGTCGCGGTATTCGATGTCGACGGTGTGATGACCGACGGCAAGCTCTATCTCTACGACCACGGCGAAGAGATCAAGAGCATGCACGTACGTGACGGCCTGGGCATCCAGCGCCTGCAGGCCGCCGGCGTGGCCGTGGCCGCGATCAGTGGCCGCCCATCGCCGGCGGTCGCCGCGCGCCTGCATGCCCTGGGCGTGGACTACATCTATCTCGACAGCCACGACAAGCAGCTGGATTTCGAAGCCTTGCTGGCCGAACTCGAACTCACGCCGGATCAGGCCGCGGTCATGGGCGACGACCTGCCCGACCTGGGCCTCATGCGCCAGGCCCGCCTGGCCATGGCGGTGGCCAACGCGGTCGATGAAGTCATCGAAACCGCCCACTGGGTGAGTCGTTTCGAGGGCGGCCAGGGCGCGGTTCGCGAAGCCTGCGAACTGATCATCGCCGCCCATAACGCCCACTAGCCATACGCGCCCATGCTACGCATCGTCGCCATCCTGCTCGCCGTCTCAGCCGTTTTGCTGGGGCTGCGCGTGGTCGGGCTCGACCGCGCCAGTACCGACACCGATAAGCCGCGCTTGTCCACGCCGGACAACAGCGACTACTACATGAGCGATGCCGTGGTGCGTCAGATGGATGAGCAGGGAAAGCTTGCCTATCGCATGACCGTGGGCCAGAGCCTGCACTTCCCGGACGACTCGGCTCGGCTCACGGATATTGACGTACACTACCTTGCAGGCACGAAAACGTATTGGGACGTCACCGCGAAACATGGGCGCATACCGCCCGGCGAACGCGATATCTATCTCTATGACGGGGTAACCGGCCGCCATCCCAAGGTCGACGGCGACGAGGTCAAGATCGTCACCGACAACGCCTGGGTGCGCCCCGATCGTGATCGTATCGACACCCAGGCGCATGTAACCGCCACCCAGCCCGGCCAGCGGGTCGAAGGCGACGGCATGGTGGTCAACCTGAAAACGGACAAGTTGAGACTGCTCGAAAATGTACAAGTCACCTACACGCCATAGCCGTATCGCTCGCGCCCTGGCCGTGCTCGCACTTGTGCTGGCGCCGGCCGCGGCGTTCGCGCAGCAGCCGCTGCCGATTCATATCGAATCCAACAACGCGGATCTGTCCCAGCAGCGCGGCACCAGCACCTACACCGGCAATGTCGTGCTCACCCGGGGCGGGCTCACGCTGACCGGCAACAAGCTCGTGATCACACGCATTAACGATCGCGGCAATATCAAGGCCGTTCTCGACGGCAGCCCGGCCAAGTTCGACAAGCAGCCGGACCGCGAAGGCGATGACGTGGTCACCGGCCACGCCAGCCAGATCGAGTACGCCAACAACGATTCCACCATCGTATTGCGCGGCAATGCGGTCGTGCGGCGCGGCGGCGACGAGATCAACGGCCAGGTGATTCGCCACAATCTGGATACCGAGCGCACCCAGGCCGAACGCGGCAGTTCCAACAACGAACGCGTACGCATCACCATTCAGCCCGAGTCCGGGAAAGACCAGCCGTGAGCCGAACCGCAGCCCAAAGCCCCGCCCCGGCGGCGAACGGCCAGCGGCTGGTCGCCGAAAACCTGAGCAAGCGCTACAAGGGGCGCGCGGTGGTCGAAAACGTCAGCCTGTCGCTGGCGCCCGGCGAGGTCGTCGGTCTGCTCGGGCCCAACGGCGCGGGCAAAACGACCTCTTTCTATATGATCGTGGGGCTGATTACGCCCGATTCCGGCCAGATCATGCTGGGCGAAGGCAATCTCATCGGTCTGCCCATGCATGCGCGGGCCAAGCTGGGTATCGGCTATCTGCCGCAGGAGGCCTCGGTCTTTCGCAAGCTCTCGGTGGCCGACAATATCCGCGCGATTCTGCAACTGCGCCGGGGCCTGAAAAAAGCCGATATCGATCGCGAACTCGCGGCCCTGCTCGATGAACTCTCGATCGGCCATATCGCCGACTCCAAGGGCATCAATCTGTCCGGCGGCGAGCGCCGGCGGGTGGAAATCGCGCGGGCACTGGCTGCGCAGCCGCAGTACATGCTTCTCGACGAGCCATTCGCCGGTATCGACCCGATTTCCATCGGCGATATCCGCAGCATCATCACGCATCTGAAAAACCGCGGCATCGGCGTGTTGATCACCGATCACAACGTGCGTGAAACGCTTTCGATCTGCGAGCGCGCCTATATCCTGAGTGACGGCGCGGTGATCGCCGACGGCCCCGGCGAGGCGATTCTGGCCGATCGCAAGGTGCGCGAGGTCTATCTGGGTGAGGATTTCCGACTATGAAACAGTCGCTGAACCTCAATCTGTCGCAAAGCCTGACGATGACGCCTGCGCTGCAGCAGGCGATCCGCATGCTGCAGCTGTCCACGCTCGATCTCAAGACCGAGATCCAGGAAGCGCTGGAAACCAATGTCATGCTCGAGGCCGACGACGGCCACGACGAAATCGACGCCCGCGAGGCCACACGCGCGGAAGCCGCTGAAACCCAGCGCAGCGCCAGCGACACCAGCGCCGATATCCCCGAAAACCTGCCTGTGGACGCCGACTGGAACGATATCTATTCCGGTAGCGCAGCACCCGCGCCGGCGCCCACCAGCGACGACGAAGACTACTGGGACTATCGCCAGGCCAACCTCACCAGCACGCCCGATCTGCACGCCCATCTGACCTGGCAGGCGGACATGCATCGCTTTAGCGACGTACAGCGTGCGATTGCCGATCATCTGATCGATGCCATCAACGAACGCGGCCTGCTCGACGACTGGCAGGAACTCGCACCGCGGCTGGCCCGGGATTTCGAAACCGACGAAGCCGCGATCGAAGCTGTGCTGACCGAGATTCACCGCTTCGACCCGCCCGGCGTGGCTGCGCGCAACCTCGCCGAATGCCTGAGCATTCAACTGCATCAGATGCCCGACGACACGCCCGCGCGCGATATCGCGCTGCGCATCGTGGATAACGAACCACTGGAATGCCTGGCATCGCGCGACCGCGGCGCGCTGGCGCGCCGGCTGGGCATCGAAACCGAGGATCTGGACCGCGCGATCGCGCTGATCCAGACCCTGCAGCCACAGCCCGGCGAAGCGTTTAGCGACCACGAATCAAATTACGTGGTCCCGGAGGTATTCGTCACCCGCCAGTCGTCACGCTGGCAGGTATCGTTGAATGCCGAGATCGCGCCGCGTCTGCGCATCAACAGCCAGTACCTGGCCCTGATCAAGCGCGCCGACAAGAGCGCCGACCAGACCACGCTCAAGTCGCATTTGCAGGAGGCCCGCTTCTTTCTCAACAGCCTGAAAAGCCGTAACGACACCCTGCTTCAGGTCGCACAAACGATTGTTGAAGCACAACGCGCTTTTCTGGAATATGGTGAAGAGGCGATGAAACCCCTGGTGCTGCGCGATGTGGCCGAACAACTCGATATCCACGAATCCACGGTTTCACGCGCGACCGCCAATAAATACATGCAGACCCCGCGCGGCATTTTCGAACTCAAGTATTTCTTTTCCAGCCACGTATCCACCACCGACGGCGGTAGCGCCTCGGCCACGGCGATCCAGGCCATGATCAAGCGCATGGTCGCCGAAGAACGTCCCGGCAAACCGCTGTCCGACAGCAAGCTCGCCGAACTGTTGCTGGAAAACGGAATCCAGGTCGCCCGCCGTACGGTGGCCAAATATCGTGAGGCCCTGTCGATCGCGCCGTCGCACGAACGACGCCGGCAGGCCAGCTGAACTGCTTCACATGTGCTTTCCCAAGCCGACAAGGAGTACCTGATGAACCTGAACATCTCCGGGCATCACATCGACATGACCGAAGCGCTGCATAACTATGTTGCGTCCAAGATGGAACGCATCGAGCGGCATTTCGATGACGTAATCGATGCCGAAGTCGTACTCGAGGTCGAAAAGGTCCGACACAAGGCCGAAGTGACCATGCAGGTTCGCGGTGCCACGCTGCATGCCG
This sequence comes from Salinisphaera sp. T5B8, assembly GCF_040361255.1. NCBI lineage: Bacteria > Pseudomonadati > Pseudomonadota > Gammaproteobacteria > Salinisphaerales > Salinisphaeraceae > Salinisphaera > Salinisphaera sp. T5B8. Next base: position 58,965 of record NZ_APNG01000008.1, on the reverse strand, counting down.
AATGTACCCAGGACGACATGTACGCCGCCATCGACGGCATGGTCGACAAGCTTGATCGGCAAACGCTCAAGCACAAGGAAAAGGAAAAGAATCATCACAACCGGCAGGCCCGCCACGCGAATCTGGACCTGAACGCCGGTTAGACCGCGTCCGGCCATTGGCGCTGTGCCAATGGCCGGATCGCCGTACGCATTTTGTATCGTTAAAGGAAGTTTATGAACATCGCCGATATCGTCGCGCCCGAGCGCGTACGCCTTGCCGACGACGTGCAAAGCAAAAAGCGCGCGCTCGAGCAGTTGGCCGAGATCCTGACCCAGGGCACCCCGTACCTGACCGCCAGTGAAATCTTCAACGGCCTGATCTCCCGCGAAAAACTCGGCAGCACCGGTATTGGTGACGGGGTCGCGATTCCGCATGCCCGCATGAAGGGCATCGACGATTGCATCGGCGCCTTCATGCGTCTGCCCCAGCCGGTGAATTTCGAGTCCAACGACGAACAGCCAGTGGATCTGGTCTTCGGCCTGCTGGTGCCGGAAAAATCCACCGAGGAACACCTCAAGCTGCTGCGCCGCCTGGCCGAACTGTTTTCCGAAAACCAGACGCTGGCCGATCTGCGTGATGCCGGCGACGACGACACCCTTTACAAGACGCTGATCGCTCGCGATACCAGCGAGGCCTGATCGGGGCCGCAACCGGTGGCACGACCCGGCGACGATCTGTTCGATGACGAATCGCTCGCGACTCGACGGGTCGCGGTCGAAACCGTTTTCGCGCGTCTGAAGTCGTCCCTCGGTTTGCACTGGCCTGGCGAAATTGGCGGCCAGGCCACGCTCGGCGCCACCCGTATCGATGGCCGACGTATTCCCATGGTCGGCTATCTCAATTTCATCCATCCGCCCCAGGTGCAGGTCATCGGCGAGCCCGAGACCGCCTATCTCGACAGCATCGACAACGCACAGCTGACCCATGTGCTCGAACGGGTGACCTCGGGCGCGACCAAGCTCGTGGTGGTCGCCGATGGCCGCTCGCTGATCGCGCCGCTGCGCGAAGCGTTCGAGCATGCCGGGATCGCGGTATTTGAAACCGCGGCCAGCGGCCATCGTGCAGCCTACCGCCTGCGCCATTTTCTGGGCGAAGCACTGGCACGCCAGATCACCGTACACGGCGTGTTCCTCGAGGTGCTTTCGATCGGGCTTTTGCTCACCGGCGATCCGGGTGTGGGCAAGAGCGAACTCGCCCTGGAGCTGATCAACCGCGGCCATCGACTGGTCGCCGACGATGCGCCCGAATTCGCGCTGCTCGGCCCGGACGATCTCAACGGCGGCTGCCCACCGGTATTGCAGGATTTTCTGGAAGTACGCGGGCTGGGTATTCTCAATATCCGCGCCATGTTCGGCGAGGCCGCGATCAAGCGCCGCAAACAGCTCGGCCTGATTATCCGGCTGGTGCGCCCCGAGTCGGGCACGCTGGATGCGCCCGACCGGCTGACCGGTACACGCACACAGCGGCGCATACTCGATGTCGATATTCCGGAAATCACTCTGCCGGTCGCCGTGGGCCATAATCTGGCGGTGCTGGTCGAAGCCGCCTGTCGCGATCATCTGCTGCGTATGCAGGGTCATTACAGCGACGAACAGTTCGCCACCCGTCAGAGTCAGGCCATGGCCGCCAGTGCGGCTGCGTACGAATCATGAAGCACATACGCGCATCGGCACGCAGGCATAGCCGGTATTCGCACCGCGCTTGCAGCTTGGTCACAATAACGCGCAAGCACGCGCCATGCGCATTCAATTCTGAAGGTGAATCATGCGACTGATCGTCGTCAGCGGTCTGGCCGGTTCGGGCAAATCGGTCGCGCTGCACATGCTCGAAGACCTGGGCTATTACTGTATCGACAACCTGCCGCTCGGCCTGCTCAGCGAGGTATCGGCCGATACCCTCAATCGCCAGGGGCTGGAGGATTTCGATCGCCTGGCCCTGGGCATTGATGCACGTTCGCGGCGCGACGAGATCGCCCGCTTCCAGGAGCGTATCCGTTCGCTGCGCGATGCCGGTATCGCTATCGAGGTGATCTATCTGCACGCGGATACCGATACGATCCTGCGGCGCTACTCGGAAACCCGGCGCAAGCATCCGCTGACCGACGATCACACGTCGTTGATCGATGCCGTACAGACCGACCGCGAACTGCTCGCGCCGATCGCCGAAAGTGCGGATGTATCGATCGATACCAGCCACACCAATATCCATCAGCTGCGCGATATCATTCGCAATCGCGTTGAAGGCGGGGCCAGCGGCGAGCTATCGATTCTGCTGCAGTCGTTCGGCTTCAAGTACGGCCTGCCCCAGGCGGTGGATTTCGTGTTCGACGTACGCTGTCTGCCGAACCCGCACTGGGTGCCCGAACTGCGCGAGCTGACCGGCCAGGACGCGCCGGTGGCCGAACATCTGGAAGCCCAGCCACAAACGCGCGCGATGCTCGACGATATTCACGGCTTCATCAGCCGCTGGCTGCCCGAATTCGCGCGCGAAAACCGGGCCTATGTCACGATTGCAGTCGGCTGCACGGGCGGCAAGCATCGTTCGGTCTATATCATCGAACAGCTGGCGCGCCGCCTGCGCGAAACCTATGCCCAGACGCTGGTAAGACACAATGAACTGCACTAGCCCCCTCGTAGCGGAGATGGCCTCGTGATTGGCGTATTGCTGATTACCCATGGCCGTCTCGGCGCCCACTTCGTGGATACGGTCACCGGCATGATCGGCGACCTGTCGCGCCCCACCGAAGTACTCGAAGTGCATCGCCACGACGATCCGGACGAACGCAGCGAAGCCGCGCATGCCGCACTGGCGCGCCTGGACGAAGGCGACGGCGTGTTGATCATCACCGACGCGTTCGGCTCCACGCCCAGCAATATCGCCACGCGTGCGGCCGGTGAATACGGCGCGCGCGTGGTCGCCGGCATCAACCTGTCAATGCTGGTACGCGTTTACAATTACCCGCAACTCGCGCTCGACGATCTGGCCGCTTCCGCGATCGAGGCCGGCCGGGCCGGCGTCATGGCCTGCCCGGTACCGTCCGAGCTCTGATTAGCTTTTTTCGTTTTCCTTTATCGACACGACGACCCTCGTTATGCCCACCCGTGAACTCGCCATCGTCAACAAGCTCGGTCTGCATGCGCGGGCTGCCAGCAAGTTTGTCACCGTCGCGTCCCAGTACGACGCCGATATCCGGGTAGCCAAGGATGGGCGCGAAGTATCGGGCAAGTCGATCATGGGCGTGATGATGCTCGCTGCCGCCCGCGGCTCGCGTATCGAGGTCACCGCCGAGGGCGACGACGCCGAGGCCGCGCTCGACGCCCTCGACGAACTGGTGCGCGATCGCTTCGGCGAAGGCCAGTAGCCGTGCGCGCGCTGCACTCAGACAACCCGACACGACTATGAGCCTGTGGCTGGCCGCCATCGGCGTATCGCGTGGCGTGGCCATCGGCGCCGTGCATCGCGTGCATGGCACCGATCTGGATATTCCCGAATATTCGATCTCGCCCGACCATGTCGAAGCCGAGATCGCGCGTTTTCAGAGCGCGCTCGAGGACGCACGCGACCAGCTCGCCGACATCCGCGAACAGATTCCGGCGAATGCGCCCTCCGAAATCGGCGCCTTCATCGAAACCCATCTGCTGATGATGCAGGACAGCGCCCTGACCGACACGGTCTGCTCGCTCATTCGCGAGCACCGCTGTAACGCCGAGGCCGCGCTCAAGATGCAGGCCGAACACCTGACCGCGGTGTTCGACCAAATGGACGACAGCTACCTGCGTACGCGTCGCGACGATGTCGCCCACGTGACCGCGCGCATCCAGCGTATTCTGCTCAAGCAGGAACGCACCATCGAAACGCGCGAGGCCGACGACGCGCCGCCGCCGGTCATCGTGGCCGACGAGCTCACGCCCGCCGACATCATCCTGCTGCACCAGCAGGGCGTGGCGGCCTTCGTGACCGAGCACGGCGGGCCGTTGTCGCATTCGGCGATTCTTGCCCGCAGTCTGCGTATTCCCGCCATCGTGGGCATGCACAACGCCCGACGCCTGCTGGTCGACGACGAAATCGTGGTGGTCGACGGCGAGGCCGGCCATGTACTCGCCGGCCCGGACGAGGCCGCGCTCGAGTTCTATCGCCATCGGCAAAAACGCGATGCGCGCTATCGGCGTATGCTCGGCATGCTGCGCGACGAGCCGGCGATCTCCACCGACGGCGTGCGCGTGCGCATGCTCGCCAACGTGGAACTGCCCGACGACAGCGCCGATGCCGCCGAAGTGGGCGCGGAAGGCGTGGGCCTGTATCGCACCGAATTCCTGTACATGAACCGCGACGAAACGCCCGGCGAAGAAGAACAGCTGGCCGCCTTTCGACGCGTGCTGCGCTCGGTGGATGGCCCGGTCACCATTCGTACGCTGGATCTGGGCGCGGACAAGACCATCGGCCGCAATGTCGGCAAGACCTCGAGCAATCCGGCGCTCGGCCTGCGTGCGATCCGCCTGTGTCTGAAGGAAACCGACCTGTTTCGTACCCAGCTGCGCGCACTGCTGCGGGCCTCGGCCGAGGGCGATCTACGCATCATGCTGCCGATGGTGTCCAATATTCAGGAGATGCGCCAGACGCGCCACCTGATCGACGAGCTCAAGAACGAGCTACGCCGTGATGGCCTGGATTTCGATGCCCAGCTGCAGGTGGGCGCGATGATCGAAGTGCCGGCCGCGGCCCTGGCCGCGCCGCTGCTGGCCCAGTATTGCGACTTCTTTTCGCTGGGCACGAACGATCTCATCCAGTACACCCTGGCCATGGATCGTATCGACGACGAAATCAACTACCTCTACGATCCGCTGCACCCGGCAGTGCTGCAGCTCATTCGTATGACCATCGAAGCCGGCGACGCCGCCGGTATCAGCGTATCCATGTGCGGTGAAATGGCTTCCGACAAGCGCTATACCGCCTTGTTGCTCGGCCTGGGCCTGACCGAGTTTTCCATGCATCCGGCCAGCGTGCTCGAGGTCAAGCGCACGATCATGAATGCCGATGTCGACGCCTTGAAAAACCGGACACGCGAAATCCTCTCCCTGACCGATTCGCAGGCCTATCGCGAGGCCCTGGAAGCGCTTAGCCAGCAACTGGCCGGCTGATACGCCCGAATCGAATCGCCACAGCCGGGACGACACGGTTCGCGTCGCCCGCGGCTGATACGTCGCGTCGCTGCAACACGGCTGCACTATCCTGATCGGTTGCAGGTCTGACCCATGGCCTGCGGTCTGCACTGTCGCGATTGCGTCGGCGATCGCTGTCAGGGCATAAAAAGCGCAGGAAAATCCGTATTTTTCTGCTATTTTCTAACAAGCCACTCACTGTTTCGGATATGCGCTGCGATGAGCGACGCCAAGACCACTGAAGACCAGATGGAATCCCGGCTCGCGCATATCAACGAGGCGCTGGAATCCGGGCGCATGCGTCGGCTCAAACCGATGCTGCACTCGCTCTCGCCGGCCGAAATCGGCTTGCTGCTGGAATCCATCCCGCGCACCAAGCGTGAGCTGGTCTGGCGTCTGGTGCCCGAAGACGATCACGGCGAAACGCTGCTGCACGTCAACGACGAGGTGCGTGCCGAGCTCATCGATGCCCTCGACGACGAGGTTCTGCTCGCGGCCACCGAAGGCATGCCGATCGACGACCTCGCCGACCTGATCGAGGATCTACCCGAACAGGTCACCCGTGAAGTCCTGCACACGATGGACCTGGACAACCGCGAACGTCTGGAAGCGGTGCTGTCCTATCCGTCGGACTCGGCCGGCGGCCTGATGAACAACGACACCATCACGGTACGCCCGGACGTGTCGCTGGATGTCGTGCGCCGCTATCTGCAACAGCGCGGCACCCTGCCCGACGATACCGAATCGCTGTTCGTGATCTCGCGCTATGGCCGTTATCTGGGCATGCTCACGCTCGCCAAACTGCTCACGCTCGACCCGGAGCGCGACGTCTCCGAGGTCATGAACACCGATATCGAAGCCTTGCCGGTGGACATGTCGGCCGCCCAGGTCGCCAAGCGCTTTCAGGATCTCGACCTGATCTCGGCACCGGTGATCGACGAAAACGAAAAACTGGTCGGCCGGATCACCATCGACGACGTGGTCGACGTGATCCGCGACGAAGCCGAGCACTCGATCATGAGCATGGCCGGCCTCGACGAAGAAGAAGACGTATTCGCACCGATCGCGCGTAGTGCGCGCCGACGGGCCACCTGGCTGGGCGCGAATCTGCTCACCGCCTTTCTCGCCGCGCAGGTCGTGGGCCTGTTCGAAGCCACGCTATCGCAAGTGGTCGCCCTGGCCGTGCTCATGCCGATCGTGGCCAGCATGGGCGGAATCGGCGGCTCACAGACACTCACCCTGATGATTCGCGGCCTGTCGCTCGGTCAGATCGGTTTCGGCAACGCGCGCACCCTGCTGATGAAGGAACTCGCCGTGGCCGTGATCAACGGCGTGCTGTGGGGGGCGGTTGTCGGCGTCATCGCCCAGGTCTGGTTCGGCAACCCCACGCTCGGCGTGATCATCGCGGTGGCACTGATCATCAACCAGATTGGCGCTGCCATCGCCGGCGTCGCCATTCCGCTGGCCATGAAGAAAATGGGCATCGACCCGGCCCTGGCGGGCTCTGTCGTGCTCACGACCATTACCGACGTCATCGGCTTCGGCGCCTTTCTCGGCCTCGGCACGCTGTTTCTGTTGCGCTAACCGGGCCCGCCTCGTAGCTCGAATGAGCGCGTCGTGAGTTAAACGTGTGCAGCGTAATCTCGTAATGAGCGCAGCGCCTGCTGAAGATCCGACCTTAGTGATTCAAGCCGCCAACCGGCGATTGCGTATTGGCGTGTGTTCTTCGGCCAAAAGAAAACGTCCGCAAATGCACGCCAAGCGCGTAAATGATGGGTGACCATTCGAGCACCCCGAACGACGTGCAGGTTGGCTTAGCGAAGCGTAATCCACAAAACGACGTTGCCTCGGCAAGCGATTCGCCCTGAATGCTCGGCGACGCTTGCCCGCCGGCTCGCGATCCGCAGCCCGCGCCAACCCACGTGACTGCCTTATTTGCGCGTCTTCGCGCTAATGTGCGGAGTATTTGCGCAAGACAGAATCACTGCCCGGCAATGGTCATAGACCCAATCAGCACCGACGGCGTACGCAAGGCCGCGCCGAGATCCACATCGCTGCCGAGTGCTGCGATATCGCGATACATATCCGCCAGATTGCCGGCGATGGTGGCGTTTTCGACCGGATAGGCGATCTCGCCATTCTCGACCCAGAAGCCGGCCGCGCCACGCGAATAATCGCCATTGACGAGATTCACGCCCTGGCCCATGAGTTCGGTGACCACGAGTCCACGCCCCATGCCGGCCACGAGCGCGTCGAAATCTTCGCTGCCCGGGGCGACGTCCAGATTGAACACACCGCCTGCGTTGCCGGTACTCGTGAGCCCCAGTCGGCGGGCCGTGTAGGCGGACAGTACATAGCCGCGCAGTACGCCATCTTCGACCAGAGTGCGCTCGGTGGTGGCCACGCCATCGCCATCGAAAGCGGCACTGGCGAGCCCGCGCGGGCGGTGCGGGTGCTGGCTGAGGGTGAGTGTCGGCACCGCAATCGATTGATCGATCTTGTCCTTGAGAAAACTGGCGTTGCGATAAAGCGCGCCGCCGCTGATCGCGCCGATCAGATGCCCCCACAGCCCGCGCGCAACCCGTGGCGTGAACAGCACCGACGCGGTCGTGGTCGGCGGTGTTTTTGCGTGCAGGCGCGATACCGCGCGCTCGGCGGCAAGCCGACCGACCGCCGTCAGGGTTTGTAGATCCTCGGCACGGCGGGCCTGGGAAAAGGCGACTTCGCGTTGCATGCCACGCTCGGATTTAGCCAGCGGCTGGACACTCAAGGCATGCCGGCTCGCGCGTTCACCCGCCACGAACCCATGGCTGTTGCCGTATACGCTGATGCCATCCTGGCTGGCCACGGTTGCGCCTTCGGTCTGGGCGATACGCGGGTCGTAATCGAGCGCGGCCGCCTCGAGCTCGAGCGCCATATCCAGTGCCCGCCCGGCATCCAGCGACCACGGGTGATAGAGCGACAGCTCGGGGCGCGTGCGGGCCATGAGTTCGGCATCGGCAAGCCCGGCATAGTCATCCGGCTCGGTAAAACGCGCGATGGTGAGCGCCTGATCGAGCGCGGCGCGCAGCCCATCGCTGCTCAGATCGGTGGTCGAGGCACTGCCACTGCGCTGGCCGCGATAGACGGTCAGGCTCGCGGCCCGATCGCCTTCGTGTTCGACGGATTCGCGCTCGCGCGCCCGTGCGGTCACCGACAGTGCACGCGAGGCCGACAGCGAGACTTCAGCCTGATCGGCGCCACCGTGTGCCGCCTGCTCAAGCAGTTCGCGCGTACGCGTTTCCAGCCAGGTCAAAGACGGCAGGCCGTTGTCGGTGCGCTCGGCGGGGCGAGCATCGGCAGAGGTCGCGACCATGCAAAAGGCCTCTCAAGAAGAACACGGGGCAAGCCGCCAACCCTAGCGCCGCAAAGCCCGAATACGCAACGTCGGCGCCAGTCAGGCTATGCTGTACGGCATGTCGCGCCCTGCTGCTGCCGCTATCGAACATTCGCGCAAGGCCCACGGCCGTCGCCGGCTGGTCTTTCGCCCACGCTCGATCACCGGACTGTTGCTGACCAGTTTCGGGCTGGTCGCGTTGCCGTTGATCGTGGCCATCGTCTTCGGTGTGCTTTATGTCGATCGCTTGACCGATCAGAGCGAGCGCCTGGTGCTCCAGGGCGTGGAGGTGACCCGCTACAGCAAACGCCTGAGCACACTGCTGGTGGGCATGGAGCGGAGCGCGCGCCAATACGGTGTGTTGCAAAGCGACGAATTGATCACGCGTTTCGAGCGCCAGAGCCGCGACTTCGATGCCATGCTCGATGCGCTCGGCGCCCTCGAGCTCGATACCCTGTCGGGCTGGAACCTCGACACCCTGCGCGCCCAGGCACGCGAACTGGCCGAACGCCTGCGCACGCGCCCGGCCCAGGTTCAGAGCCTGATCGAGGAAATCAGCGCCATGCAGCGCGAAACCGATCTGATCACCCAGCAAGGCAATCTGTTCATCGATCGCGAGCTGGCCCGTTTGCAGGCGACCGCGGCCGATGCCCGCTTTTTCCTGCTGCTGTGCGTATTCGCGCTGATTCCCGGCGCACTTGCGCTCACCGCTTTCTTCGTGGTGGTGATCGCACGCCCGCTACGTCAGATCTCCGGCGCGGTCACCCGCCTTGGCGATGGCGATTTCTCACAGCAGATCAAGGTGTTCGCACCCACGGCCGAACTCGATGCGCTGGGCGCGCGCCTGGACTGGATGCGCCGCCGTCTCGCCACCCTGGAAAACGAAAAACAGCAGTTCATCCGGCATATGTCGCATGAACTCAAAACGCCGCTCGCCAGTATTCGCGAAGGCGCCGAACTGTTGCGCGATGGCACCGTCGGAAAGCTCAACGACGCGCAGGCCGACGTGGCCGAAATCCTGCAGCAGAACAGCCTTGAACTGGCCAAGCTCATCGATAACCTGCTGGACTTTGCCGCCTGGCAGCAACAACACGCTAAACTTGAGTACGAGCGCTTCGATCTGAACGCGCTTTTCGAGGCGATCGTAGCCCGCCAGCGGCTCACGATCGAGGGCAAGGAACTATCCGTGGTCACGCCGGGCGAAACCATGGACGTCACGGCCGACCGGGACCGTATGCAGCTTATTGTCGACAATCTACTCGCCAACGCGGTGAAATTCGCGCCGCCGGGCTCGACCGTGACCCTGGCCGCCGAGCGTATGGTTTCAGCCACCACGATCTCGGTCAGTGATCAGGGCCCGGGCGTGCCCGCGCACGAGCGCGACGCAATCTTCGATGCCTTTTATCAGGGCACGGACAGCGAGTCACATGCCAAGGGCGCACTCCGGGGCACCGGTATCGGCTTGTCGGTGGTACGTGAATGCGTGCATGCGCATGGCGGGCGTATCGATGTGACCGACGCCCCGGGCGGCGGTGCACGGTTTCATGTCGAAATCCCGGATCGCCATGCGGTGTGATATGCGTGTGGTATGGGTCGCGCTCGCCGTTGCCGGCGCATCGCTACTGGCGGGTGGCTGCAGCACCGATCGGCGGCCGCCGGATCTGGGCGAACGCGTCGAGACATCGCCGGCAATGCCATTGGCGGCCGAGCGAGACCCGGTACTCGATTTGCTCGACTATGCCGCACAGCTGCGCCAGGCCACGCCCGAAGCCCGCGCCGAGGCGGTGGCCGTCGCGCGAGCGCAGGTCGCCAGCCGACCCGATGCCCAGAGCTATGCGCATTTGGCCCTTGCATTCGGCACGGCCGGCCAGCGTCGTTACACCCCGGACGAAGCCGCGCGCTATGCCCAGCGCGCACTCACCGCCGACGATGCCCAGTGGAGCCCGGCGGCCTGTCAGTACCTGCAGGATCTTGCGCGCCTGTATGCCGAAGGCGCGCGCAACGGCGCTGTCAGCAGCACCGACACCGTGGCCGAACCGGCGCCGGCCATCGCCGAACCGGTGATACCCGAGTCCGCGACCCGGAGCGCGCGCGCCCAGCCGCCTGCCGGACAGCCGAACGCCCGCGAGCGTGCCCATATCCGTGAACTCGAACGCGAGCTCGACGAGGCACGCCGCAAATTGCGCGAACTGGCCGATATAGAAAACCGGCTCGGCGACCCGGGCACGTAAATGGCACGCGGCGGCAAGATACTGCTGGTCGATGACGACCCCAGCCTGCGGCGCCTGCTCGCCCTGCGTCTGGAAGGCGCGGGCCACACGGTCGAGACCGCCGATAGCGGTCGGGCCGCCCTTCGCCTGCTCGAAAATTACGGCGCGGACTGTGTAATCACCGATCTGCGTATGGATGGCATGGACGGCATGGCGCTGCTCGACCGGCTCAGCCATGCCCACCCCACGCTGCCGGTCATTCTGCTGACCGCCCACGGCACGATTCCCGAGGCGGTCGCGGCCACGCAGGGCGGCGCACTCGATTTTCTGTCCAAACCGGTCGACAAGGACGTACTCCTGGCCCGTGTCGACCAGGCGCTTGAACAGACCGGTGTGGCCAGCGAAGACTGGCAGCAGGTCTGGCGCGCACGCATCGTCACCCGCTCGCCGTTGATGCATCGCCTGCTCGATGAAGCCAAGCTGGTCGCCGCCAGCGACACCAGCGTGCTCATCACCGGCGAATCCGGCACCGGCAAGGAAGTCCTCGCCCGCGCGCTGCACGATGCCAGCCCCCGCGCGAAGGCGCCGTTCGTGGCGATCAACTGCGGGGCCATGCCCGAGCAATTGCTCGAATCGGAACTGTTTGGCCACGAAAAAGGCGCATTCACCGATGCCAAGCAGGCCCAGCAGGGGCTGTTTCGCAGCGCCGAGGGCGGTACGGTCTTCCTCGACGAGATCGGCGACATGCCGATCACGCTGCAGGTCAAACTGCTGCGCGTGCTGCAGGAGCGTGAAGTCCGACCGGTGGGCGCTTCGCGTTCACTACCGGTCAACGTGCGCGTGGTGTCGGCCACCCACCGCGACCTCGATCATGCCATCGAACAACACAGTTTCCGCGAAGATCTCTACTATCGCCTGGCCGTGGTCACCCTTGCCCTGCCGCCGCTGCGTGAGCGACCGGAAGACGTCGCGCCGCTGGCCCGCCATTTTCTGGAAGCGATCGCGGCGCGCAGTGGCCGGCGCACCCGCGTGTACTCGCCGGATGCGATGGAATTGCTCTGCCGCCATCACTGGCCCGGCAATATCCGCCAGCTCTCCAACGTGGTCGAACAGAATGTCGCCCTCACCCGCGGCCACGTGATTTCCGCACAGGCGGTGGAAAAGGCCCTGGCCGGCCATAGCGGTCGCGCCGATGCAGCTGCCTCCTGGCAGCCGCTCGCCGAGGCCCGCGATGCCTTCGTACGCGATTATCTGGTTCAGCTGCTACGCATCACCGAGGGCAATGTCGCCCGCAGCGCACGCCTGGCCAAGCGCAATCGCACCGAGTTCTACAAGCTGCTCAACCGGCACGAGATCGACCCCAACGATTACAAGCGCTCGCGCTGATCGTTGCCGTTAGGCGACATCGAAAACCAGCCGATCGCGGCTAACTGTTGCCAATCTGCGACATTTAAAACCAAGCAAATTCCGCAAGTTATCAGTATTCGTTGCATGCTGTCGCCATACGGCAACAGTCTTTGTGCCGGTATGCCCCGCCCACGGCGACAACAGGCCTCTCGGCACGGAAAATACTACTTAAATTATTGTATCGTAAGTATTTTTTATAGTTGGCACGGCGGTTGCTCTAGGCTTAGTCAGGAACGCATTGAAGTTTAGTGATTCATGAAGAAACGCTACGCAGTCATTGCCGGTATCGCTATCGCCATTCCGTTGTCGACGGCTTTGTCCACAACCCGCGCGAATGCGGCAGAAACAGCCTCGGCGGCCTGGGCGACCATGGATGCCGATGCCGACGGTTCGCTTTCGCCGGAAGAAGTGGCCGCGACTCCGTGGGAGGCGAAGTTCGATGCCATGGATGAAAACGGCGACGGTGAAGTCGACAAGGACGAGTTCCAGCAATACATGAAGGATATGCAGTCTTCGCAGGACGGCGAAGACGCTTAATTCAGGTAAGGAGTTCAAGCAACACGAATTTCGGCAGCATGGCTGCCACACAGTTTTCGCCTGGTCGGGCTGGCGTCTCCCCGGTCCCCCCCCTCGTGCCTCGGCGTGGTTCGGCTCGGCTCAGGCGAAATTAAATCCATACGCACAACCACGGTGTGCGTATGACAGGTTTTCGCCTGGTCGGGCCGGCGTCTCCCCGGTCCCCCCTCGTGCCTCGGCGTAGTACGGCCCGGCCAACGCGAAATTTTCAACGGCGTATCGCAAAAGGCGATCGCCACCGTTTTCGCCAGGGTCGGGTCGGCGTCTCCCGGTCCCCCCTCGTGCCTCGACGTGGTACGGCCCGGCCTCGGCGAAATTTTCTCGCTAGATAAAAAAACCGCTTCATGAAGCGGTTTTTTTATGTCTGCTATTGCGGCTCAGGTCTGCGCCAATGCGCTGAGCAACCTGCCGTGGATACCGCCGAAACCGCCATTGCTCATCACCACGACACAATCGCCCGGCATCGCCGTCGCGGCCACTGCGGCGACCAGCGCGTCCAGATCGCCACAACGCGTCACCCGATCGCCCAGCGGCGCGAACACGGTGGCGGCGTCCCAGTCCAGATCGGCCTCGTAGACGAACACATGGTCGGCATCGGCAAAGCTGGCCGCCAAGGTATCGGCATGAACCCCACGGCGCATCGTATTCGAACGGGGCTCGAACACCGCCAGCACCCGGCCCTGCGCGCCAGCACGCAGGCCTGCCAGCGTGGTCCGGATGGCGGTCGGATGATGGGCGAAGTCGTCGAACAGCTTGATACCGCGCGGCGTACCGCGGAGTTCCATACGACGCTTGACGCCCCTGAAACAGGCCAGCGCGGCGATGGCCTGTTCCGGTACCACACCCACATGACGGGCAGCCGCGATCGCGGCCAGCGCGTTGGCGGCGTTGTGCGCGCCGGTCATGTGCCAATTGAGTTCGCCGACCGCCTCGCCCTGGTAACGAATCGCCAGATGGCTGGCATCGGCGCTGAGCGCCTGACTCTGCCAATCGCCCGTGGGCCCGGCAAAACCCACCGTCGGCGTCCAGCAGCCGCGTGCGAGCACGTCGTCGAGCGCGACATCGGCCGCGTTATGCACGATCTGGCCCGTGCCCGGTACCGTACGCACGAGGTGATGGAACTGGCGCTTGATGGCTTCGAGGTTGTCGAAGATATCGGCGTGATCGAACTCGAGGTTGTTGAGCACGAGCGTACGCGGACGGTAGTGCACGAACTTCGAGCGCTTGTCGAAGAAGGCGGTATCGTATTCGTCGGCCTCGACCACGAAGAAATCGCTTTCGCCCATCGCCGCCGACTGGCCCAGATCCGCCGCGATACCACCGATCAGATACCCCGGCGCCATACCGGCATATTCGAGGATATGCGCGAGCATGCTCGCCGTGGTGGTCTTGCCGTGGGTGCCGGCCACGGCCAGCACCCAGCGCGAGCGCAGCACGTTCTCGGCCAGCCACTGTGGCCCGGAAATATAGTCGAGCCCGGCATCGAGCGTATATTCGACCGCCGGGTTACCCCGGCTCATGGCATTGCCCACGATCACCTGATCGGGCGCCGGCTTGAGATGGTCCGGCTCGTAGCCTTCCATGACATCGATACCGGCCTCGGCCAGCTGGGTGCTCATGGGCGGATACAGGCCGGCATCGGAACCGGTCACCGTATGCCCGGCCGCACGCGCGAGCAGCGCCACACCGGCCATGAACGTGCCACCGATGCCGAGAATATGGACATGCATGTGAAAACCCTTGTACGGCAAGCCTGCGCTGATCGCGCTTGAGCGCGCGTCAACCGAGTACGGAAAACACCAGCAACAGCAAGATTTCGAAAGTGATGGTCGCGCCCACGCCCAGCCAGAGCCCGCCATCGAGCGCGTGCCGATAGACATGGCTGTAGATCGCCAGGCCCCAGAAGCCCATGGCGACATAGGACAGGGTCACGAACGTCGGCGGCATGGGTACGGCCTGCGCGTCGCTGGCCTCGCCGAGCGCGTGCAGATAAGGCGCCATCGCGTGGGTGGGCGCGAGCATGATCAACGTCAGCGTCGCCCCTGATGCGAACAGGGCCGTCGCGGTCTGGTTGAAGCGGTTGGGCAACTGTCGGATACGCAGCACCGTACGCACATACAAGGCGAGCAGGACCGTGGCCAGCCCGGCCTGGAGCGCAGCCGCGGGTGCAGGCATGAGCAGGCCGACTTGCAGAAACAGCAAGATACAATAGGCCGCAGCACAACCGATGAGCGTGTTCGCATCCCCCGGCATATCCTGGGGGCCACGCCGCAGCAGCATTAGTTCGATTACCCGCCGCGCAAAAACCATGGACACCGCATCCTTATGAAGCTTGTCAGAGCACACGGCATGATACCGAAGCCGCCCCAGTCCGTCGTCACGATCACCGACGACGCAGCGCTGGCCGAGTTCGCAGCACGCATGCGCGAGCGCGACTGGATCGCCGTGGACACCGAATTCCTGCGCGAAAGCACCTACTACCCCAAGCTGTGTCTGGTACAGATTGCCGATGCCGACGAAATCGGCCTGATCGACGTAATCGCGCTCGACGACCTCGAACCATTGGCCGAACTGCTGGCCGACACGCGCGTGCTCAAGGTGTTCCATTCGGCCGAACAGGATCTGGAAGTGCTGTACCAGCGTTTCGGCACCATGCCGGCGCCGCTGTTCGATACACAGGTGGCCGCCCCGCTGGTCGGCCTCGACGACCAGATGGGCTATGCGCGCCTGATCGACGCCCTGCTGGATATCGACCTGCCCAAGGCGCATACGCGCACCGACTGGAGCAAACGCCCGCTGCCGCCCGGCGCGCTCGATTACGCTGCCGACGATGTGCGCTATCTCGCCGTGGCCTATCACGTGATCGGCAACCGGCTGCTCGAACAGGAACGCGAGGCCTGGCTGGCCGAGGATTTCGAGCGCATGGTCGACGCCCGGCGTTTCGACGTGGATACCGCGGCCGCCTGGCGCCGTATCAAGAGCTGGCATCGGCTCAAGCCGGCCCAACAGCAGGCGCTGGGCGCGATCGCCGACTGGCGCGAACGCGAGGCCATGGCCTGCGACCGGCCACGGCGCTGGATTCTGGCCGACGATGCGGTCATCGAACTGGCCAAACGGCGACCGCCGGATCGCGACGCCATGAAACAGATTCGCGCCCTGCCCGCCAAAACCGTCGACCGTCACGGCACAGCGCTACTGGATTGCCTACAGCGCGCGGCCGAGCGCCCGGCCGAGCCGCTCGCCGCGCCGCCAACGCCACCCAGCGACGAAGAAAAACGACGCATCAAGATCGGTATGGACGTCCTGGCCGAACGGGCACAAAGCCACGCTATCGCCGCGTCGGCGCTGGCCAGTCGCAAGGAAATCGCGGCCATGGTCGCCGGCGCACGCGATCTGCGGCTGCTGTCGGGCTGGCGCGCGGGCGTGGCCGGCGAGGCCGTGCTCGCAGCCATAAAAAACGCCGAAGCCGCAGCCGGCTCCGGCGCCTGAAAACGCGAATCGACGCCCGCTGTGCGGGCGGATTTATCTAACCGGCGGGCAACGCCGCCTTGATACGGGCATAGATGTCGTCGATCTCGCCCACGCCGGCCACGGCGGTAAGCAGGCCCTTGTCTTCGTAGAACTTGACCAGCGGCTGGGTCTGCTCCTGATACACCTTGAGACGATTGCGAATCGTCTCTTCGTTGTCGTCGGCACGGCCGCGGGCCATCAGGCGCTGCACGATTTCTTCGTTGTCGACCTTGATATGCACCACGCCCTGAAGCGGACGATTCATTTCGTCGAGCAGCTCATCCAGCGCCTTGGCCTGATCGAGGCTGCGCGGAAAGCCGTCGAGAATGAAACCGTTTTCGGTATCGTCCTCGGCCAGACGTTCGCGAATCATGCCCACGACGATATCGTCGGAGACCAGCTCACCGGCATCCATCGCCGATTTGGCTTTCTTGCCGAGTTCGGTTTCGTTGGCTACCGCGCTGCGCAGCAGATCGCCGGTGGAAATCTGCGGTACGCCGAATTCGGCGACCAGCTTTTCACTCTGCGTTCCCTTGCCCGAACCCGGGGCACCCAGCAGCACGATTTTCAGCATGATTTCTCCGCGAACGGCTTGGCGTTGTCATAACCAGAAGGTAGAGCGTTTTGCGCACACAACCCGAGCGTGCGCACGAACGAACGGTCGACGTTAATGATTCGCCTGGGGCAAGTCAATTTTCGGCGGCGCCAACTCTCAAGTATGCTTTGCGGCGCATCTGATCAGCCAGGATGAACCCATGACCCGAAAGAATGCCTTCTATGCGCAAAGCGGTGGGGTGACCGCCGTCATCAACGCCTCGGCCGCCGGCGTAATCGAAGCCGCGCGCGAACACAGCGACAAGATCGGCACCGTGTATGCCGGGCGCGACGGTATCGTCGGTGCGCTCACCGAAGATCTCATCGACACCTCGGCCGAATCCGCCGGCGCGATCGCTGCACTCAAGCACACGCCGGCCGGCGCTTTCGGGTCGGCGCGCTACAAGCTCAAGGGCCTCGACGACAATCGCGCCCAGTACGAGCGCCTGATCGAGGTCTTCAAGGCCCACGATATCGGCTATTTCTTCTACAACGGCGGCGGCGATTCGGCCGATACCTGTCTCAAGATCAGCCAACTGTCGGAAAAGATGGGCTACCCCATCCAGGCGATCCATGTGCCCAAGACCATGGACAACGACCTGCCGCATACCGACTGCTCGCCCGGCTTCGGCAGCGTGGCCAAGTACACCGCCGTGTCCATTCGCGAGGCCGGTTTCGATCTGGCTAGCATGTGCAAGACCTCCACAAAGGTGTTCATTCTGGAGGTCATGGGTCGGCATGCCGGCTGGACCGCGGCCGCGGGTGGGCTGGCCAGCGAGGCCGAAGGCCAGGACCCGCACATCCTGCTGTTCCCGGAAATCGCCTTCGACGAAGAGAAATTCCTGGCCAAGGTCGACGACACGGTCAAGCGCCACGGCTATTGCACCATCGTGGCCTCCGAGGGCGTACGCAATGCCGACGGCGAGTTCCTCTCCGATGCCGGCAGCACCGATGCCTTCGGCCACAAGCAGCTTGGCGGCATGGCGCCGACCCTGGCCGAACTGATCAAGAACAAGCTCGGCTACAAGTATCACTACGCGATCGCCGACTATCTCATGCGCGCGGCACGCCATATCGCCTCCCAGACCGACGTGGAACAGGCTTATGCCGTGGGCCGTGCGGCAGTCGAATATGCCGTGGCCGGCAAGTCGGGGATCATGGTCTCGATCGTGCGCGAATCCGACGAGCCCTATCGCTGGACCATCGGCGAGGCGCCGCTGGATGAAGTCGCCAATGTCGAAAAGATGATGCCGCGCGAATTCATCAGCGAGGACGGCTTTCATATCACCGAAGCCGCCCGGCGCTATCTCAAGCCGTTGATCGCAGGCGAATCCTACCCGCCCTATGCCGATGGGCTGCCGCAGTACGCACGCCTGAAGAACGTCGCGGTGGAAAAGAAGCTCAGCGAGAGGTTCGAGATCTGAAACCACTCAGCGTCAAGTCATCGGTTACAATCGGTCGCCACAAATTCGATTATTCACCTTCGAAAGGGGTCTGCAATGGGCTTTGAAGCCATTACACCGGGCAAGAAAGCACCGGACGAAGTCAACGTCGTCATCGAGATCGTGGAAGGCTCGAGCTCGGTGAAGTACGAAGTCGACAAGGACACCAACTGTCTCATGGTCGACCGCTTCATGAACGTCGCCATGCACTACCCGGCCAACTACGGTTTCGTGCCGCAGACGCTGTACGACGACGGCGACCCGGTGGACGTGCTCGTGCTCACCCCCGAGCCGATCGTACCCGGCTGCGTGATCAAGGCGCGTCCGGTGGCCGTACTCGGCACCGAGGACGAATCCGGCCTGGATGCCAAGATCCTGTGCGTGCCCACCGACAAGATCGCCACCGACTACTACAAGGACATCAAGGATCTGTCCGACGTCGACGAGCGCCTGAAGAACAAGATCCAGCACTTCTTCGAGCATTACAAGGATCACGAAGAAGGCAAGTGGGTGAAGATCACCGGCTGGGAAGGCGCCGAAAAAGCCAAGGCCGAAATCAACAAGTCGATCGAGGCCTACAACAAGGGCTGATCGACCTGCGGCCGCTGTCAGTCCCGATGCCTGAAGGGATCGACAGGCTGCACAGACCGAAAAAGCCCCGACCGGTTCGCCGGCGGGGCTTTTTCGTATGCGCGGTTTGCGCGCTACGCGGCGGCGCACACAAGCTTCGCCTTATTTGCGCGCCTTCGCGTTCATTTGCGGACAACCTGCCCATCGAACGCGGCCAACCGAGCTCCATACATAACAAGGGGCCCGGCTAGCGCTCGGTCAGGCGTGGCAGCAGCTCCTGCAGATTGCAGGGCCGGGTACGGGCATCGATTTGATCCGCGATGAGCTTGTCCCAGCCGTCGGCACAGGCGCCGGACGAACCGGGCAGGCAGAACACGAACGTCGCCTTGGACACCCCTGCGATCGCACGCGACTGCAAAGTCGAGGTACCGATGCTCTCGTAGGAGAGCATGCGAAACATCTCGCCGAAACCGTCGATACGTCGGTCGAACAGTACCTCGACCGCCTGCGGCGTGACATCGCGCCCGGTCAGACCGGTGCCACCGGTGGTAATCACCACATCCGGCTTTTCGTCGGCGATCCAGCGCGCGACGCGCGCGCGAATTTCATGGATATCGTCGCTACAGATGGCTTTTTCATGCAGCTGATGGCCCGCGGCTTGTAGCCGGTCGACGAGCAGGCGGCCGGACTTGTCGCTGGCCTCGGTGCGGGTATCCGATACCGTCAGAACGGCAATGTGCAGGGCAATGAATCGATCACGCATGGCATGGGATGGGGCGGCGGGCCTGAATGCCGCTCAAGATGCCATAAACCAGACCGCTCGCGTTGGCCACGCGGCCGCATATTTATTACGCCGGGATAAATACAGATGCGTGTTCGGGTTGAAAGCGGGCATGTAAAACCATGCTCACCGCGGCCAGCGCCTGCGAAGCCGGATTAATAAAACGGTGCGTGTATGCGGGATTACTGAAATGATGCCGTCACGCGATGGCACAATCCAAGACTTGGCGCCAGTCGGGATAAAAGAGCAATACAAAGCCGGCATTCAAGCCGGTGCGCGCAGGAGAACACATGGCTTATTCGTCTGTCTTTCGGTCCGATCTGTTCGCGAATCGGCACATCATCATCACCGGCGGCGGCAGCGGCATCGGCCGCTGCACGGCCCACGAACTCGCGGCGCTCGGCGCGCGGGTCGCCCTGGTCGGGCGTACCGAATCCAAGCTACACAGCGTGGCCGTAGAGATCGCCGATGCGGGCGGCGCGCCCGCCAGCACCCATGTCTGCGATATTCGCGACGAAGAAAGCGTTGCCGCCACCATTACCGCCATCCTGGCCGAACACGGGCGCATCGACGGCCTGGTGAACAACGCCGGCGGGCAGTTTCATGCCCCGCTCAAGCATATCTCGCAAAAAGGCTTCGACACCGTGGTGCGCAACAACCTCACCGGCGGTTTTCTCATGGCCCGGGAGTGCTTCACGCAGTGGATGGAAGATCACGGCGGCGCCATCGTCAACATCATCGCCGATATGTGGTCGTCCATGCCGGGCATGGGCCATTCGGGGGCCGCGCGCGCCGGCATGCTCAGCCTGACCGAAACCGCAGCAGTGGAATGGCAGTATGCGGGCGTGCGCGTGAATGCCGTGGCGCCGGGCTGGATCGCCTCGTCCGGCATGGATACCTACCCCGACGAAATCAAACCCATGCTGCGTGCGCTGCCGCAGTTCGTACCGCTCAAGCGCTGGGGCACGGAATCGGAAGTCTCGGCAGCGATCGTGTTTCTGTTGTCGGAGGCGGCTGGCTTCATCACCGGCAGCTGCCTGCGCGTGGATGGCGGCGCGCCGAATGCACGCAGCCACTGGCCCATGCCCGATCATGACAAGGCCGGCGCCTACAACGGCTTTCATCTGGCCCAAACGCCGCGCCTGTTGCGCGATGGCGACTGAACAAGGCGCCGCCGCTATGCACAGCACCCATCCGGGCTATACCGAAGCCCACGCACTTTATCGCGACACCCTGCGCCGCTGGGTCGCCGACGAGATTACGCCCTTCGTGGATGACTGGGACGAAGCCGGCGGCTTTCCCCGAGAACTCTATAATCGCGCGGCCGAAATCGGCCTGCTCGGGCTGGGTTTTCCGCCCGAATACGGTGGCATCGAGGCAGACCGATTCTTCGTGATCATCGGCGCACAGGAACTCGCCCGGGCGGGCGCCGGCGGCCTGTCGGCCAGCCTGCTCAGCCATACCATCGGCGCCCCGCCGATCGTCAACGGGGCGAACGAGGCGCTCAAACGCGCGGTGCTGCCCGACATCCTGATGGGCCGCAAGATCAGCGCGCTGGCGATCACCGAGCCCGGCGGCGGTTCCGATGTGGCAAACCTCAGGACCACGGCCGTACGCGACGGCGACGACTATATCCTCAACGGCTCGAAGACGTTCATCACTTCCGGCATGCGCGCGGATTACGTCACCGTGGCAGTGCGTACCGGTGGGCCGGGCCGGGCGGGCATATCGCTCATTCTCGTGCCCACCGACACGCCGGGCTTTTCGCGCACACCGCTGGATCGCAAGATGGGCTGGTGGTGTTCCGATACCGCGACCCTCTATTTCGACGACTGCCGCGTGCCGGCGACCCACCTGCTCGGCACCGAGAACGACGGCTTTCGTCTGATCATGGCCAACTTCAACAGCGAACGGCTATGGCTGGCCGCTGGCTGTAACGGTTTTGCCCAGGTCTGTTTCGATCAAGCGAGCGCCTACGCGCGCGAACGGCAAACCTTCGGTACTGCGCTGATCAACCATCAGGTAATCCGCCACAAGCTCGCCGACATGGCCCAGCGTATTCGTGCGACCCAGGCCTATCTGGAACAGATCGCCTGGCAGATCGACCACGGTGAGAACCCGATCGCCGATGTGTGTCTGCTCAAGAACCAGGCCACCCAGACCATGGAGTTCTGTGCGCGTGAAGGCGTACAGATATTCGGCGGCGCCGGCTATCTGCGCGGCGCCAAGGTCGAGCGCATCTACCGCGAAGTACGGGTCAACGCGATCGGCGGCGGGGCCGAAGAAATCATGCGGGATCTCGCCGTGCGCCAGATGGGTCTGTAAACCCCGTCAGACCGGCGAGCCGGCCGAGGATTCGTGACGGGCCGCAGCACGCCGACGTGCAGCGGCTTCATCCTCGTCGAGGTCCTCCTCGATCAGGCCCAGCTTACGGGCACGGCGTTTCCATTGTTCGCGGGCCATGACGCGCATGTCCTCGACCGCATCGCCCTCGTCCATGATTTCCAGACCCAGCATGGTTTCGACGATGTCTTCCATGGTCGCCACGCCCACGATGCCGCCATATTCGTCGACCACGACGGATAATTGCTGCTGGCGCTCGAGCAGGTTACGGAAAAGCCCGTACAGCGACAGCGATTCCGGCACCACCAGCACATCGCGCTGGATGGCCGACAGCGGCGTGGTATGACGATCGCGCGCGATCTCGCTGAGTACATCGGATAACAGCACGAAGCCGGTGATTTCGTGGCCGTCTTCGGAGAACACGGGCAAACGCGAGATACGCCGCGTGCCCAGCGTTTCGAATACCTCGGTCACGGTCTGATCTTGCGTAAACGCCATCATCACCACGCGCGGCGTGAGCACGTCCTTTACGCGCAACGATTGAAAATGCAACAGATTGCGCAGGATGCGCGATTCCTCGATATCGAACACGCCATCGGCCTCGCCCTGATCGGCCATGGCCTGAAATTCGTCGCGCGAAAAGGTCGGGCCCGTATGTTTGGGCGTGAGCAGCTTGGTGATCACCATCGACAGGGCCACCAGCGGATATAGCGCAATCG
The DNA here is from genome assembly GCF_040361255.1 of Salinisphaera sp. T5B8. NCBI lineage: Bacteria > Pseudomonadati > Pseudomonadota > Gammaproteobacteria > Salinisphaerales > Salinisphaeraceae > Salinisphaera > Salinisphaera sp. T5B8. Next base: position 36,236 of record NZ_APNG01000008.1, on the reverse strand, counting down.
TCATCCATTGCAGCAGCAGCGCGGCGGTGGGCGCGAGCTGTTTCCAGTAACTCGCGCCCAGCGTTTTCGGAATGATTTCCGAAATCACGAGAATCAACAGCGTGAGCACCACCGAGGTCGCGGTCAGATAGCCGTTGCCGAACACCGCCTGAGATTGCGCGCCGACACCGGCCGCGCCAATGGTATGGGCGATGGTATTCAGGCTCAGCAGCGCCGACAGCGGCCGGTCGATATCGGCCTTGAGCGACTCGAGGCGCGCACCCACGCGCCCACCCTCTTTCTGCATGAGGGCGATATAAGAGGGCGTGATCGATAGCAGAATCGCTTCCAGCACCGAGCACAGAAACGACACCCCAAGCGCGAGAAACAGATAAACAAAAAGTAACGCCATGGCACCCGTAATCGCGCACGCCTGCTGGCGCTTGCGTTAATCCTTTGCAAAAAGCCTTTCGAACCTGCGACACGCGATCATGCGGTTCGTTCGATCGCGCGTCTATCGTTCAACCCTGTCTGCGCGTATACTGGAAAATTCGGCCCGGCGCCCGCGCATGCTTGCGCACTGCGCCACAGGCTGGTTCTTGCCAGCCGGCCGCCGCAGCGACTGTATTTTCTCGCGGCGCTGCGATCCACGCCATCATGCCATGCGGCAGCGGATGTCTCGTGTTCATGATGTGCCGCAGCCCAACGGAAAACCTTCTATGTCCTTTGACCAACTCGGCCTGGCGCCGTCGCTTCTCGAAGCGGTCGCCGCTGCCGGTTATAGCCAACCCACGCCCATCCAGGCCAAGGCCATTCCGGCCGTACTCGCCGGCCAGGACGTGCTTGCCGCCGCCCAGACCGGCACCGGCAAGACCGCGGCCTTCACCCTGCCGCTGCTGCACAAACTCGGCGACAGTCAGGAAAAGAAACCGCGCGTTCTGGTGCTCGCCCCCACGCGTGAACTGGCCGCCCAGGTCAACGAATCGGTGCGTACCTACGGCCAGTCCGGCGCGATCCGCAGTACGGTGATCTTCGGCGGTGTCGGCTATCAGCCCCAGATCGGCCAGTTCAAGAAAGGCGTCGATATCGTTGTCGCTACCCCCGGCCGCCTGCTGGATCTGCTGCAGGAAGGCCATGCCGACCTGTCGAACATCCAGACCCTGGTGCTCGACGAAGCCGATCGCATGCTCGACATGGGCTTTATCCACGATATCAAGCGCGTGCTCAAGTACGTGCCGGAAAAACGCCAGACGCTGCTGTTCTCGGCGACTTTCTCCAAGGATATTCGCAAGCTGGCCTCGAGCCTGTTGCACAAGCCGGTCGAAATCGACGTCGCGCCGCGTAATGCCACTGCCGATCGTATCGACCAGAAGGTCGTGATGGTGGAAAAACCGCGCAAGCGTGCCGTGCTCAGCCACCTGATCAAGGAAAACAACTGGCATCAGGTGCTGGTGTTCGCCCGTACCAAGCACGGCGCCAATCGTCTGTGCAAGCAGCTCGACAGCGACGGCCTGCCGGCGGCTGCCCTGCATGGCAACAAGAGCCAGAACGCCCGGACCAAGGCGCTCGACGGTTTCAAGAACGGCGATATCCAGGTGCTGGTCGCCACCGATATCGCCGCCCGCGGTATCGATATCGAATCGCTACCCCATGTCGTGAATTTCGAACTGCCCAACGTCTCCGAGGACTATGTCCATCGGATCGGGCGTACCGGCCGTGCCGGTGAAGCCGGTGAAGCCGTATCGCTGGTCGGCCCGGATGAGCGCAAGCTGCTCAAGGACATCGAAAAGCTTATCGGCAAGCAGATCGAACGCATGACCGTGGAAGGCGTGGACCTGCGCGCCGGCGAAAACGACGAAGCCGACGACCGGCCGGCACGGCGTCCGAACAACAACGGCGGCAACCGCCCGCCCAAACGCGGTGGCGGCGGCAACAATGCACCCGGCCGCAATCAGCAGCGCCGGCGCAGCCGGGGCGGCAATCGGGGCGGCAACCGTTCCGGTGGGGGCGGTGGTCGCAGCCAGTCCTGAAGCTGCACTCGTTCGTGCCTGTCGAAACGGCCCGCCTCGCGCGGGCCGTTTTGTTTTCGTCCCTGATTTACAATAGCGCCCATGATCGCTTTCAAAGACCTCACCCTGCGCCGCGGATCGCGCAAGCTGCTGGAAAACGTCAACGTACGCTTCCAGCCCGGCCAGCGCATCGGCATCGTCGGCCAGAACGGCACCGGCAAGTCCAGCCTGTTCGCCATGATGCTCGGCGAACTGTCGCCGGATTCCGGCGAGGCCGAGATTCCCGCGCATCTGGATATCGCCACGGTGCGCCAGCACACCCCGGCCGGGGACCAATCCGCGCTGGATTTCGTGCTTGATGGCGACACCGAACTCCGTGCGGTCGAGGCCAAGCTCGCCAAGGCCGAGGCCGAAGCCGATGGCCACGCCATGGCCGAACTGCATGGCCGCATGGCCGAGATCGACGGCTACTCGGCCACCGCCCGGGCGGCCAAGCTGCTGCACGGCCTGGGTTTCGCGCCCGACACCCATCGCGCGCCGCTGGATTCCTTCTCCGGCGGCTGGCGTATGCGCCTGAACCTGGCCGCCGCGCTCATGCGCCGCTGCGATCTGCTGCTGCTCGACGAGCCGACCAACCATCTGGATATGGATGCGGTGTTCTGGCTCCAGGAATACCTGGCCAGCCATCCGGCCACGCTGATCATCATTTCGCATGACCGCGATTTTCTGGATGCGCTGATCAGCCATACGCTGCATCTGGAAGGCGGTCGCGCCACGCTCTATACCGGCAATTATTCCGAGTTCGAGACCATGCGCGCCGAGGCCAAGCTGCAACAGCAGGCCGCCTACGAGAATCAGCAGAAGAAACTCGCGCAGCTACAGGGTTTTGTCGATCGCTTTAGGGCCCAGGCCACCAAGGCACGACAGGCGCAGAGCAAGCTCAAGCAGATGGAGCGCATGGAAAAGGTCGAGGCGGCCCATTGGGATACGCCGTTTTCCTTCAGTTTTCGCCAACCCGAACGCCTGCCCGATACCCTGCTGCGACTCGATAACGCCGATGCCGGCTATGACGGCGTGACCCTGGTCGGCGGCATCAAGATGCAGATCGTACCGGGTGACCGGCTGGCAATTCTCGGCCGCAACGGCGCCGGCAAGTCCACCGTCATGAAGCTGCTCGCCGGTGAGATGGCCCCGATCAGCGGCGACGTACAGCACGACAAGTACACGCGCGTGGGTTATTTCGCCCAGCACCAGCTCGAAGTGCTCGACGACAACGCCAGTGCGGCCACCCACCTGCAACGCCAGGCCCCCCGTGCCTCCGAACAGGAAATCCGCGACTTTCTCGGCGGCTTCGACTTCCACGGCGACAAGGCGCTGGAGCCCATCGCTCCCTTCTCCGGCGGCGAAAAGGCCCGCCTTGCGCTCGCCCTGGTGGTGTACGACAAGCCCAATCTGCTGTTACTCGACGAGCCGACCAACCATCTCGATCTGGACATGCGCCACGCGCTGGAAACCGCGCTGGCCGGCTATACCGGTGCGGTCATCATGATCGCCCATGATCGCCATCTCATCGATGCCACCTGCGACCAGCTCTGGCGGGTCGACGACGGCACGCTCATGCCCTTCGACGGCGATCTGGACGATTACGCCAAGTGGTTGACCCGCCAGAACGCGGCCCGCGAAGGCAGCGACAAGCCGAAAAAACCGACCACCGCCGGCGGCAGCGGCGCGGATGCCCGCCGCGATGCGGCCGCCCAACGCGAACGCGAGAAACCCTTGCGCCGCGCGCTCAAGCAGGCCGAGGCCGATATGGCCAAGTTCGAGGAAAAGATCGCCGCCATCGAAAAGGAAATGGCCAAGCCCAGCGTCTACGGCAACAAGACCGAGATCGCACGCCTGTCGCAGGAACAGGGCAAGCTGCGCAAACAGCTCGACAAGGCCGAAGCCAGCTGGATGGAAAACGCCGAAGCGCTCGAACAACAGGCCCAGGCCGCCTCATAACGCGTTTCGCGTTGACACCCGCAAGCACGAGTCGCCCATGAGCACGCCGACCTATTTCTGGCACGACTACGAAACCTTCGGCGCCGACCCACGGCGCGACAAGCCGGCCCAGTTCGCCGGCATCCGGACCGACATGGATTTCAATATCGTCGGCGAACCGGCGGTGCTCTACTGCCAGCCGCCGGTGGACATGCTCGGCCATCCCGAAGCCACGCTGATCACCGGCATCACGCCGCAGATCGCACTCGAACGCGGCGTGCCCGAGCCGGAATTCATCGAAACCATCGTCGCGGAAATGGCGGTGCCGAGCACGTGCAGCGTGGGCTACAACAGTCTGGCCTTCGATGACGAAGTCACCCGCCACACCCTCTGGCGCAACTTCTTCGACCCCTACGCCCGCGAATGGCAGAACGGCTGTTCGCGCTGGGACATCATCAACATGGTGCGCCTGGCCTATGCCCTGCGCCCGGACGGCATCGAATGGCCCAAGCGCGAAGACGGCACACCCAGCTTCAAGCTCGAACATCTGGCAAAGGCCAACAACCTGGCCCAGGAACGCGCCCATGACGCGCTTTCGGATGTGCATGCCACCATTGGTCTGGCCAAGCTCATCCGCGACAAGCAGCCGAAGCTGTTCGATTACGTCGAAAAAAGTCGCGACAAGCACAGTGCCCGCAAAATGCTCGACATGGGCACCCGCAAGCCGGCGCTGCATGTCTCTTCCAAGTTCCCGGCCGCGAACGGCTGTCTGTCGCCGGTCATGCCGATCGCCGCGCACCCGAGCAATAAAAACTGTGTGATCGTCTACGATCTGCGCGTCGACCCCACGCCATTGCTGGAACTGCCGCCGGACGAGATATTCGAGCGCATCTTCACGCCCACCGCCGACCTGCCCGAAGACACGCCGCGGGTGGCGCTCAAGGGCGTGCACCTGAACAAATGCCCGGTGCTCGCCCCCTTCGAGATGATGCGCGAATCCGAAGCCGCGCGACTGAATCTGGATATCAACCAGTGCCGACGCCACTGGAAGGCCATTCACGATCAGCTTTCCGAGGTGGAAGCCAAGGCAACGGCAGTATTCGATGCCCATGCCTTCGAGCCCGACGGCGATGCCGAAGCCGCGCTCTACGACGGCTTCGTATCGGACGCCGACCGCAAGCTGGCGGATCAGGTCCGTCGCACCTCGGCCGCCGAACTGGCCGATGGCGCGATCGTGTTCGCCGACAACCGGCTCAACGAACTGCTGTTTCGCTATCGTGCCCGCTATTTTCCGGAAACGCTGGTCGACGCGGAACGCGACGACTGGAACAACTGGCTATCGAAACGCCTGGAATTCGCCCCGGACGGCGGCCTGACCCTGGACGATTACGACGAGCTCATCGCCCAACTGATGGAACGTGTTCAGGGCGAACCGGCGCAGCTGCAGTTGTTGCTCGACCTCAAGGCCTGGAGCGCGAAGCTACGCCAGCGGCTCTAGGCCCCGCCCGGGGCCCTGCCCGGTATCCAGTCTAGTCCGACCCGTACAGTTGTTCGGTAATGGCCTGTGCCGGCTGCGGGCGTCCCAACAGAAAGCCCTGGATATGACCGGCGCCGAGTTGCTTGAGCACCGCGTATTGCGCTTCGGTTTCCACGCCTTCGGCGATCACGGCCAGATCGAGCGTCCGCGCGATCTGCAGGATGCCGGACGTCAGCTCATGGCTGGTCGTGTCCTGGGTAATCAGCTGGGTAAAGCTGCGATCGATCTTGAGAATATCTAGTGGCAACTGCTGGAGATAGCGCAGCGACGAATAGCCGGTACCGAAATCGTCGATTGCAAAGCGAAAGCCCTGTACGCGCATTTCGAGCATTGTTTCTGCCGCTGTTCCGACGTCGGTGATCACGCTCTGCTCGGTAATCTCGAGCACCAGATGCGAGGCTGGCACCCCATGCTGCGCGATCAGACCCGCGACCATATCCGCGAAGTCTTCGCAGTAGAGTTCCTCGCCGGCAATATTGACCGCCACATACGGCACGACCTCATGCGCTTCGCGCCATTCGGCGAGCTGGCGGCAGGCACTGTTGAGCGTACATACCGTCAATAGCCGACGTAGTTCGGGATCGGCCTCGGCGATCGGGATGAACTCATCCGGGCTGACCTGGCCGTGTTCCCCGTCAGTCCAGCGCGCGAGTGCTTCCACGCCGATGATACGGCCGCTGCCGCACTCCACGATCGGCTGATAGACCTGATCCAGTGCATCCGCGCGTAGCGCTTCGGCCAACCGGTAGTGGCGCTCGTGGCTGCGGGCCACGGCGCGCTGGACGTCGCTGGAGTAGCGACGCACGCCGTCCGGGCTATGCTGCGCTTCGGCCGCGGCCATGCGCGCGTGTGCAATCAACGTCTCGACATCGTGCGCATCGTCCGGTGCACGACTGATACCGGCCTTGATATCGACCGTCAGACGCACCCCGTTGTATTCGATCGGCGCCGCGAGGCTGCGCATCAACGTGTTCACGCGCTCCAGCGTATCGTCCGCCGCATCCGCGGCCGCGGTCATGACAACACCGATACGCTTGGAACCGAGCATGCCGATACGATCGTCCCCGTACACATCGTGCGACAGCCGCTGCGCGATCGTCGAAATCACATGATCGCAGCCGGCCCGCCCGACCAGAGAATGCAGGATTTCGAAATTGCTCAGGTGCAAATGCACCATCGTCATGGTCCGCCCGCCGCTCTCGATCTGATTCCAGCTATTGGCGATCAACTCTTCGAACAGCGCGCGCCCGGGCAATGCCGTGACCGCGTCGTACATCGCCCGGTGTTGCAAGCCCAGCGACCAGTGATCGAACTGACGATGCAGGTTGATCTCGCTCTCGACGATACGAGCGAACATCATCAGCCGCCATTTTTCGACGTCCGACAGCTCCCGGGGACGCGAATCGATCACGCACAGCGTGCCCAGCGGCTGACCCGTGGGCCCGCGCAGCACCGCCCCGGCATAAAAACGGATATAGGGCTCGCCCAGCACCAACGCATTGTCGTGAAACCGCCGGTCCGCCGTTGCATCCGGCACATAGAGCAGATCCAGCGGCAGCGCGTGGGCACAGAACGATTCTTCGATCGGCGTTTCGCGCCGGTCGAAACCCACCAGGGACTTGAACCACTGGCGATCGCGCTCGACCAGGGTGATCAGTGCCGTGGGTACATTGAAAACGCTCGCCACCAGGCGCGTGTACTGATCGAAGCGATCCTCGAACGGTGTATCGAGCAAATCGAGCCCCCGCAACTCATGCAGGCGTTCGCTTTCTTCGACTCGTTGCGACATGAGACCCGTTTTCATTCAGGCGACCGGGGCGTGTTGTACTTGTAATGCGCATACTGCGCCGTCTTGAATGATATCTATCGACAATAGTCGATACGACTTGAACCCGGCCCAGCAGCCGGGTGCACATCATCAATCATAGTAAACGCAGGCGTGCGGGCAACGGATGCATGTCTCAGCGCGATCCCGGATCGAGCACCCGTTTGAGAAAATCACGTGTCCGTGGTTCCTGCGGATCGGTGAGCAGCGTGGCGGGGCTCCCCTGCTCGACAATACCACCGGCATCCATGAACACCACGCGGTCGGCCACTTCACGCGCGAAGCCGATTTCGTGCGTGACCACGATCATGGTCATGCCTTCATCGGCGAGCCGGCGCATTACGCTCAATACTTCGCCGACCAGTTCCGGATCGAGCGCCGAGGTGGGTTCGTCGAAGAGCATCAACGCCGGGTCCATGGACAGCGCGCGTGCGATGGCCACCCGCTGCTGCTGCCCACCGGACAGATGGGCCGGGTAGGCCGCGATCTTGTCGTCCAGACCCACCCGCTCGAGATTGGCGCGGGCGATGCGCTCGGCCTCGTCGCGTTGTTTGTCGAGTACCGTGGTCAGGGCGAGCATGCAGTTGTCGAGCACGCTGCGATGGGCGAAGAGATTGAACTGCTGAAAGACCATTCCGATATGTCGCCGCGCGGCATCGATATCGCAATCCGGGTCGGTGAGTTCCTCGCCGTTGACACGGACCGTGCCCGACTGCGGCGTTTCCAGCAGGTTCACGCAGCGCAGCAAGGTGGACTTGCCCGAGCCGGACGGGCCGATCACGCATACGACTTCGCCGCGTGCGACGCTGAAATCGATATCGCGCAGCACGTGGTTGCTACCGAAATACTTGTTCAGCGCCCGCAGTTCGACCAGTGCATCGCCAGCGATCATGTCAGCGCTGCCTGGAGGCGGCGGCTTCCATGCGCCGCACGATAATCGACAATGGCAGGGTAATGATCAGATAACCCAGGCCGGCCACCACCAGCGGCGTGATATTGACGTTGCTGTTGGCCGCGGCCCGTCCGAACTTGGTGAGATCGAAATTCGCCGCCGACAGGCCGACGATGAACACCAGCGAGGAATCCTTGATCAGCATGATCAGCTCGTTGGTCAAAGGCGGGATCATGATACGAAACGCCTGCGGCAGCGTGATCTTCCACATGGTCTGGCCCGCCGACATCCCCAGCGAGCGCGCCGCCTCGATCTGGCCGCGGGGCACGGCCTGGATCCCGGCACGGATGGTTTCGGCCATATAGGCACTGCCCACGATCCCCAGTGCCGCCCACACCGTGCCATAGGGCGGCAACGGCATGGCCAGACCGGGAAAGGCCAGTGGCAACAGCGAAAACGCCATGAACACCACCAGCGCCGGCAGTCCGCGAAAGAACTCGATATAGACCGTGGCCAGCCAGCGATAGGGCCCGACATCGGACAAACGCATCATGGCCAGCAAGGTGCCGGCCACCAGGCCCAGAACGAACCCGCCCGCGGTATAGACGAGCGTATTCCACAACGCCAGCCATAGGCCGTGGGCGACGGTATCGCGAATCAGCCCCGGGTCGAAGAAGGTTCGTCCGATCTGGGCCCAGTCGGCCAGCAGCGCCGCGGCGACGACCGCCAGTATCAGCAGCGCGTACTGAACCGCACGAATTCGCCGTGCACGGATGCGTGGGCTGGTTTTTCGCGGCCTGGCCTGCGCCGGGCGGGATACCATGAATGCCGACTACTGCTGGTTGATCGTGCCCGGTACCTGACCGAACCACTTCTTGAAAATCTCGTCGTAGCGGCCGTCTTCCTTGGCCTTGGCGATCACGGCGTTCAGCCGCTCGATGAGCTTCTTGGCGTTCTCGTCGTCCTTTTTCGCCAGAAAACCATAGCGTTCGCCGGTATCGAATTCGGCCGCAATCTCGGTTTCCGGATTATCGGCGGCGTACTGATACAGCGGGCCGTTGTCGTTGATCGCAGCGTCCACCTTGCCCGCGCTCACCGCGGTGGTTTCCAGGGCAAGATCGTCGAACACCACAGTCGTGTAGCCGTATTCCTCGGCATGCTTGTCGGCATAGATCGCGCCGGTGGTATCGGTCTGGGTACCCAGCCGCTTGCCGTCGAGATCTTCAAGGCCTTGGTAACCGCTGTCCTTTTTTACCAGCAACGCCTGGGTGGCGTTGAAATAAGGCGCGGAAAACAGCACCACTTCCTGACGCTTGGGCGTGATGGTGGCGCCCCCCATAGCCAGATCACACTTGCCGGCCGCCAGCACCGCGCCAGAGGTGATCTGGTTCCAGTCCACACTCACAACCTTCGTATCCACGCCCAGATCCTGAGCCAGCAGATCCACCAGATCGACATCGAAGCCCACCACCTCGCCGCTGTCGTCGGTGAACTGGAACGGTTTGTAGGGAATATGGGTACACACGGTCAGCGCATCGGCGTTGACCAGATGAATGCCATCGACGGTAGCGCCTTCGTCCTGGCTACAGCCGGAGATCGCCGCGGCCAGCAGCCCGACGACAAAAAACAAACCGAATCGGCCCGAGCGGCCCGTTGAAGCTGTCACGATTTAAATCTCCCTGAGTATCGTGCATTTGCCTTGCAATGAGTCTGCCACATGTCGTGACGCTCCCGGCAATACGACTTTTGCAAGGCGACAGCCGCCGCCGCGGCGATACACACGCGGCTCAGTCACGTGTTTCATCCGCCTGCAGGCGCTGGCGATAAGTACGCGGCGTAGTATCGAACCAGCGCCGACAGGCGCGATTGAGCGCACTTTGCTCGGTATAGCCCAGAAGTGCCGCGACCTGGCCCAGCGGCAGGTCGGCCTCGGCCAGATATCGCGTGGCCATATCGGCCCGGGCGCTATCCAGCACCGCCGAAAAGCAGGTGCCCTCGTCGACGAGCCGGCGCTGCAGGGTACGCCGATTGAGATTGAGATATTCGGCTGCGATATCGATCGATGCCCCACCGGTGGGCAAAAGCCGGCGACAGATCTCGCGTACGCGCAATGACACCTGTTGCGCACGCGGGCCGGCCGCCTGCTCCATGAACGCGATCGCCATCGAGCGGATATGCGGATTGGAACGCTGCAGCGAAGCGGCCATGGTGGCCTTGTCGACATCCAGGCCACATTCGGCCTGCTCGAACAAGAGCGCGCCGGGACCAAAAACCCGGCGATAGGCAGCCACCGGCGCAAGCTGGCTGTCGGCAAACAACACGCGCCGCGGCGGTGCGACATCGCCGCCCAGTTCCAGTGCCCGCTTGAGAAACACCAGCGCGCGCTCGTTGGCCTGGCGGGTATAGGGCACGTTCTCGAGCAATATCTCGAAACGAAGACACACCAACGCGCCTTCGCGCCGGATGGTCATGCGCTGGCCGGGGTTGAATACGTGCAGGTATTTCGCGGCCTGTTCGATCGCCTCGGCCACGGTCGCGGCATGCCGTATGGCCACGGCCAGCGGCCCCAGAATCTCGATGCCCTGCACACTGGCCAGGCGCATGCCGAAATCCGGACAGTTCAACCGCTGTGCGCACAATTCCAGCAAGGCAATCAGCGTGCGATACGGCAGGAATGCGTCCACGCGGGTTTCGATATCCGCCGGCAGGCCACAGTCGCACAGTAATGCCTGGGCATTGCCACCCAGTTCGCCGACGAAGCGACAAAATCCATCGAGTGCACTGTTTCGAACCAGACTGGGCATTCCATGCACCGATTTGTGCTGTCACCCAAAGTTAAAAAAACGGCACACAAAGTCAATACACCGCCCGGCAAGAAGACGACCATGAAGCGGTATCGCATGCCACATACGCCCGGGCCGGTTATTGCACAACGCAGGCGAGATCACGCGCGTGCCGGCGGCGCATCCACGTATTCAAGAACATAGCCGCGATGCCATATCAACGAGGGGATACACATGAAAAGACACATCCATAGCACGACGCTGCTTGCCGCCATCGTCGCCCTGGGTCTGCAAACGCCGGCGGCGCGCGCACAAGAACATGGCGAAACGCCCCAGGCCAGCGCCGCCACCCGCACGGCCAATACGCACGTCGCCGAACGTTTACCGCTTGCCGATCGCGGCGATTTCGATGCCGCCGAGCGCGGCCTGATCGCCCGTGATCCGGCGCTGGTTATCAAAGACAGCGACGGCCAGCCCATTTGGGACATGACGGCTTACGATTTCATCGAAGGCGACGCCCCGGCCACGGTCAATCCCAGCCTGTGGCGCCAGGCCAAGCTCAACGACCTGCACGGCCTGTACAAGGTCACCGACCGCGTCTATCAGCTACGCGGCTACGACCTGTCGAACATGTCGCTGATCGAGGGCGACAGCGGCTGGATCGTGGTGGACCCGTTGACCACCGCCGAAACCGCCGCCGCGGCATGGCAGATGGCCAAGGCGCATATCATCGGCGACAAGCCGATCGTGGCAGTCATCTTCACGCACAGCCATATCGACCATTTCGGCGGCATCGAGGGCGTGCTCAGCCCCGAGCAGGCCCGGCGCGACAACGTCCGTATCATCGCGCCCAAGGGCTTCATGCAGGAGTCCACCAGCGAAAACCTGCTCGCCGGCCCGGCCATGGGACGGCGCGCGACCTATATGTTCGGCGGCGCCCTGGCCCGCGATGCACGCGGCCATGTGGATTCGGGGCTCGGCAAGGCCCTGTCCAAGGGGCATTTCAGTATTCTCGCGCCCACCGACACCATCGACCATACCGGCCAGACGCTGACCGTCGACGGGGTCGACTTCGATTTCCAGTACACGCCCGAATCCGAAGCACCCGCTGAACTGACCTTCTACCTACCCCAGTTCAAGGCCTTCTGCGGCGCCGAAATCGTCAGCCATACGCTGCACAACGTCTATACCCTGCGCGGTGCAAAGGTGCGCGACGCACTCAAATGGAGCGACTATATCGACGAAGCACTGCAACGCTACGGCCAACGTGCCGAAGTCGTGTTCAACAGCCATCACTGGCCGGTCTGGGGTCACGACGAGATCGTCGATTATCTCAAGGTGCAACGCGACACCTATAAATACATCCACGACCAGACCCTGCGTCTGGCCAATGCCGGCTACACCCCGCGCGAGATCGCCGAGCAACTCACCCTGCCCGAATCGCTGGCGAAACCCTTTCACAACCGCGGCTACTACGGCACCGTCAGCCACGATGCCAAGGCCGTATATCAATGGTATTTCGGCTGGTTCGACGGCAACCCGGCCCATCTGAATCCGTTGCCGCCGACCCAATCGGCACGCAAATATGTCGAATTCATGGGCGGCGCCGATGCCATCGTCGCCAAGGCCCGGCAATCCTTCAATGCCGGCGACTATCGCTGGACAGCCGAAGTGCTCAACCACGTGGTGTTCGCCGAGCCGAACAACGACGCCGCCCGGCAACTGCTGGCAAACACCTACGACCAGCTCGGCTACCAGGCCGAATCCGGCCCGTGGCGCGATATCTATCTCACCGGCGCCAAGGAATTGCGTGACGGGGCGATGGGCACCTCGCTGGATATGTCGCGCGGCATCGGCCTGCTGCGCCAGGTGCCGATCGAGCGCTTCTTCGATGCCATGGCGGCGCGCCTGAACGGCCCCGAAGCCGCGAAGGGCGACCTCACCATCAACTTCGACTTCGCCGACCTGGGGCAAAACCACGTGCTCGCCATCGAAAACGGCGTGCTCCACCACTGGCAACGGCTGATCGCCGACAACGCGGATGCCACCGTGCATCTGACCCATCCGGCGCTGCTGGCGTTGATCGGCGGCAAACTGTCCCCGAAGCAACTCAAGGTCGACGGCGACCGCGCCAGTCTCGGCCGCTTCTTCTCGCTGCTGCAGGTGCCCGATCGCGACTTCGCCATCGTCACGCCCTGACCGTCATCGCAGCGCGCCGGGTCGCCCTATCGCGGCGCCCCGGCGCGGTCCATGCACGCCTGCCAGCGTGAATACACACGCTCGGCGAACCAGGCGGTGGTGAGCTTGCGAGTGATCTTGGGGCTTTCGAGGGTGATACCGGGCAGAATCACCCGTTCGACCCGCTGGCCGGCATCCGCGTCGGCCAGCGCATAGACCCGCTTGTAAAGGCGTGTGCGCTCGAAATCCGGCCCGCGTCCTTCGGTGAGATCGCGACGGATCGCGCCTTCGCTCATATCGAGGCGTTCGCGCAGGGATTTGGTCGCCCGCTCGGTCTGGCTGATGGAAAACGCACGATAGGCAATCAGATCGCCATCGAGGGCGAGGTCGGTGCCCGTGAGCTGGCTCACCGCACGCTGGAACGCAGCGTTGCGGCTGGCATACCAGCCGGCGTTGTAGTCGGCAAAGCGGTATAGCGGACTCGGGTAGTCCACGCGGTAGCCGAGCAGGTGGCCGATGCCGAAATACAGCCCGCCACGGCGGCTGAACACTTCTTCGCGCACCGATTGCGCATCGGCGTACGGATAGTCGTCGGCATGTTCTTCGGCGAAATCAATCGCCACCTGCATCGGCCCGCCGGTATGCACCGGATTGAATCCGCCGAAGAGCGTGCTGCCCAACGGCACGCGATCGATGAACTCCTCGAACAGATCGTTCAAGTCGTTTTCGGTGCGCACCGTATCGAGGCGTTCGTCGTACGTCTGGCCGGCGGCGGATTCGAGGTCCAGCGCCTTGTCGAGCAGAAAACCCGGTATGTGGGCGCTCGCCGCCCGTCGCTCGATCTCGGCGCGGGCGATACGTGACAGCCCTGGAACGACCGGCGCGACGCGGTAGGACGATTCCTGGGCGATCACCGCCAGCGTCGCACACAGATTGGAGGTCGACGCCTCGATATCCTGTGCGGCGAAAGCGGTTTCGATATCGGCTGCCCAGCCGGCGCGATCGTCCACGCTCGCGGGCATGCGCGACACCAGCTCGGCGCGCACCTCGGCGGCCGGCCGGCGGGGCACTTCGGTAGGGCGCAGCGCGGCACAGCCGGCCAGCCACAACAGGTTCAGGGCAACGACTGCGCGCAGCGCGCGGGTAGCAACGACACTCGACATGAGCGCGACTCTGCCCGAGCGCCGCGTTTTATGCGAACACGGGCGTTGGGCCTGCCCCGCGTGCGGGATAAGATGCACCCACCTGTTTCGTCATCACGCTTTCGTCCTTGCGCTCGTTTCGCTTCATCCATGCCGCCGATATCCATCTCGACAGCCCCATGCGCGGGCTTTCGGAGGATGTGCCCGGGGTCGCCGAGCGGCTGCGCCTGGCCACCCGGGAAGCACTGACCGCGCTCATCGACGCGGCCATCGAACGCGCGGTGGATTTCGTGATCATCGCCGGCGACGTCTACGACGGCGACTGGCGCGATTATCAGACCGGCGTGTTCTTCGTGCGCCAGATGCACCGCCTGGCCAGCGCATCGATCCCGGTGTATCTGATCCACGGCAACCACGACGCCCAGAACCAGATGACACGCAGCCTGTCGCTGCCCGCCAACGTGTACGTGTTCTCGCACGAAGACGCTGAAACCACCGTGCTCGAACATCTCGACGTGGCCATTCACGGCACAAGCTATGCTGAGCGCGCGGTCACTGACAATCTGGTGCCCGGTTACCCCGCGCCGGTTGCCGAGCACTTCAATATCGGCGTGCTGCATACGGGCCTGGGCGGGCGTGGCGGTCACGCCAACTATGCGCCCTGCTCACTCGACGAACTCACTGCCAAGGGCTATGACTACTGGGCGCTGGGCCATGTCCACGCCGCCGAGGTGCTGGCCGAACATCCGCACGTGGTGTTCTCGGGCAATCTCCAGGGCCGGTCCATTCGCGAAACCGGCGCCAAGAGCGCCTATGAAGTCGTGGTGGAAGACGGTCGCGTGGCCGAGCTGCACGCCATTCATTGCGATGTCGCCCGCTGGGCCGAAAGCGAGGTGGACATAGCCGCCGCCGACGACTTCAACGACGTGATTGCGGCCATGCGCCGGGCGATCGAAAACGGCGCGAACGCCGTCGCGGGGCGTCTTCTGGCGGTACGCCTGCGCCTGACCGGCACCACTGCCCTGCACGATCAGCTCGCGGCCGCGCCCGAGCGCCTGCTGGCCGAAGCCCGAGCCGCGGCCGCCGGGCTGGGCGCCGCCCAGGTCTATGTCGAAAAGATCAAACTGGCGACCACGCCCCAGCTCGATGCCGCCACCCGGCGCGAACGCCAGGATGCGCTGGGCGAAATGCAGCGTCTGCTCGACGAAGCCGTCGACGACCCCGATATTCGGGCGATGATCGAAAAGGATATTCGCCGCCTGGCCGAACGCCTGCCCTACGAGATACGCGAACACGCCGACGACGTACTGCTGCGTGCGGCCATCGACGGCGATACGGCCACGCTGATCGACGGTGCCGGCGATTATCTGCTCTCGCGCCTGGCCGCCAACGAGAGCGCGCCGTGAGGTTCGCGCAACTCGATCTTCTCGCCTACGGTCATTTCACCGACCGCCGGCTGGCCTTCGCACGCGGCGCGACCGACCTGCAACTCGTGTTCGGCGCCAACGAGGCGGGCAAATCCACCGCCCGCAGCGCGATCGGCGATTTCCTGTTCGGTTTTCCGACCCAGACCGAACTCAACTTCGTGCATGCCTACAACGCCCTGCGTATCGGTGCACGTATCGAGGCCGGCGAAGCCGAGATCGAGGCGATCCGCAAGAAGGGCCGCAAGAACACGCTGCTCGATGCAGAGGGCGGGCCCGCTAACACGCTGGAAACCGAGCTGGACCGCCAGCTCGCGGGCGCGGACCGGGCGTTTTTCACCCGCATGTTCAGCCTCGACCACGAAGGCCTGCGTGCCGGCGGCGAAACCCTCGCCGCGGCCGATGCCAACGCCGATACCGCCCTGCTTTCGGCCGGCTCGGGGCTGGCGGACGTGCTCGCCGAACGCGAAGCCCTGGTGGCCGAGGCGGACGGGCTGTGGGCGCCCAACGCCTCCCAGAACCGTCGTTACTATCAGGCCGAAGCCTGGCTCAAGACGGCCGACGCCGATATTCGCGAACACGAAGTCACGGTCGGCGACTGGCAGCGCTGCCGCGAGGCCTTCGACGCCGCCGAAGCACACTACGAACAGCTCGCCGAACGCCGCCGCGTACTCGACCACCAACGTCTCGAGCTCGAACGTATTCGCCGCATCGCCCGCCCGGCCCGCCGCTATCGCGAGATCGAAGCCGAACTCGCCGAGCTTAAAGAAACGCCCGATCTGGACGTCGATGCCCGGCCGGCCTTCGAGCGCGCCTGCCAGACGCTTGAATCCAGCCGTATCGCGATTGCCTCCATCCAGGATCAGATCGCAGCCATCGACGCAGAAATCGAAACGCTGGTCGACGAACCCGCCCTGCGCGAGGCCGGTGACACGATCGAGCGCCTGGCCGAGCAGCGCGGCCAGATCGCCACCGACCGCGAGCGCATTGCGGAAATCGAACGCGAGCGCGCCCGGCTGGCCCAGGCGCTGGACCGCGATCGCGCCGAGCTGGGCTGGCAGGACGAGCAAACGCCGTGGCCGAGCGCCACCGCCCTCGCCCAGGCCCGGCGTATCGCCACCGACGAAGCCACGCTTCGCCAGAGCGTCGCGCATGCGGCGAACAACCTCAAAAACGCCCGCGAAGCCGACGCACGGCTGGCCGACGAGCTGCAATCGCTGGGTGATAGCCGCGATACCGCCGCGCTCGAGGCCTGGCTGGCCGCCACCACCCGCGAAGGCGATCTCGAAGCCGAGCTGCGCAGCGCCCAGGCGAACGTCGACCGGCTGGATCGCGATATCGAGCGTCGCCTGGCCACCCTGAAACCGGCCGTGACCGACAGCGACACGCTGGCCGGCTTGGCGGTGCCCGCCCGCGAGCGCGTCGATGAATTCGATACCGGGATCGCCGACGCCAGCGAGGCGCACAAGCGTCATCAGCAACGCCTCGACGAACTGAGCGACGAGGTCGAACGTGCCCGCGATGCCCTGGCCCGCCGCCGCGCCGACGAGGCACTGCCGAGTATCGAGGCGCTGCAATCGAGCCGTTCGCATCGCGATGCCTGCTGGCAGCTCGTACGCCGGCGCTATGTCGAAAAGCGCGAACCGGACCTGTTCGACCAGCCCGAAACGCCGGCACTCGACAAGGCCAGCGAAAAGAACCCGGTGGCTGCCTTCGAGCGCAGCACGCAGGCGGCCGACGAACTGGCCGATGCCCGTTTCGACCGGGCCGAAGCCATTGCCCAGGACGCCGAACGCCAGCGCCATGTGGCCGAACGCGAACAGGCGCTCGAACAGGCCACGGCGCGTCGCGACGACGCCAGGGCCCGTCTCGACGGGCTGCGAACCGAGTGGAAAGCCCTGTGGCTGGCGGCCGATATCGAGCCCGCCAGCCCGGCCGCCATGCGAGACTGGCTCGACCGCCGCGACGGCCTGCTCACGGCACGCGCCGACCGTATCGAAGCCGCCGCCGCCCGCGACGATCTGGCCGCGCGTATCGAAGCACAACGTACACAGCTCGTCGAGCTGCTCGGTCATGGCGACAAATCGACCCAAACCGCCCTGGCGGTGTTGATCGAACAGGCCCGCCAGACAGTCGAACGCGAAAAACGCCGCAGCGACGAACGCCGGCGTATCGAACGCGAACGCGGCGACTACGCCCGCCGTATCGATACGTTGCGTGACGAACACAGGACGGCCGAAGCCGCGCTGGACGACTGGCAGCAACGCTGGCACGCGGCTCTTGTCGAACTCGGGCTGGACACGCATCTTGACGCCGAGGCCGGCCGGGCCGCGCTCGAGGTGCTCGACGGCGCGCGTGAGCATGCCCGTACCAGCCGCGATCTGGCCGCCGAACAGGCCGATCTCGTCGAACGCCGCCAGCGTTTCGAACAGCGGCTGGCGCAGGTGCTCGAAGCCACGGGCCGAACCGCGAACGAAAACGAGACCGCCGAGCAAAGCGTGCAACGACTCAACGCTGCGCTACGCGACGCCCAGAGCCGCCACGACCGGCTACAGACCCGCCAAAGTGATCGCCAGCGCCAGGGCGAACAGATCGCCGAGCACGAGGCCACCCAAACCGACGCCCAGCATCGTATCGACGTCCTCTGTCGGCAGGCGGGTGTCGCCGATGCCCAGGCGCTCGAAAGCGTGATCACGCGTGCCGAACGCCGCCGGGCGCTGGCAGACGAACAGGCTGCCACCGCCGACACCCTGGCCGAACAGGGCGATGGCCAGACGGTGGACAATCTCATCGCCGCGGTCGAGGCCAGCGATCTCGATTCGCTGCGCGAACAGATCGATGCCCTGGCCGATCAGCTCAAGGACGTGGACGACGAACTGGGCCCGGCCCGCGACGCCCGCAACGAAGCCCGCGCCGATTTCGAGGCCATCGGCGGCGACGATCGCGCCGTGACCGCCGCGGCCGAACGCCAGACCGCCCTCGCCGACATGCAGGATGCCGCCGAGCGCTATCTGCGGGTGGGCACCGCGGCTCTGCTGCTCAAATGGGCGGGCCAGCGCTATGCCATGGACAAGCAGCGCCCGCTCATCGAACGCGGCTCCGCGCTCATGAACCAGCTCACCGGCGGCGCCTTCGAACGCCTGGCCGGCGACTTCGACGAGCACGACGAGCTGCAGATCGTGGGCGTACGCGCCGACGGTTCGCGCGTGCGCCCGGCCGGCATGAGCGAAGGCACCCGCGACCAGCTCTATCTGGCCCTGCGTATCGCCGCGATCGAGGACTACCTGCGGCGGGCCGCGCCCCTGCCGGTGGTCGCCGACGATCTGTTCATCAACTTCGACGACGAGCGCGCCCTGGCCGGGCTCGACGTGCTGGCCGGCCTGGCCGAAAAGACCCAGGTCCTGTTCTTCACCCACCATCAGCATCTGCGCGACATGGCTGCAGAAAAGCTGGGCGATCGCGTACAAACCCATGAGCTGTGAACCCACGCTTGAACCCTCGGCCGCGCTCGTCGAAGCGCTGCGACCGCTTGCCGGTATGCGCATCGCGCTGGTCGCGCCGGCCGGCGGCGTCAAGGATGAACGCATCGATACCGCGCTCGCCGTACTTGCGGCAGCGGGCGTCGAGGCCCGGCTGGGCAGCCACGCCCGGGACCATCACCGCTATCTCGCCGGCACCGCCGCCGATCGCCTGGCCGACCTGCAGGCCGCCTTCGAATGGCCGAAAGTCGATGCCGTGTGGTGCCTGCGCGGCGGCTATGGCAGCGCGCAGTTCGTGCAGGCGATCGACTGGGATCGCATTCCGCGCGACGTGCCGCTTGTCGGCTATTCGGATATGAGCCTGTTGCTGGCCGCATTCGCCCGCCACGAGCGCGCCGCGATTCATGCCTCGGTGGCCACCGAACTGGCCCTGCCCGGCGAAACCCCGGCCGAGCAACAGGCCCGGGCGGCCTCGATGGCGTCGCTGGCGGCCTGCCTGAAAAATCAGCCCAGCGAATGGCCGCTGGCCTATCACGGCGGCCCGGCCGAACCGCTTGCCGGGCGCGTGGTCGGCGGCAATCTCACCACCCTGGCCAGCGTGGCCGGCACGCCGGCCGCGTTGACGCTGGAAGACGATGCCATCCTGGTGCTCGAAGATGTCGGCGAAGCCGAATTCCGGCTCGAACGCTGTTTGCAACAGCTGCTCGACTCAGTCGATACGCACCGCGTGAAAGCCCTCGTTCTCGGGCGCTTCGAGCGCTGTGCACTGGCCTGCGGCATGGATTCGCTGATCGAGATATTCGCCGAACACACCCAGGCTCGCGGCATCGCCCTTTATTACGACGCGCCGGTCGGGCATGGCTTTGTGAATCACGCCTGGCGCTACGGGGCCCGCGCCACGATCGCGCAAAACCGGCTCTTCGTCGACACGTAATCCCGCCGTCGGCCAGGCGCTTTGCAGCGGCCTGCCATTGGGCCAAGCTGGCGTCATGAACGACACCGAGCTATCCCGCGAACGTCTTGCCGAGCGTCTCGACGAACTCGAAGCCGAGGCCCGCGCCTATCTCGACGACAGCGCAAATGCCGACGCGGCGGTCGAACTGGACCAGACCCGCCAGGGCCGGTTATCGCGCATGGATGCGATGCAGGCCCAGGCGATGAGTCGCGCAGCCCGCAACCGGGCGAACCAGACACTGCAACGCGTGGCCGCGACCCGCAAGCGGCTCGACAGCCCCGACTTCGGCTATTGCCTGGACTGCGACGAACCGATCGGCAACGCACGTCTGGCCCACGATCCGACCACGCTGCGCTGCCTGGACTGTGCGGCCGCTCGGGAATAGACGCGGTCTACGGGCGATCGAACGCCGCGAGCAGTTCGTCGCGAAACACCGTCTCGGCTGCGCGCAACGGCCGCTGGCTGTTCCAGAGCAGATGGATATCGACATCCGCCAGCCCTTCTTCCGGCGGTAGTTTGCGCAACATGCCGTTTTCGGTTTCACGTCGAAACGCACCTTCGGGCAAAAAGCCGATGCCATAGCCGCACATGATGAGCCGGCAGACTTCTTCGAGATTCGACGACGAGGCCGCCAGGCGCCCCCGAAAGCCGTGGTGTTCGCGAAACAGCGTCAACGGCGAGAGCGTGTCGCCGAGATAATCGCCGGTGAAGGTCACCAGGTCCTCGTGCAGCAACCGGGCGATATCCACATCGGCGCGGTCGTAGAGCGGATGCGGCGGCCCGCAGAACAGCGCATACCGCTGGGGCACGATCAGGCGGCGCTCGATCGGCGGCGTATCGACCCGGCACAGCCCGATGCCGAACGACGCCGTATTCTGGCGCATCGCCAGCAACAGATCGTGGCCCCGCAGGACCTCGATTTCCAACTCCACACGCGGATAACGACGATGAAAATCAGCCAGAAATTCGTTGTAACGGCGCGAATGCATCCGGCTGACGGTGAGCAGCTTGACCCGGCCGACCACCTGATCGAGGGAATCGCCGGCCGGCATTTCCAGGCTGGAGACGTCGGCGAATACGCCGCGTGCGATCCGATGCACCTCCTCGCCCGCCGCGGTCAGCGCGATCTGCGGCCCGCGCCGCTGCACCAGCGTATAGCCAAGCTGTGATTGCAGGCGTTTGAGCGCCTGGCTGACCGCCGGCTGGGTCACGAACAGGCGCTCGGCCGCCCGGCTGAGATTGAGTTCGTCGGCGACCACGACGAACGTGCGGATGAGGTTCCAGTCCAGCCGGGCGGCCAGGGCGCGTTTGCCGTGCTCGCAGCTCGCCGACGTCGGCTGATCGGGGGCGTCATGCATATCGGTATTCACTTTATTATTAGCCATACTAATAATTCGAATAATATCGCGTGCTTTGACTCATGGCGCGTGTGTACCGCTAGATGAAAAAGACATAGCGAGCGCGCCGGGCATGGCCGCGCCCTATGCCGTGCAATCGATTCGATCGCCATGACGGCACGCCACGGCGTTTGCGAACGCGTGGCCCGCGCCGCGGCGCCGCTTTTATCCGGGAAGACTTCATGCTCGAAACCAACGGCAAGCGACTGTGGCAAAGCCTGATGGCGATGGCCGAAATCGGCGCCACCGCCAACGGCGGCAGCAGCCGGCTGGCACTCAGCGAGGAAGATGCAGCCGGTCGTGCCCTGTTCGTGCAATGGGCCGAAGCCGAAGATCTCACCGTTACCCGCGATGCGATCGGCAATCTGTTCGCCCGCCGCGCCGGCCGTGAAGACAAACCGCCGGTCGTGCTCGGCAGCCATCTGGACACCCAGCCCAAGGGCGGGCGTTTCGATGGCGTGCTGGGCGTGCTGGCCGCACTCGAAGCCGTACGCACGCTCAACGAAAACGATATCGACACTGTCGCGCCGATCGAGATCGCCAACTGGACCAACGAGGAAGGCGCGCGCTTCACGCCAGCGATGCTGGGTTCGTCCGTATTCACTGGCGCGATGGCGCTCGATACCGGCCTGGCCCGGGCGGATGCGAACGGACGAACGGTGGCCGAGAGTCTCGAAGCGACCGGCGAGGCCGGCGACGCGGCCCTCGCCCGGCCGATCGACGCCTATTTCGAAGCCCATATCGAACAGGGCCCGGTACTCGAAGATAACGAAAAGACCATCGGCGTGGTTACCGGCGGCCAGGCGATTCGCTGGCTGGATATTCATTTTGGCGGCAAGGCCGGCCATGCCGGTACCACGCCGATGGCGCTGCGCCGCGACGCCCTGTTTGCTGCCAGCGCTGCGATCACGGCGGTCGAGGACTACGTTGCCGGTGTCGACGGCCTGCTGGCCACGATCGGCGAGATCGATATTCCCCACGCCTCGCGCAATACGATCGCCGCCGATGTGCATTTCACCCTCGATCTGCGCCACCCCGACGACGCCGTGGTCGATGCGGCGATCGAGGCGATCGGCGAACGCTTCGATCGTATCGGCACGGCCCGCGGCGTGGATCACGCGCTGTCGCTACACTGGCGCAGTCCGGCCCTGCCCTTCGATGAAGCCTGTGTGGGCCATGTGCGCGAGGCCGCGAAGGCCCTGAAACTATCCTGGCAGGACATGATCAGCGGCGCTGGCCACGATGCCTTCCATCTGGCCAGACACTGCCCCACGGCCATGGTATTCATTCCCTGTGCCGACGGGCTGAGCCATCACGAAGCCGAATCAATCGAACCCGAGCACGCCAAACAGGCCGCCGATGTACTGCTCAACGCCGCGCTGGCCCGTGCCGGGCGCGTCTGAGGCCCGAGCGGTCTAACCCAACGAGGAAAACCCATGGATTTCAAACCCTACGTTCTAATGCTGTTCGGCAATGCGCTGCTGACCACCGTGATCTGTTGCGTGGTGGTGGCCGCGATTCTGCTGCGCGAATACCGCCCGACCATCGCGCGCCTCAAGCGCGAACACGGCGACAAGCGCTAAGCGCATCTCGGGGGAGCGACCATGAACATCACACTCACCATATTCGTCGCCGTGCTGGCGGCCTACGTCATCGTGGCCGCCGGGCTGACCCGTTTCATCAAGAATCGGGACGACTTCTATGTCATGGGCGAACAGGGCTCGACGCTGCTGCTCACCGGCACGCTGGCGGCGACCTTTCTGAGCGCGGTCACGCTCATGGGCATCGCCGGGATTTCCTATAGCGAAGGCCCGCTGGTCATCGGTGCGCTGGGCTCGTTCGGCGCGTGGCTGGGCACGCTGATCGCGGTGGTCTGGATCGGGCGCAAGATGAAGGCCATGGAATGCCGCACGATGATGGATTTCTTCGATCGGCGCTTCAACAACAAATGGGTGAGCGTGGTCGCGCTCATTCTCATGGTCGTCGGCCTGCTCGGCTACGGCATCATCCAGCTCATCGGCGCGGGGCTGGTACTCGCCGAAATCATCGACGTGCCGTTCCCGGTGATCATCATCGCCTTTACCTTCGCGCTGATGATCTTCTGCAGCCTGTCGGGCATGTATGGCGTGGTCTATACCGACACCATGATGTTCTTCACCATGCTGGCGATCGCGTTCGTGATCTCGCCGATGCTCATCGATCAGGCCGGCATGGACAGTATTCGCGATCTGGGTGAGCGGCTGCCCGGCTACTGGACGCTGGCCGGGGCCGACCATCGCGACCTGAGCTGGTCGATCTCGCAGTTCCTGGTCTGGATTCTGTTCTTTGCCTGTACGCCAGCGCTGGTGTCGCGTGTATTCCCGGCCAAGAACGATTTCGTGATTCTCAAGGTCGCGATCATCGGCGTGTTCTTCGCCCCGGCGATGCAGCTGATGGTGTATCTCGCGGCATCCGCCATGCAGGTCATCCAGCCCGGCATCGAGCCGGCCGACCGTGCCATGATCGTGGGCTTCATGGATCACACCAACCCGGTACTGGCTGGCGTGGGCCTGGCGGGTCTGATGGCCTCGATCATGTCGACGGCGTCTACGCTGTTCGTGCTCACCGGGTTCGCCCTGGCGCGCGATCTCTACGAAAAGCTGTTCGAAAAGAAGCTGAACGAGAAAAACAGCGTGCTCGCCGGGCGTATTTCGCAGGTAATCGTCTCCGTTATCGTCTGCGTGATCGCCATCGCCCGGCCCGCCGGCATCTACTGGATTTCCATCTATGCCGGCTCGATCTTCGCGGTGGCCTGGCTGCCGACGATTGTTGCGGCGATGAAATGGCACCGGGCGAGTGCGCCAGCGGTGCTGGCCTGCATGCTGGTGGGGTCGATCAGCTTCATCGTGCTGGGCGAGCTGGAACGCCACGAGCTGATCAGCTATCCGGCCGGCATCGACAACCTGATGATGGCCTTCGCCCTGGGCACGATCACGCTCATCGTGCTGTGCCTGACCTTCAAACCCAGCGCCTACGAACTCGAGCGCTTCGAGGAAATGAAAGGCCAGCGCATGGCCGAGATCACCATCGGCCGCTTTCTGGCCGAGGATGCCAGCGGCGCATCGCTGATCCGCGAATACCGCCGGGTCTGGATCGCGCTGATCGCCATGCTCGTCATCGCCGGCGGGCTGTGGGGCTACTTCTTCGTTCAACTCGGCCTCTGAACCACCCCACCCAGCCTGGGTTGCCCCCACCGCCACGATATCCGGGCAGCTATTTCAGGCGCACTAAAAAACGGTAGCGACAGTAAGGGCTAAGCCCCAACGACACCGCCTCTGCTCGGCGCACAGTGGCGCCGCTGTCGCTGTGCTGCGCAGCGGCAGCGGCGCTGTGTGAGCCGCTGTCGCGCTCTTGGATGCGTAGCGGCCCTACGCATACGCCGTTGCTCGAGGCTGTCCCGCTGATCGGATCGAATGCCGGGGAGCGCGCCGCCTTCCAATAAGCGGCCACGAGCATCGTTTCAACCCACCGGCTTCGCGTCCGTTTGGCAAGACCCTGCTTTTTGCGCATCGCGAAACCGTGTCGTCTTTCACGCCCCGGTCATGAACGCGTCATTTTCGCTGCCTAGACTCCCGTCGCAGTCTGTACGGCAGGATGGGCGGGGCCTGAGGGGGCGACAACAATGAAAGTGTTTTTCGCCGCTGCATTGGGGATGCTCGGCGTGCTGACCGCGATTCCGGTGCAGGCCAATCCGGATGTGATTTCGCGCGAATACAAACTGATGCTCGATGCCAGCCGGTTCCAGTACCAGAACGAACAGCGTGATGTACTGGACCTCATGCAGACGGCCAGACCGGCCATCGAAGAGGCCATCGACCGGGACGTGATCGGCACTGCCACCCTGGACCACGACCGGCAGGTGCGTTTTTTCGACACCGCCGACTCCTGCGCACTCGATCAACTCGGCTACAGCTTTCGCGAGCGGATAGAGGACGGCGATTCCGAAGTCACACTGAAATTTCGCAGCCCGGATCGGTACATCGCGGATTTCGAGGATCTTTCTTCCAGCACCCACGGTGCGCAAAGCAAACTGGAAGCGGATGTCGGCGCCACGGGCGATATACCTTTCAAAGTGGTGTACAGCCACTCAACCAAAGCGCCCAACACCCGCAAGCTCAATCGCATGGACGATATCCATGCGCACTTCCCCGGGTTCGAGGATGACTACGGCCTGGATGATGACCTCGCCCTGTCCGTGGTCGGTGCGCTGACCGTCACCGAGCGCGTGTACCGCAATGTGGACATCGACCTGGGCCAGCACGATGCCGAGATCAGCATCACGCTCTGGTATGCGGGCGCGCCCTCCGGCGACCAGGCACCGGCAGTGGCCGAGATTTCCTTCAAGTACGAAGACCCGTCCGCGGACTACACCCGCAAGGTCGTCAATCGGGCTCGCCAGGCTTTTGACGCGCTGCGTGGCCTGAGCGACTGGGTCAAGCCCGATGGCCAGACCAAGACCCGGTTTGTCTACCAGTACGACAGAACCTTCTGTCAGCCCTGAACCTCCGCCCGAGAAAAACACCAAGGACCGTGCCCGTGTTCAAGAAAACCCTGACCGCCTCGATGATCTTCGCCGCTCTACTTTCCGGCTGTGATAGCGACTCATCCGATAACGAGCGCCGTACGGACGCGTCGACGACTTCGCCCGCCGACGACGTTCCGGCACAAGGCGTGGACCTGCCCTACACGGTGCTGCGCTCCGATCTGATCGATGCCAATACCCAACAGCCCTTCGAGGTGCGCAACGGGGGCTTCGGTTCGGCCATGACCGGCGACCCGGCCGACAGCCGCCGTTTCTATGCGCTCACCGACCGTGGCCCCAATGCCAGCTTTACCGGCAGTCAGGGCAAGGGCAAGAAGTTCCCGACCCCGAATTACACGCCTCGCATTGGTCACTTCGAAGTGACCGCCGAGGGCAAGGTGGTGCTGCTCGATACCGTTCTGCTCAAGCGCCCGGATGGCACGCTGATCACCGGCCTGCCCAACAGCAGTGCCCTCGGCGGCACCGGCGAAACGCCCTACAACGCCGATGGCTCTCCGATCCTGGAAGATCCGACCCAGCCCTACGACGCCGAGAGCAACCCGCTGCGCCTGGACGATTACGGACTCGATGGCGAAGGCCTGGTAGCGCTGAGTGACGGCACCTTCTGGGTGTCCGACGAATACGGCCCGCACATCGTCCACTTCGATGCCGATGGCAAGGAAATCGGCCGTATCAACCCGTTCGCCGATGACGACCGTGACGATTACACCCTGCCGGCGGAGTTCGCCAATCGTCGTGCCAACCGTGGCATGGAAGGGCTGGCGATTACCCCGGACGAAAAGACCCTGGTAGGCATCATGCAGTCCACCATGTACAACCCGGACAAGGGCGTGCGTGACCTGGATCTCACCCGCATCGTGACCATCAACCTCGACGATGGCAGCATCGGCCAGTACCTGTACAAGCAGGAGAAAAACCAGAATTCAAACTCCGAGCTGGCGGCGCTGAGCGCGACCCAGTTCCTGGTGATCGAGCGCGACGGCAGCTTCCTGTATGGCGGCCCGAAAGGTGCGGACGCGGCCAACCCGGCCGCCCAGAAAACGGTGTACCGCATTGATCTGAGCACCGGCACCAATCTGGAAACCCTGGCCACAGGCGGTGACCTGAGTCAGGACGCCGAGCTGGGCCTGACCATCGGCGGCAAGACCCTGGAGGAAGTGGTGCAGGCAAACGGCTGGGCCGGCCTGGCCGCCTACAACATCGTCCCGGTGGACAAGCAGCTGGTGGTGGATATGGTCGCCCAGGTGAGCTACCCCCACGACAAGATGGAAGGGCTCTGGGTGATCGACAGCAACTCGCTCGGCGTGCTCAACGACGATGACTTCGCCACCTGGTCCACGTCCAGCGGAGCGCTGGAGCAGAAGATGCTCGACAGCAACACTATTGACGGTAACCACCTCTATGTCGTGCCGGCGGACCTCTCTGTCGACTGAGTCGGTCGGGCCGGCCTGTCGCACACCGCGGCAGGCCGGCAGTCTACCCTCACACGCCATAAGACTGATCATCCGGAATTGCGATGATCCGGCGTTCTGCAACAAGCGTTGAATCGCCACGTCGTCGATAGTCGTTGGCAGCCGCCCCTCCCCGCATGTGCAAGGGCAAGAACGAGCGAGCTGCTCAAACACATTGCGCATGGCGACGATCGCGCCTGCGTCTTGCTTGCGATCCGGGCTGCATCGCCCGGTCATGGGCGAGGAACTTTTTATGCCTATCGCCGCCGGTGGATCGAGCAACGCGCGTTAGACTCTTGGCAGCGCCTGCGCGCTTTCGATTTCCCCCGTTGCGAGAGATTCATGCTGCCTCAACTCACCGCCACCGAAGCCCGCATCATCGGCTGCCTGATGGAAAAGGCCGTCACCACGCCGGACCAGTATCCGCTCACGCTCAACGCGCTGACCAATGCAGCCAACCAGAAGTCCTCGCGCGATCCGGTCATGGCACTCAAGCCGGCCGAGGTTCAGCGCGCGGCCCGCGCGCTACGCGATCGCAGCCTCGTCCATATAGAAGAGAACTTCAAAAACGGCGTCGAAAAATACAAGCAGCGTCTGTGCAATACCACCTACAACGACCTGCAGCTGTCCCAGGGCCAGTACGCCGTGCTTACCCTCCTTCTGCTGCGCGGGCCGCAGACACCCGGCGAGCTGCGCGCACGCAGCGGCCGGCTGCACATCTTCGACGACAACGCCGCCGTGACGGCCGCGGTCAACGAACTGCTCGGCGACGACGACCATGCGCTGTTCGTTCAGCTACCCCGTACGCCTGGTCGCAAGGAAGCTGAGTTCATGCATCAGCTCTGCGGGCCGGTGGATATCGCAGCCCATGCCCAGAAGACGGCCGCGGCCCGCGGCGATGGGACCTCGGCGCCGAGCCGTATCGCCGAACTGGAAGCGCGGGTACACGAACTCGAAGCCGAAAATGCGCGTTTACGAGCGCAGCTTGGGGAAACCGGCTGAGCCGAGACTGGCTGACGCGTCGACCCGGCTACGGACCCAGTTGATGGACGCGGCCGGTGCGGCGCCAACCCGGTCTGTGACGACAAGCCAGCGCGTATGATCGACGTATCGGCCCGTCTGGACTTTTCTTTGTCGAAACAGTAATTAACGCGCAATGTATTGATCTGGCCAGCTAGCCTGGACGCCGGCCGCGACGTACAACAGGCTCTCGGTTTCGATCCAACCGAACAGGAGCCTTGATGCGTCATATTCGTGCGATACAAACGGCCGTGGCCGTGTTGCTGGTTTTGAGCTGGCTCGTTGGCCATAGTCAGCCGGGGCCGGATTCATCTGCGCCGAACAGGGCGACGAACGCCGACGGCCCACCGATTATGCCTCTGAGCGAAGACCTGCTGTCGCGTCTGGAAGCGGTCGAGGCCGACGTCGAAGCCAGCGACGAGATCGACGCACTCGGCGACGATGATACCCAGCCCCAGGCGAACAACATGGCGGATTCGATCGAGCAGGCCGGCGATCGGCTCGACGCCGATCCGCGCAAACGGGCACTGCTCGCGCGCCATGACTTCGACGGGCGCAGCTATGTACGCGCGTATATGTCGCTGGTGCTCGCGCAAGTGAACGCGTTCGTCACCCAGGGCAATGGGCAGGCACCGGGCATGCCGCCGCTGGTCCAGCGCAACGTCGACTTCTACAACAAGCACAAGTCACGTATCGACGACTTGCTCACGAGCACGGGCACGCAATCGCCGCAGATGAGCGAAAAATCCGCCGAGGGCATGAAACGACTCTCCAAGATGGGTCCGGGTCGCATGCAGGACTGCCTGACCACCGCCGCCGGGCTGCTGCCCGTGGTTGCCCTCGGGGTGCCGGGCAGCGTGGAAGTCGACAACGAGCAGCTTCGGGAAATCGCCGACAGCATCTCCGAGGCCGCCCGCGAAGTCCATGCCGACACGCCGCGCGAGCAGATGAACACCATGGCCGACGTGCTGCGCCACCACCCCGGCCACGCCCCGCTGGAATCCCCCCGCTTCGAGGCAGCACTCAACGAGCTCAAGGCCTGGACCGACGCGCATTGCGAGGAACTCCAGAACTAGGCCCGCGTTAGCGCACAACGGCGGTTAAGTCGCGGCGACGTCTGGGTGCGGCTACCTGGGACAAACGCCGCATCAAGGACGCAGCCCGACCTGGCATCGCACGCCAGGTCGGGCCGCGATGGATACTAAGTCAGCGACGTCTCAAGCAAGTCCGGCAGATTGAGTACCGCGTCCAGCGTGGCCTGTTCGCTGGCTTCGAGATGTTCGCGCATCGTGCGGGCCGCATGTTCGGCCTGACCGGCTTCCAGCTGCGTCACGATGCGGGCATGGTCTTCGCTCCAGTGCCGACCCGACTGGCCGTGAAACATGCTCACATAGGCGATACGCAGGTGATCGTCGGACAGCTCCTGCATCAGACGCGTCAGCCGCTGATTGCCGGCCGCCTCGGCGATCAGGCAATGAAAGCGGTGATTGGCCTCGGAAAACGCAACCATTTCGGCGGCGTCGCTGCGGTCATAGCTGGCCGCGCTGCATTCGTGCAGCTGGGCCAGCGTTTGCGCATCCAGCCGCCCGGCGACCAACCGGCACAGCTCCGGCTCGATCAAACGACGCACCTGGTAGCTGTCGCGAATACTCTTGATGGTGATCGGCGCGACCGTATAGCCGCGCCGCCCCTGATTGATGGTCAGCCCCTGCTGGGTCAGTCGTGCCAGCGCGTGCCGGATCGCGGCCTTACCCAGCGGGTAATGCTCGGCCAGCCAGGCTTCGCTGATGGTCGCGCCGGGCTTCAAGGTGCAGGAGACGATATCGCCTCTAAGCGTCGCGAATGCCTGTGCATTGAGGCTGTGCTTCTGGGGTTGTCGCATGCACGCGTGTCCGTCGAGCCATGATCGCGCCGCCGGGCGGCGACAGGCGCCACTTTAACATTGCAGTGGCACCCGCCCGCGCCGGGTCACATGGCCGACAATAGTACGAACACGGACATAATGGTCACCCCGCAGATCAACGTCCACATCACGCAATAGCCCATGATGTCGCGTGCCGACAGACCGGCCACGCCAAGTAGCGGCAGCGCCCAGAACGGCTGCATCTGATTGGTCCAGGCATCGCCCCAGGTGAAAGCCATGATGGTCTGCGGAATATCGGCGCCGATGGCTTTGGCGGCTTCGAGCATGATCGGGCCCTGTATGGCCCACTGACCGCCACCGGACGGAATCATGATGTTGATCAGGCCGGCAGAAATGAAGGTGAGAATCGGAAAGGTGTGGACGTTGGCGATCTCGACGAACCACATGGCCAGACTGTCGGCGAGCCCCGATGTCTTGACCATGCCGGCAATACCGGCATACAGCGGAAACTGCATGATGATGCCGCGGCACGACAGCACGCCTTCCTTGATCGCCATGCCGAAACTCGCCGGGCTCGGCTGCAGCAACAGCCCGATGGTCAGGAAGATGAGGATGACCAGATTCAGGCTCAGGGTGAAACCCAGCTCGTGAAAGTTGATCACCAGATAGCCCAGCGGCAGCAGTGCCAGCAGGATATTGGGCAGGCGGTAATGTTCGAGCTTCTCGGCCCAGGGCATATCGCGGGTATCGACCGCTTCCACCTCGTTATCGAGCGCCTCGCCCTGGAACTGCTTGATTTCGTCGACATCAGGCCGCACCCGCGTATAGACGACATAAAGCAGGACCAGCAGCATCAGCGACAGCAGGATATTCCACCAGGAATAAAGTGTTTCGGTGATCGGCACGACACCGACCACGTCCTGCATGAAATTGCCCTCCGAGGCCATCAGCAACGGAATCGATGCCGTGGTACCGCGAATGATCTCGCCCGAATAGGCGGCGGCCACCGCGAGTGGAAAATGCAGGCCCTTGACCCGGCGTCCCATTTCGCGGGCCAGAAAGGCGCCGACGATCATGCCGAAGCCCCAGTTGATATAGAACGTCACCATCGAGACCACCGCGATCAGGCCGGCGGCCTGGGCGGGATTGTTGGGGACCTCGGCCAGACGGTCGATCATGCGCCCGACCGACGGACTCTTGGCGATCACGAAGCCGGTGAGCAGGATCAGGCTCATCTGCATCGCGAATTTATACAGATTGGAGAAACCGTCGCCCCAACCGTTGAGCATGACGTAGGCGCTCTGGCCCTCGACGGTCAGGCCGAGCACGAATACCACCAGCGTCAGGCCGATCGCGAGCAACATCGCGTTGGGCAGACAGGTCTGGACGAACCGCAAACAAAGCCGTGTCAACAATTGCATGAAAAGCCCCCGTTTTGAGGTCTGGTTATTACAAATCCGACATCCGGGGCATCGACGCTGGCCCTCACCTGGTACGCGCCCCGGGCCACGCGACGTCAATCGCGCGGCATTACCGGCAGTTCGATATGAGAAGCCCGACCGGCATGACGCGCCACATCAATCGTCGGCACGATCCCGTCCGGAATACGTGAAAAATGGTCGCTGTCGGCCAGCGCGATCGCCACACGCAGGCGGTGGCCGGGCTTGAACAGCCACGAAATCGGCAACAGATCGAAAGCGATTTCGCTGTACTCGCCGGGGGTGAGATAACGCGCATCACGCGCATCGAAACTATGGCTCGGACCGATCTGCGGAATGTTCGCCGGGCCGGGTGAGATACGCCGATGCAGCGCCCGGAATACGCCTTCGGTGACGTGGTGTGCACGGCCTTCGGTATCGATATCCTCGATATAGACGAACAGCGCGCAATCCTCCGTGTCGCTTGCCACGAACAGGCGCACGACCGGGTGGCCGGTCAGTTCCATGGCGCTATCGAAGCGCGCGCTCGTGTAGCAGAGCATGCGTGCATCGCGCCCGTCCCAGTCGCCGTAATAATCGGTCACATCCTGGGCATAGAGGCGGTTGTAGCGGGACTGGTTGCCGCTGGCGCACCGGTAGTCGCCGACATAGCGATCGGCCTCGGCGCCCGCCGTCGGCGCGGCCTCGCCCAGGCGATGATCGGCCTGCAAGTACAAGGTACGGGCCTCGACCTGGGCCGGCGGCCAGGTTTCAGCGGTTTTCCACTGCTCCTCGCCCACGGTGTAGTAGTGCACGGGCGCCTCGTCGGCCAGCCCTGTCTCCAGGCCCATCAGATGTTCGTCGAAAAAACGCAGCGTTTCCGCCAGCGCCTTGGATTGCGGCGCCGGGTCGTGCGCGAACGGGCTGATGCCGGTGCGCGCACCATGATCCCAGGCGCCGAGCATGAGGCGCTTGTGCGGATTCTGCTGCCAGTTGAAACGCAGTGCGGCGCCGCGCGAGTAGTGGCCATCGAACCAGCCGGAAATCGTATAGACCGCGGTCTGCGCGTCGGCGGCACGGTTGGCATAGTGATAAGGGCTGATGATCGCCGACGTGAAATCGGGAACCGTATGTAACGCGCGATCACGAAACGGCAGCTGGTGGACGAAATCGGCCATATCGAAATTGGCGACATGGTCTTCGAGCGCGGCGTTGAGCTGTGTTTCGTCGACATCGTCGTCGACCGGTGCCGGCCCGTCGAAATGATCGCCCCGGAAATAGGGGAACTTGGCGCGATCCTCGGCGGCGTCGTCGTCCAGCGCCTCCATGAGGTTGCCGTATTCCTTGACCAGCCGCCGGCACATGACCCCGCCCGGATACAGCTGGTTGGACCAGGTATCCCAGACCGCCGAATGCGGCACGATCGCCTTGACCGCCGGATGCGCCCACGAAGCGGTGAAATCGGCCGCCGCCCCCAGGTAGGAAATACCCGTCACCCCGATCGAACCGCTGCACCAGGGCTGCTGGCTGATCCATTCCACGATCTCGAGATAGTCGCCCCGCTCGTTGGGCGAACGCAGCCCGGTACGCGCGCCGAACGATGCCCCGCTGCCGCGCACGTCGACCGCCACCAGCGCATAGCCGCGCGCCAGTAGCAACGACCGGAACACCGCGATATTCGGGCAGGCCTCGGTATCCGCCGGCGCGCCGGGTTTGAGTTTCATACGCCGGTAGTAAGGCGTGAAGAAAGCCACGACGGGAAAGCGATCGTGGGCTGCAGGGCGAGCGCCGGGCAGATGGACGTCCAGCGCCAGCCGAATGCCGTCCCGCATGGACAGATAGCGGGACGAAAGCCGGGCCCCCTCGAACGCAGGCGTTCGCTGCGCCAGCCAATTCTCGGGACGAAACATCGGATCAATCGCCACCGTGCGCACTCCTGTTACGGCATATCGGGATCGGTCGGAGGTTGAACGTATTTTTTTGACATGTCAAAAATTATCTATTGATATTTTTAATGCAGCGTAGTTCATCTCCGGTGCGCGCCGCGATATTCCCTTTTAATTCAATAGGCCGGGTCGACCGGCGACGCGCCGAGCCCGCCGGGACGGACGGCGATCAGCCACGGGCACCGATCCGTAACGGCGACCTGAACGCCGCTGAACGCCGAAAACCGGCGAGCCGGCATCCACACCGCACACGCGACGCTTGGCCGCGGATGGGCGGAACCGAGCGGCGATTCACGTTAGACTGATGTCCAAGCACGAACGTGTATCAATCACGCTTAGAAAAGGTTGCTAAAGCATGCTTAAAGTAGGGTTCGTTGGTTGGCGCGGCATGGTGGGCTCGGTGCTCATGCAGCGCATGCTCGATGAAAACGATTACGACGGCATCGAGCCGGTGTTCTTTTCCACGTCGCAGGCCGGCCAGCCCGGCCCGGACATCGGCAAGGATGTGCCGGCATTGCAGGACGCCAAGGACGTCGATGCGCTCAAGGCCATGGACGTGATCATGACCTGCCAGGGCGGCGACTACACCGGCGAGATGTACCAGCCGCTGCGCGACGCCGGTTGGGACGGCTACTGGATCGATGCTGCCAGCAAGCTGCGCATGGCCGAGGATTCGACCATCGTGCTCGACCCGGTCAACCGTGATGTGATCGAAAAGAACCTCGATCGCGGCACCAAGACGTTCTGCGGCGGCAACTGCACGGTCAGCCTCATGCTCATGGGCCTGGGTGGCCTGTTCGAAGCCGATCTCATCGAATGGATGAGTGCGATGACCTATCAGGCCGCCTCCGGCTCCGGCGCCCAGCATATGCGCGAGCTGCTCGTACAGATGGGCCAGCTGCGCGATGTCGTGGCCGACCAGCTGGATACGCCCTCCTCGGCGATTCTGGATATCGACCGCGACGTGACCGCCAAGATGCGCGACCCGAACTTCCCGGTGGAACAGTTCGGCTTCCCGCTGGCCGGCTCGGCCCTGCCGTGGATCGATACCCTCATCGAGGAAACCGGCCAGTCCAAGGAAGAATGGAAGGCGGGCGCCGAATCCAACAAGATCCTCGGCCGCGACGGCAACCCGATTCCCATGGACGGGCTGTGTGTCCGCATCGGCTCGATGCGCTGTCATAGCCAGGCGTTCACCATCAAGCTCAAGAAGAACGTCTCCATCGAGGAAATCGAACAGCGCATCGCCGAGCACAACGAATGGGTGAAGGTCGTACCCAACGAAAAGCAGGCCACGCTGGAAAACCTCACTGCCACTGCCGTGTCGGGCACGCTTACCATCCCGGTGGGCCGCCTGCGCAAGCTGGCCATGGGCGACGAGTATCTGGCCGCCTATACCGTGGGCGATCAGCTGCTCTGGGGTGCCGCCGAGCCGATTCGCCGCATGCTCAATATCGTGCGCGAGCGTCACTGATCGCTGACACGACCGGGCTTCGGCCCCGCTCGTAACGCAAGAAAGCCGGCCGCTTGGCCGGCTTTTTTATGCCTGACGTCTGCATTGCGTCACGACTACGACGTTGACTCCGCGTTCTCGCCCAGCAGCGCGCAGCGGCCGAGATCGACCAGCTCGTCGTCGGCGGCGTTGTTCATCGTGTGGGGGCGTGCATTGCGCCAGAAGCAATCGAGATTGCGATGTTTCTACGCCGCCGCCTTTATCGCTGTTTTGCATATCAATATCGCAAATCAATATTTTTTAGGAATATACAACCTGCTCTATATTCCCTTAAAGCTTTTCGGGCGCCTCGCGATGACTATTCAGGCATTGCGGCCCGTGCACGAAACAGTAGGCCATCAATTCAGCCTGATCCAGGCGTCGGCCGGATGGAGAACGACGACCATGTGCGTATTGATCCACAAACCCGCCGGCGTCGCCGTCCCGGAGCCGATCATCCAATCGGCTGCCCGGCACAACGCCGACGGCTGGGGCGTGATGGGCCATACCGGGAGCGGCGAAACCGTGCTCGAACGCCATGTGGATGTCGACGCCACGCGCACCATCGACTTTCTGCGCTCGCATACCGATTCCGAGCTGGCTATTCACCTGCGCCGCCGGACCCATGGCGACGTCAACGCCTGCAACGCCCACCCGTTCGAGATCGAACCCGGCCTGTACCTCATGCACAACGGCAGCTTTACCCTGCCGATCCGCGATCCGGCCTACTCGGATACCTGGCATCTCGTCCACGACATCCTGCGCCCGCTCGCACGGCGTCATCGCGACCTGATCACCGATCCCACGTTCTTACAGCTGATCTCGGTCGTGGCGGGAGCTACGCTCATTTCTGGTGTATGAGCGATTGAAGGAGGCGGCACCC